>DATHSO010000194.1:0-15024 GCA_035464095.1 Candidatus Methylomirabilota bacterium | reverse complement strand
GAGCCGGGCGCTCGGCCTGTCGGCGCGGGCCTGGCACCGGATCCTGAGGGTCGCGCGCACCATCGCCGACCTCTCTGGCGACGACCGCGTCCTCGCCCCCCACATCGCCGAGGCCATCGCCTACCGCTCCCTCGACCGCCGCTCGGCACCGGTTCCGTCTGCGCGCAACCTCGGAGCGGTCACATGAATGGCTCCGCCAACCGGAGTCCGAGAGCCGATCCGAAGGACCGACAGCGGATCGAGCAGGTCGGCACGGCCATCGTCGACTCGGCGATTCACGTTCACCGTGTTCTCGGTCCGGGCCTGCTCGAGTCCGCGTACCAGGCGTGCTTTGGATATCACCTCAGAAGACTGGGCCTCGACGTGAGGACTGAGGTTCACGTGCCGGTCGTTTACGAACGGTTGAAGGTTGACGTCGGGTACCGCATCGACATGTTGGTGGAAGACTCGGTTGTCGTGGAAAACAAGGCGGTTGAAAGGTTGTTGCCGGTCCATGCGTCTCAGATCCTGACGTATCTCGGGCTTGGGGGGTATCGGTTGGGCTATCTGTTGAACTGGAATGTCCGGCTCATGAAGTTCGGAATTAACCGGTTCGTGCTCGGTCTGTGATTTTCCGTGCTCCGCCTTGCGGTGAGTGAGCAGTTCTGGATTCTCTGCCGCAACGGGAAATGAGGTGCCAGATCGGGGCGGTGAGGAAACCGCGAAGGCCGCCAAGGCTGTCCATCGCTGAACTCGCCGAGTTCGTTTCATGATCACGGACTTTGCGCTCTCGGCGATTGACTTTGCGCCCTTCGCGGTTCAACTCACTCTTGATCGACTCATCGTCGTTCAGGCCAAGGTGAAGCGGACGGTGAGGGTGTAGCGGATGCGGATGGGTTGGCGGGGGAGCGTGGAGGGGGCGAAGCGCCACTGCGAGACCGCGTCGACGGCGCTCTGGGTGAGGCCGAGGGGCAGGCCGCGCAGGACGGTCACCGACTCGACGGCGCCGGCGGTGTCGATCACCAGGTCGAGGATGACCACGCCCTGGATGCCGGCCCGGCGGGCCGCCTCGTTGTAGCGCGGCTCGACCTCGAAGAGCAGCTCGGGCGGGGCGACCTTGCCCCCCACCCGCACCGGCTCGGTGGGCGGACCGGGGTCCGCGGGCGGCGGCTCGACCACGGGCGGCGGCACGAAGACCGACGCCTGCTCGGACGGCGGCTCCTCCATGACCGACGCCGAAACCGGCTCGATGCCCGGAGGGACGGAGACGACGGGGGGGCTCGTCGGGGGTCGTGGCGGCAGCTCCACGGGCGGCACCAGCTCCGGCTCGGGCTGGCGGTCGGGGTACCGGACGTCGGTCAGGATGAACGGGATCAGCACCTCCTCCGGCTCGCGCGGCGGGGCCTGGGCGACGGTCGGCCAGGTGACGGCGAACACGGCGGCGTGGATGAGCGCCGCGGTCGCCAGGCCGACGCGGAAGCCGACGGCGCTGTGGGGGTCGCGGTCGAACAGGTGCTCCCAGGACTGCGGCGACGGGGCTGGCGGCTCGGGTTGCATGGGGTGCCTCCTTGGACAGTCCGACGCCGGGGTGGGCTCCGGGTTCCCTGCATTACCCAATGGGAATATTTTGATAGAATCCCCCGGAACGTGTGCGGACCGAGCCACCGACCACCGGAGGCCTCGTCCCGGTGGCAGCACGGGAGGGGAGCCTCAGTGACCGGACGGGCGGTCCGCCGAGGAGCTGCCGTGAGAGACGCTCTCAACAGCCCGGGCTTCATTGACACTGCATCCGGGACGGCTAGAATGAGCGGGCGCTGTCCGCGTCACGTCGTGACCTTGGCTTGAAGGAGGGGTGGTGGAGCACTACGTCCCGATTCTGGTCTTTTCCCTCGTCGCCATCACGGTCCCGATCCTCCTGTTGCTGGTCGCCAAGATCATCCGCGCCGGGTCTCCCGATCCGGTGAAGGCAGAGGCCTACGAGTGCGGCGTCGAGCCGACCTCCATGGCCCTCGACACCCGCTTCTCCATCCGCTACTACCTGATCGCCGTGCTGTTCGTGGTGTTCGACGTCGAAACCGTCTTCCTCTTCCCGTGGGCGGTGAGCTTCGACCGGCTGGCCCTGTTCGGCCTCATCGAGATGTTCGTGTTCCTGGCGATCCTGCTGGTCGGGTACGTCTACGCGTGGCGGAGGAGGGCGCTGGAATGGGCCTGATCGAGGACCGATTCTCCCCCAACATCATCACCACGACCTACGACGCCCTGTTCAACTGGGCCCGCCGCAGCTCCCTGTGGCCCCTCCAGTTCGGCCTCGCCTGCTGCGCCATCGAGATGATGGCGGCGCTGGACTCGCGCAACGACCTCGCCCGCTTCGGGGCCGAGGTCTTCCGGGGCTCGCCGCGGCAGTCCGACGTCATGATCGTGTCCGGCACGGTGACCGAGAAGATGGCGCCCATGGTGAAGCGGCTCTACCAGCAGATGGCGGATCCCAAGTGGGTCATCGCCATGGGCTCCTGCGCCACCTGTGGCGGCCCGTACCGGACCTACGCCGTGACCCAGGGCGTCGACCGCATCATCCCGGTGGACGTCTACATCCCGGGCTGCCCGCCGCGGCCGGAAGCGCTCCTGCACGGGATCATGGAGCTGCAGAAGAAGATCGACCGGCGGACCATCGCCAAGGACCGGGCGTCGTGAGGCTGCCATGACCGACGAGACCCCGAAGCCGCCCGACGACCGGGCGCCCGACGAGCCGGCCGCCGAGGGCGCCGACCGCCCGGCGGACGGCAAGCCGAAGCCGACCGACGAGGAGAAGGCGGCCAGGATCGCCGCCGCCAAGGCCAAGGCGGCCGCCAAGAAGGCCGCCGCCGAGGCGCCTGCCGAGCCGAAGCCGGCCTGGGAGGAGAAGCCGGTGCCGCCGGAGCGCGCCGACGCGGCGGACGACCCGGATGTGGTCGCCCTCGCCGACGGTGTCGCCGGCTCGGTGCTGGGCGCGGAGCGCTTCGCCGGCGACGTGACGGTCACCGTGCCCGCCGGCGCCATCGCGGAGATCTGCCGCTTCCTCAAGGTCGAGCGGGGCTTCAGCTTCCTGGTCGACCTGACGGCGGTGGACTGGCCCGACCGTGAGGGGGGACGCTTCGACGTGGTCTACTGGATGCACCGCTTCGACGACCAGCGCCGGCTGCGGCTGCGCGCCGTGGTCGCCGAGGGCGACGCCGTCGACTCGGTGTCCGGCATCTGGAAGACCGCCAACTGGATGGAGCGTGAGGTCTACGACCTGTTCGGCGTCACCTTCGCCGGCCACCCCGGCCTGGAGAGGATCCTCACCTGGGAGGGCTTCCACGGCCACCCCCTGCGCAAGGACTTTCCGGTCGAGGGCATCGACACCGGCGCCGCCATCTACCCGGACGTGTACCCGCCTGGTGGCGGGCCGGTGGCCGAGAGCGAGGGGGAGGGGGAGGACCAGGAATGAACGGCCCCGACAGTTCCCTCTTCGACGTCGAGGAGATGGAGGTCAACTTCGGGCCGCAGCACCCGGCCACCCACGGCGTGCTTCGGGTCCAGGTGAAGCTCGACGGCGAGAAGATCCTCGACGCCAAGCCGATCATCGGCTACCTCCACCGCGGCACCGAGAAGCTGTTCGAGACCATGGAGTTCCCCCAGTGCATCCCGCACACCGACCGGATGGACTACATCGCGGCGGCGACCAACAACCAGGGTTTCTGCGTCACCATGGAGAAGCTCCTGGGGATCACCATCCCGCCCCGGGCCGCGTACCTCCGGATGATCCTCGCCGAGCTCCAGCGCATCGCGTCGCACCTGGTGTGGTTCGGCACCCACGCCATCGACATCGGCGCCATCACCCCGTTCTTCTACAACTTCAGGGACCGGGACGAGATCCTCGACCTGTTCGAGGCCTACTGCGGCGCCCGGCTGACCCTGAACACGATGAAGATCGGGGGCGTGCCCTTCGAGCTGCCCGAGGGCTGGGTCGACCGCTGCCGGGCGCTCGTCGACGACTTCCCGCGCCGGATCGACGAGTACGAGACCCTGCTCACCGACAACCGGATCTGGAAGCAGCGGACCGTCGGCATCGGGGTCGTGTCGCCCGAGGACGCGGTGGAGTGGGGCCTCACGGGCCCGCCCCTGCGCGGCTCCGGGATTCGCTGGGACATCCGCAGGGTCTTCCCCTACGACCGCTACGACGAGGTCGACTTCGAGGTCCCCATCGGCGCCAACGGCGACACCTACGACCGCTACCTGGTGCGGGTCGAGGAGATGCGGCAGTCGCTGCGGATCGTCCGCCAGTGCCTCGACGCCCTGCCGGAGGGCCCGATCATGGCGCGCGCGCCCAAGGTGCTGCGGGCCAAGGAGGGGATGGTCTACGGCTCGGTGGAGTCGCCCAAGGGTGAGCTCGGTTACTTCATCGTCACCACCGAGAAGGCGACCACGCCCTATCGGTGCCGGGTGCGGCCGCCGTCCTTCGTCAACCTGCAGGCCCTGCCGGAGATGGTCAAGGGCCACCTGGTGGCGGACCTGGTGGCGGTGATCGGTACCCTCGACATCGTCCTCGGGGAGATCGACCGATGAGCGAGCCGGTGCTGCAGCTGCTGGTGATCCCCCTGATCAAGCTGGTGGTGATCCTGTCGGTGATCCTGCTGGTGGTCGCCTACCTGACCCTCCTCGAGCGCAAGGTCCTGGCCTACATGCAGGTCCGGATCGGTCCCAACCGGGTCGGGCCGCGGGGGCTGCTGCAGCCCATCGCCGACGTCCTCAAGCTGTTCGTCAAGGAGGACCTGGTGCCGGCCGGGGCCGAGCGCTTCGTGTTCATGCTGGCCCCGATCCTGATCTTCGTGCCGTCCTTCATCGTCTGGTCGGTGATCCCCTTCGGCGATGCCTTCACCGTGGGCGGCGTCACGATCGAGCCGTTCATCGCCGACCTCAACATCGCGGTCCTGTTCGTGCTCGCCGTGTCGTCGATCGGCATCTACGGCATCATCCTCGGCGGCTGGGCGTCCAACAACAAGTTCTCGCTGATGGGCGGGCTGCGGTCGGCCGCCCAGCTGGTGTCCTACGAGGTGCCGCTGGGCTTTGCGGTGATCTCGGTGCTGCTCCTGTCCGGGACCATGTCGCTGGTGGGGATCGTCGAGTCCCAGCGCGACGCCGGGGTCTGGTGGGTGGTGCCGGGCCTCCTCGGCTTCGGGATCTACTTCATCTGCGGCGTCGCCGAGACCAACCGCAACCCCTTCGACCTGCCCGAGGCCGAGGCCGAGCTCGTGGCCGGCTTCCACACCGAGTACTCGGGGATGAAGTTCGCCCTGTTCTTCCTCGCCGAGTACATGAACATGCTGCTGGTCTCGTCGCTGGCGGTGATCCTGTTCTTCGGCGGCTGGCTGCCGCCTTTCCCGAACCTGCTGGCCGGGTTCTGGGCGTCGCCGGCCCTGGCCTGGATCCCGCCCTTCGTCTGGTACTTCGCAAAGGTGATGGCCTTCATCTTCGTCTACATCTGGTTCCGCGGGACCTTCCCGCGCTATCGCTTCGACCAGCTCATGGCGGTGGGGTGGAAGTGGCTGCTGCCGCTGTCCCTGGCCAACGTGATGCTGGTCGCCGTCGGCGTGCTGTGGTTCAGAGGGTAGGTGATGGGTTTCGTGGACTTTCTCAAGAAACTGATCCCCACGGAGCTGTTCCGAGGGATGGGCGTCACCGGCGGCTACTTCTTCCGCCGCAAGGAGACCGTCCAGTACCCCGAGCAGCGGGTGGAGCCCGCCGACCGCTTCCGGGGCATGCTGGCCTACGACGGCGAGCGCTGCATCGACTGCGGCCTGTGCGTCAAGGCCTGCCCCATCGACATCATCCACCTCGCCGACCACGTCGACGTCAACCCCGAGACCAAGAAGAAGAAGAAGGTCATCGACCGCTACGACATCGACGTCAAGCGCTGCATGTTCTGTGGCCTGTGCGAGGCGGCGTGCCCCACCGACCCGCCGTCCATCTGGCTGACCACCAAGACCTACGAGGTGGCCGCCTACGAGCGCAACGAGGGCCTGTACTTCGACAAGAAGCGGCTCTTCGAGTGGCAGGGGGTGCGGCCCTTCCCCGGCGTCAAGACGCCGGCCGAGGGCCAGGACCCCAGGGACCCCCTGGGCAAGAAGCCCGCCCCGCCGAAGAGCGAGGCGGAACCGGACGAGGACGAGGGCTAGGAGGAGCCGGGGGATGGACTTTGTCGTCGCCAACTTCGCAGAGATCCTGTTCTACGTGGTGGCGGCGCTGACCGTGGCGGGCGCGGTCGGGGTGGTGTCCCTGAGAAGCCCCGTCCACTCCGCCCTGGCGCTGCTCTTCACCTTCCTCATGGTGGCGGTGCTCTTCGTCCTGCGCCACGCCGAGTTCCTGGCCGCGGTTCAGGTGCTGGTCTACGGCGGCGGGATCATGGTCCTGTTCCTGTTCGTGATCATGCTCGTCAACGTCCGCAAGCTTCCGGCCGACAGCGCCTTCCTGTCGGGGATCGCGCCGCTGGCGGTGATCGCCGGCGTCCTCGTCGGGATCCTGGTCTCGGTCGGCGTGCTGCTCGGCGTCCTCGCCTCGGGCCACGGCGACGGCTCCCATCTGCGCATGGTGGACGGCGTCGTGGTCGGCAACACCGAGGCGGTCGGGATGGTTCTCTACACCACCTACCTGGTGCCCTTCGAGATCGTCTCGGTGGTGCTGCTCGTAGCCATGATCGGTGCCATCATCTTCGGCCGCCGGTCGGCGGCGCTCGAGCCCGGCAAGGGGGGGAAGCAGTTGTGATCGGCGCCACCCACTACCTCGTGCTGTCCCTCGTCCTGCTCTGCCTGGGCATCGTCGGGGTGATGGTGCGGCGGAACTTCATCACCGTCCTGATGTCCCTGGAGCTCATGTTCAACGCCGTCAACCTCAACCTGATCGCGTTCTCGTTCCACCTGTCGGACCTCGCCGGCCAGGTGCTGGCGATCTTCGTCATCACCATCGCCGCCGCCGAGGCCGCCATCGGGCTCGGCCTGATCATCGCGCTGGTCCGGCTCAGGGACACGGTGGCCCTCGACGACGCGGACCTGATGCGGGGTTGACGCATGAAGCTCCACGACCTCATCTGGCTGGTCCCGCTCTTCCCGCTGATCGGGGCCATCGTCAACGGCTTCGTCTCCCATTTCCGCGGCCTGTCCAAGACCGTCACCCACACGGTGGCCCTGCTCGGCGCCGGGCTCGCCTGGCTCTACGGCTGGGCGGCCATGCTGCAGTGGTTCCTGACCGAGGACCGGAGCGTTCCCTACGTGGTCACCGCCTTCGAGTGGATCGCGGGCGGCGAGCTGATCATTGCCGGCGGTCGCACCGCCGAGGTGACGGTCGCCGCCTCGTTCCAGGTCGACCCGCTGTCGGCGGTGATGGTCGGCTTCGTGAGCTTCGTCGGCTTCCTCATCCACCTGTACTCGGTGGGCTACATGCACGGCGAGTCGGACCGCGCCTACGCCCGCTACTTCAGCTACCTCAACCTGTTCATGTTCGCCATGCTGACCCTGGTGCTCGGCTCCAACCTGCCGGTGCTGTTCGTCGGCTGGGAGGGGGTCGGGCTGTGCTCGTACCTGCTCATCGGCTTCTACTACGAGAAGAACTGGTGCGCGGCGGCCGGCATGAAGGCCTTCATCGTCAACCGCATCGGCGACTTCGGCTTCCTGCTGGCGATCTTCTTCGCGTTCTACTACTTCGGCACGCTGGAGTTCGGTGAGCTGTTCACGGCGGTCGGCCACGGCCAGGGCGCCCACCTGACGACCGCGGCCACGGTCATCGGCCTGCTGCTGTTCGTCGGCGCCATCGGCAAGTCGGCCCAGATCCCGCTCTACGTCTGGCTTCCCGACGCCATGGCCGGCCCGACGCCGGTCAGCGCCCTGATCCACGCCGCGACCATGGTCACCGCCGGCGTCTACATGGTGGCGCGCTGCAACTTCTTCTACCAGCTCAGCCCCACCGCCATGCTCACGGTGGCCGTGGTCGGCGGCGTCACGGCGGTCTTCTCGGCCACCATCGGCCTGGCTCAGAACGACATCAAAAAGGTGCTCGCCTACTCGACGGTGTCCCAGCTCGGCTACATGTTCCTGGCCGCCGGCGTCGGCGCCTACGTCGCGGCGATCTTCCACGTCGTCACCCACGCCTTCTTCAAGGCCTGCCTGTTCCTCGGCTCGGGCTCGGTGATCCACGCCTGCGGCGGCGAGCAGGACATGCGCAGAATGGGCGGGCTGAAGCGGTACATGCCGACCACCTTCTGGACCTTCCTGGCGGCCACCGTCGCCATCGCCGGGATCCCGCCGCTGGCCGGCTTCGTGTCCAAGGACGCGATCCTGGCCAAGGCCTTCGAGGCCGGGTACACGGACCTCAACGGCTTCGGCAACGTCTACTTCGGGCTCTGGGTGCTGGGGCTCGGCGGCGCCGCGCTGACCGCGTTCTACATGTTCCGGCTCGTCTACATGACCTTCTACGGTGAGTTCCGGGGCGGCGAGGAGGCGGAGCACCACCTCCACGAGTCGCCCTGGACAATGACCCTGCCGCTGCAGGTGCTGGCGGTGCTGTCGATCGTCGGCGGCCTGCTCATCGGTTTCCCGGGCGTCCTCTTCCACGCCGAGCACCTGAACTTCATCGACGGTTTCATGGGGCCGGTGATCCTCGGCGCCGGCGGCCACGGCGCCGAGCACGGCGGCGGCCACGCCGTCAGCCTCGGCCTCGAGTGGGCGCTGGTCGTGCTCTCGGTCTGTGTCGCGGCGGCGGGCATCTACCTGGCCTACCGTTGGTACCGCAAGGACCCGGAGTTCTCGGTGCCCAAGGCCCTCGCCGAGCGCTTCCCCTTCGCCTATCGGCTGCTGCTCAACAAGTACTGGGTGGACGAGCTCTACGACGCGACCGTGATCCGGGGCACCGTCAAGCTTGCCGAGGTGTTGTGGGAAATCGACGCCCGGGTGGTCGACGGCGCCGTCAACGGCACCCGCCACACAACGGTCGGCTCGTCGTGGCTGTCGGGGATCTTCGACCTGCGGGTCGTCGACGGTCTGGTCAACCTGGTCGGCACCGCCTACGACGTGGCGAGCCGGCAGTTCCGGCGGCTCCAGGTCGGCTTCGCCCAGGGTTACGCCATGGTCATGGTCTTCGGGGCCGCGCTGCTGCTCGGCATCTTCTTCGTCGTGAATCTCTAGGGGGCGGGAAGGAACATGGACACACAGTACGGCTGGCTCCTCAACCTGATCTGCTACCTGCCGCTGGCGGGGGCGCTGCTGATCATCTTCTTCATCGACAAGGACAACAGCCGCGCCATCAAGATCGCCGCCACCGCCATCGCCGCCGTCGACCTCGTGCTGTCGCTGCCGCTGTGGTTCCTGTACCGCACCGACGGCGCGGAGTTCCAGTTCGCGACCCGGGCGGAGTGGATTCCCTCGGTCGGGGTCCAGTACCTGTTCGGGGTCGACGGCTTCGCGATCCTGCTCATCCTGCTCACCACCCTTCTCGGCTTCATCTCCATCTACAGCTCGTTTTCCGCCATCACCGAGCGCCAGAAGGAGTACTACGTCTTCCTGCTCCTGCTCCAGACCGGCATGCTCGGCGTCTTCTGCGCCCTCGACTTCATCCTGTTCTACGTCTTCTGGGAGGTCATGCTGGTGCCGATGTACTTCCTCATCGGCGTCTGGGGCGGGCCTCGCAAGCTCTATGCGGCCATCAAGTTCTTCCTCTACACCCTGGTCGGCTCGGTGCTCATGCTGGTGGGCATCCTGGCCCTGTACTTCTTCAACGCCGGCGGGCTGAAGGCCGTCGGCCTGCCGGGCCTGGGCAACGAGCCCACCTTCTCGGTGCCCCACCTGTACACCATCGCCTCCCAGGTGCCGCCCGAGCTCCAGTTCTGGATCTTCCTCGCCTTCTTCGTCGGCTTCGCCATCAAGGTCCCCATGTTCCCGTTCCACACCTGGCTGCCCGACGCCCACGTCGAGGCGCCGACCGCGGGCTCGGTGATCCTGGCCGGCGTGCTGCTGAAGATGGGGACCTACGGCTTCGTCCGCTTCTCCCTGCCGCTGCTGCCCGACGCCACCGTCAAGGCGGTGGGCTGGGTCGGGGTCCTGTCGATCATCGCCATCGTCTACGGCGCGCTGGTGGCCATGGCCCAGAAGGACATGAAGAAGCTGGTGGCCTACTCGTCGGTGAGCCACATGGGCTTCGTGATGATCGGCATGTTCGCCCTCAACGACCCGGGCCTCAGGGGCTCGATCCTGCAGATGCTCAACCACGGGATCTCGACCGGCGCGCTCTTCCTGCTCGTCGGCATCGTCTACGAGCGCCGGCACAACCGGCTCATCGCCGAGTACGGGGGCATCGCCAAGGTGATGCCGCTCTATGCGACCTTCTTCCTGATCATCACGATGTCGTCCATCGGCCTGCCGACCCTCAACGGCTTCATCGGCGAGTTCACCATCCTCATCGGCGCCTTCCACCACAGCTGGGTCTGGGCCCTGTTCGCCGCCTCGGGCATCGTCCTCGGCGCGGCCTACATGCTGTGGCTGTACCAGCGGGTGTTCTTCGGCGAGCTCAGCAACGAGAAGAACTTCGAGCTCCCCGACCTCAACCTGCGCGAGCAGTGGACCCTGATCCCGCTGATCGTCATCGCCTTCTGGATCGGCCTGTACCCGAAGCCGTTCTTCGACCGGATGCAGCCCACCGTGGACCGGGTCATGGAGCGAGTGTCGGTGGCCATGCCCTCGTCCGGCGTCGAGCCCGGCTTCGGGATGCCGGAGGCGGTCGAGCACGTGGAGGCGCCGACCGGGGAGCACGGGGAGTAGGCGATGACCCTCGCCGACTTCATCCCGTTCATTCCCGAGATCTTCCTCGCGGTGGCCGGGCTCGCGGTTCTGGTGGCCGGCATCCCCCTCGGGCGCCGGGGGACGCGACCGGTCATGGCCCTGGCAATCGCCGCCCTCGCCGCGACGGCGGTGCTCGTCTTCGTGTTCGGGCTCCCGGAGGCGGGCCCGCAGCTGATCCTCGGCGACATGCTGGTCATCGACAGCTTCGCGGTCTTCTTCAAACTGCTCGTGCTGGCGGCCTCGGCCCTGGCCCTGCTCATGTCGGCCGGCTTCATCGAGCGCGCCGGCTACTCGGGCGGCGAGTTCGCCGCCCTGGTGCTCTACGCCGTTCTCGGGATGTTCGTCATGGCCTCGGGCGCCAACCTGGCGAGCCTCTACGTCGGCCTCGAGCTCATGGCGCTGTCGGTCTACGTCCTGGTCGGCTACTTCAAGCTGGAGCCCAAGTCCAACGAGGGGGCGGTCAAGTACTTCGTGCTCGGCGCCGCCTCCTCGGCGCTGCTGCTGTACGGCATCTCGCTGGTCTACGGCACCACCGGCAGCCTCGACCTGGAGACCATCCGGCTCGGTCTCGCCGAGGTGCCCCACCACAACGTCCTGCTGCTGCTCGGCATCGTCCTGGTCGCCTTCGGCATGCTGTTCAAGGTCGCGGCGGTGCCGTTCCACGTCTGGACCCCGGACGCCTACGAGGGCGCGCCCACCCCGGTGACCGCGTTCATCTCGGTGGCCCCCAAGGCGGTCGCCTTCGCCATGTTCCTGCGGCTGTTCGCGGGCACCTTCGCCGGCGAGATCGACCAGTGGCGGGCGGTGCTGTGGGTGGCCTGCGCGGCGACCATGATCTACGGCAACGTCGCCGCCCTGACCCAGGACAACGTCAAGCGGATGCTCGCCTACTCGTCCATCGCCCACGCCGGCTACGCCCTCATGGGGCTGGTGGCGGGCTCGGCGGCGGGCACCTGGGCGGTGCTCATGTACATGCTGGTCTACGCCTTCATGAACCTGGGCGCCTTCGGCTTCGTGATCCTGCTCGAGTCCAGGGGCTACGCCGGGGAGAGCATCGGCGACTTCGCCGGTCTCGCCCGACGGCACCCGGGGGCCGCCGCCGGCATGCTGATCTTCATGCTCGGCCTGGCGGGCATCCCGCCCACGGCCGGCTTCATGGGCAAGCTCTACCTGTGGGCGGCGACCGTCGAGGCGGGCTTCGTGGGGCTGGTGGTGATCTCGGTGATCATGTCCGCGGTCAGCCTCTACTACTACTTCCGCATCGTCGTCCAGATGTACCTCGTGGACGACCGCGCCGAGGGCGCCTCCGCCGCCGACCTGATCCGCGACCGTTGGACCGAGGGGGCGGTGGCGGTGTGCGCGGTGCTGACCCTGGCGGTGGGCATCTGGCCGGCGCCGGTGGTGGCGTGGGCCCGCGGCGGGCTCGTCGCCCTGGGCCTGGTGTGACCCCGAGCCGAAAACGAGGTACAGTTGGCCCGTGCCGCGCAAGAAGACGGTCCGCCAGGCCACCAACTGGCTCAACGCCTCCATCGTCGGGATCCAGTTCCCGGTCGCCATGGCGATCGGCTACTTCTGGGGCAAGTGGATGGACTCGTGGTTCGGGACCCACCCCTGGCTGACCGGCCTGTTCTCCCTCCTCGGCATCATCGCCGGCTTCGTGAACCTGTTCCGGATCACCGCCGCCACCGCCAAGAAGGAGGAGGAGCTGGCGCAGGAGAAGAACGGGCCCGATGACGCCGCCGGCCAGCCCTGAGACGAGCCAGGGATTTTCGGCCCGACGCGTCGTCAGCCTGGCCTGGGTGCTGGTGATCGCTGGGGCCTCGGTCGAATTTGTGATTTTTCGCTCAATCTCGGGTGCTTTGAGCTTGACCGCGGCTGGAACGGTGGCTATCATCAATTTTCGGTGGTTGGAGTTGGTCGTCGGTCGCGTGGTCCAACCCGGAAGACCCCGGTACGAGCTGCCGTCGATCCTCCGAATCACCGGGCGCTTCGGGCTCTTGGCGTGTGTGCTGGCGGCTCTCGTTTGGGTGCCGCAGATCGACCCGGTGGCAGTAGCCCTCGGGTTTTCGGCTCCGGTGGTGGCCCTGGTCGTCGAGGGGGTCCGGCGGGGCCGAGATGGAGGAGGCTGACTTGGAACATGCCGTTTCGATCCTCTACCACCCGATCAACAAGATTCTGATCGCCCTCTTCGGTGAGTCCAGCGAGCAGTGGCAGAGCTGGATGAACCTCCACAACCACGGTTACTGGCTGCCG
This sequence comes from Candidatus Methylomirabilota bacterium, assembly GCA_035464095.1. Classification (GTDB taxonomy): domain Bacteria; phylum Acidobacteriota; class Thermoanaerobaculia; order Thermoanaerobaculales; family Sulfomarinibacteraceae; genus JAHECW01. Next base: position 1,951 of record DATHSO010000194.1, on the reverse strand, counting down.
GACAACGCGGTCATGTCCATTCTCGTGGTCGTGATCATCGCCCTGGTGGTCATCCCGATCAGCCGCCGGCTGTCGGTGGAGAGCCCGGGCAAGGTGCAGTCGGTGCTGGAGGTTCTCATCACCGGCCTGCGAGACCTCATCGAGGACGTGGTCGGCCACGGCTCGGGCAGCCGCTTCCTGCCCATCATCTGCTCCCTGGCCTTCTTCATCTTCGTCGGCAACATCTTCGGCATCTTCTACTTCGTCCAGCCGCCCACCGCCGACCCGAGCACGACCTTCGCCCTGTCGATCACCGCCTTCATCTTCTACAACGTGGTCGGCATCAGGGACAACGGGGTGCTCAAGTACATGAAGCACTTCCTCGGGCCGGTCATCTTCCTGGCGCCCCTGATGTTCGTCATCGAGCTCATCTCCCACGCCGCCCGCATCCTGTCGCTGGCGATCCGCCTGTTCGGCAACATCTTCGGCGAGCACTCCGCATCCGCCATCTTCTTCAGCATGTTTCCGTTCCTGCTGCCGTGGCCGATGATGGTTCTCGGCATCTTCGGATCACTGCTGCAGGCTTTCATCTTCATCATGCTCACGATGGCGTACCTCAACGGCGCCGTCGGGGCCGAGGAACATTAACCACGACCGGTAACGAAGAATCTCGTTGGAGGAGGAACAGCATGAGTCGACGTTTTGCAACCATGGCGATCATTCTGGTGGCGCTGGCGGTGGCCGCTCCGGCCATGGCGGCGGAGGAAGGTGCTGCCGCGGGTTCTGATCAGAAGCTCCCGTGGGGCCTGTTCGCCCCCGCGATCGCTATCGGCCTGGCCGCCTTCGGCGGATCGCTCGGCCAGGGCAAGGGCCTGGCCGCCGCGTGCGAGGCCATCGGCCGCAACCCCGGCGCGGTCGGCCCGATCCGGATCACCATGATCATCGGTCTGGCGCTGATCGAGTCCCTCGTGATCTACGCCCTCGTCATCGCGTTCATGCTCCTGTAGCAGCACTCCAGACTCGAGAACAGGTTTCTGCGGGGGGCCCTTCGGGGCCCCGTTTTTTGTGTCTGCGGACGCCGATGGTTTCTTAACTGAAACAAATCGCCGTTACCAGGTTTTTTCATCCCCCCGGTTGACAGCACTGTTTCAGGTCTGTATCATGCCCCAGCATGGAGGTCAGATGACTCAGACTGCCGAACCGATGATGTGGGACTTCACCTCAGGCGTGCTGCCCTACCGGGACCAGCTCTACAAGAGCGCCCTACGCATGACGCGCTCGGTCGAGGACGCCGAGGACCTCCTGCAGGAGACCTACCTCAAGGCCTACAAGTACTACGAGCGCTTCGCCGAGGGCACCAACTTCAAGGCGTGGCTGTTCAAGATCATGAAGAACACCTTCATCAACTCGTATCGGAAGAAGAAGCTCCAGCCGCCCAAGGTGGACTTCGACGAGGTCCACGAGGGTCTCGAGGAGACCCTGCTCGAGGCCGCCAGCACGGCCCAGGCCGACCCCGAGTCGAGCGTCATGGCCATCGAGATGGACCACGAGGTCAAGCAGACCCTGCTCCAGCTGCCCCACGACTACAAGATGGTGGTCCTCCTCGCCGACCTCGAGGGATTCGCCTACAAGGAGATCGCCGACATCCTCGAGGTTCCGGTGGGGACCGTCATGTCGCGCCTGTACCGGGGCCGGCGGATGCTCGAGCGCGCCCTGCTCAGCTACGGCAAGCGCTACCACTACCTGACCGCGCCACCGGAGAAGCTCCGCGACGCCAAGATCGACGTCAGTGACTACTTCGGTGAGACAGCGACCACCTGACGACGACGCACTCCTCCACGTTTCCCGGCCGGAGCGGTCTCCTCCTTCCCCGCTCCGGCCCATTTTTTGGGTTCATCCCGCCATTTGCGGGATGAACCCTAGTTTTGAATTATGAGTTTTGAATTATGAATTCCATCTCAGTCATCGCAAA
>DATHSO010000193.1:0-37558 GCA_035464095.1 Candidatus Methylomirabilota bacterium | reverse complement strand
GCCGCGCGAGCTCTCCCGCAGGAACCCATGGCTCTCCTCCTCCTCGAAGCTACGGCGTCCGCGGAGGGACTGAAGGCCGCGGTGCGGACCGGCTGCACACCCTCTCGTCGAGATCTGTGCAGAGTCCGGACGGTCGGCGAGCCCCCGCGCTGCCGCGTCGACGCAACCGGGCCGGTGCCGCCGGACGCTCTCCACCGGCGGCGGTGGCCCCATCACGCTCCGGACCGGTGGAGCCCGGTCCACGGCAAGCAAGGACCCGTCGGCCTCACAACCAGCGCGCGCCTCAGCCGGGCCGAATGGCCGAACGGGCCCGTGTCGACGATCCGCTGCGAACCGGCACCCCGGCTCGGGCTGCCGATCCGCTTCTCTGACGTTTTCTCAAATATGAAACTGAGCTCGCCCGCTGTCAAGGGCCTCCGCCCGGCCACGTGCTACGATCCGGCGATGCCCGCAACGGTGACCGACCGGAGCCGGGGCCCCGGGCCAGCCCCGAGGGCGCCGCGGCTGTTCGCCCTCCTGACGGCCGCTTGCCTGGCGGTCGCCGTCGCCACCCAGGCGATGCCGCTCCTGCACACCGTGCGCTGGTTCGCTGGCGAGGTCGCCGGCGCCCGGCCCTACGACCTGCGCCTGCGCCTCAACGACTGGTTCCGCGACGCGGTCGCGGTGGCGCGGGCGGTGGACGCCGAGACCCCCCGCGACCTGCCGGTCCTGATCGACGACCGGGGCGGTCCGATCTGGTTCGTGGGCCTGAGGCTGCAGCCGCGGCGGGTCTTCGTCGACCGCCCGGCGGTGCGCGAGCGCCTGGCCGCCGCGGGCCGGCCCTTCCTGGTGGTGCACCTCGAGCGCCCCGAGGGGGGGCCGACCTGGTGGTGGTTCGAGGTCGACGACGGCCGGGACGGGCTGCGGAGGGTCGGCCAGCCGCCGCCCGCCATCAGCAGTGACGGCTTCGAGGACGGCCTCGACCGCTGGATCGCCGTCGGCGCCCGGGAGCACCGGGAGTGACCCTCGTCAAGCTGGCCCTGCTCCACCTCGGCTGGCTCGGCACCGGCCTGCTGATCCTGGAGCTCGTGGCCGGCGGCCGGCGGCTGTCGGCGCGGCGGCTCCTCGAGGCCTACCTCACCGGCATGGTCCCGCACGTCGTGACGCTCTACGCCTGGGCGGCGCTGGCGCCGGTGCCGGTGGCGGCTGGCCGGGGGCTGATCGGCGCCGGGCTCGTCGGCGGGCTCGTCTGGCTGCTGCTTCGCCGTTGGCGGGCGGTTCCGCCTTCGGCCGACGACCGCCCGGGGGGGCGCGCGCCTGGCTTCGGCCCCGTCGACCTCGCACTCGCGGCCGTGCTCGCGCCACCGCTGCTGCTGATCGTGCTGTCGGGCTGGTGCGTGGCCCTGCACCACTGGGACCCGCTGGCGATCTGGGCGACCAAGGCGGAGCTGCTGTTCCACGGCGAGTTCCTGCGCTCGGAGGCCTTCGTCGACCCGCAGCGGATCAACCCGCACCACGGCTACCCCATCGGCTACTCGCTGGTGCTCTTCGAGCACGCCGCCGCCGCCGGGTCGCCCGACGAGCTCATGATGAACCGCGGCCTGCTGGTGGTGGTCGTCGCCGGCCTGGCGCTGCTCGGCCTCCTGATGGCCGAGTGGGCCGGCCGGCGCCAGGCCATGGCCGCCGTCGGGCTGCTGCTGTGGGCGCCGGCCATGTGGCGTCCCGAGCTCGCGACCGCCGCGTCGAGCGGCTACGCCGACCTGCCGCTCGGGCTGTGCGCGGCCCTGGGCGCCGGTCTGCTCGTGCGCGGCCTGGCGGCGGCCGACCGCGCGAGCCTGGCCGCCGGCTCGGCTTGCCTGGTGCTGGCGGCGAGCTTCAAGAACGAGGGCATGGTGTGGGCGGTGATGATCTGCGGGCTCGGCCTGGCGGCGCTGGCCCTGCGGCCGGAGCGGCGGAGCGCTTCCCCCTGGCTGGCGCTGCTCGCGCCGCTCGCGGCCCTCGGTCTGCTCCGGCTCGCCCACCTCCACCAGCCGACCACGTCGGACGTCGCCGCGCCGTCGGCCGCCGACGTCGCGGCTCTCCTCGGCCTGCTGCCGCGGCTGGCGGAGACCGTCGCCGACCACCTGCTGGCGAACCCGGTGTGGGGCGCGCTCCGGCTGTTCCTGCCGGTCGCCCTCGCGGTCGGGCTGGTGCGGGCCCGCCGCCAGCCGCTGGCCCTGCTCGGCCTGGCGGCGCCGCTCTACCTGGGCATCGCGATCGCGGTGCTGGGCCTCATCGAGGTCCAGGCGGCGGCGATGGACGGCTACGTCCTGACCATGTTCCCCCGCCTGGTCGTCCAGCTCCTGCCCTCGGCCCTGCTGTTCGCGGTCGTCCTCAACAGCACCGCCTTCGCGAGGGCGCAGCTCCCCGTCACGGCCCGTCCGACGTCCTGGGGCCGGTCCCGTCCTGCAGGAAGGTCACCAGCAGGTCGTTGAAGCGGTCCGGCTCGTCGAAGTTGGGCAGGTGGCTCGAGCGCTCGAAGAGCTCGAGGCGGGAGCCCGGCAGGCGCCGGTGGAGCTCTCGGCCCGCGGCGACCGGGACCGCCCGGTCGTGGCACCCCCAGACCAGCAGGGTCGGGATCCCGAGGGCCGCCAGCCGGTCGAGCTCGGCGTCGAGGCCGCCGAAGAAGTCGCGGCGCAGGATCGCGAGGGCGGTCCGGATCGAGCCCGCCACCCTCTGGAAGCCGGTGAGGGCGGCGAAGACCTCGGGGGTGAGCAGCTCGGGGTCGCGGATCCACAGGTCGCGGAGGTTCCGGCGGCGGATCGCGTCGGTCGGCAGGCGCAGCAGGAGCTCCGGGAGCCACGGCAGGCGGAACAGCCGCTCCCGCAGGGTCGCCGTCCGCGGCCCGCCGACCGAGGCCACCAGGACCAGGCGGTCGACCCTTGCGGGGTCGTCGACGGCGGCGGCGATGGCGACGCCGCCGCCCATGGAGTGGCCGACCAGGTGGGCGCGGGGGATCGCCAGGTGGTCCATGAGCCCCCGGACCTGCTCCGAGTACAGCGGGAAGCCCCAGTCCAGGGGCTCCCGGGTCGAGTAGCCGAAGCCCCACAGGTCGACGGCGATGACCGTGAAGTGCCGCGCCAGGGCATCGACGTTGGCGAGCCAGGCGTTGAGGTCCAGGTTGAAGCCGTGGATCAGCAGCACCGGCGGCCCCGACCCCTTGCGGACGAAGTGGGTCCGGCGGCCCCCCAGGTCGACCACGTACCCCGGCGGCCGGACCTCCTCCCAGCTGGTCAGGGGCCGGCTGTCCCAGGGGACGAAGCCGGGCACGTCAGTCCCGCGACAGGAACAGCCGCAGCACGTACCAGAACATGAGCGCCACCGAGGCGAAGAGCTGGAGGGCGGCGCCGACGTGGCGGTCCTCCGGGAAGTGGTGCAGGATGTTCGAGGTGTCGTAGAGGATCGCCGCCCCGGCCAGGCCGACCATGGCGACCGAGAACCAGGTCCCGAGCTCGAAGCCGAAGACCACCCCGCCGACGATCGCCAGCAGGGCCACCACGAACGCCCACTTGAGCAGGCCGCCGAGGAACGAGAAGTCCTTGCGGCTCAGGAAGGCCACCGCCGTGAGCCCGGCGAAGCCGATCAGGGTCACCAGGGCGGCGCTCTGGATGGCGCCCGGGGCGTAGAAGTTGGCGATGAACAGCAGCGGCACGAAGATCAACGCCTGGGCGAGGACGAAGGCGCCGAGGGCCGCGTACTGGGCCGCCATCGAGCGGGCCGAGAACGCGGCGCGGCTGGCCAGCCAGCTGACGATCATGAAACCGCCGAGGATGAACAGCCAGTTGACGCTCAGCATGGCGCGGGCGAGGGTCTCCGCGAGACCGCTCTGAAACAGCGCGACCTCCACCGCCACGAAGGCGAGGATGGCGCCGAACAGGTGGGCGTAGGTACGGGTCAGGAAGGCGGCGCGGGTGTCCTCGCCGATCCTGACGTCCGGGGAGTCCGCGAGACGCGAGTTCTGGGGGTCGAAGCTCATCGGGGTTTCCTTTCGCCTGCGTCGCCCCGAGTGTAGCCCGATTCGGTCCCGGGGACGATTCGACCGTGATCTTCCGGGACGGCTTCGGGCCGGGCGACCTGGCCGCCTGGCATGCGGTGGTGCCGTAGACCGGCAATCGGCCGCCGCCCGACGACCCGCTGGTCGGGAGCGGCGATCGGCGCCGGGCCTTCGACCGGGCGCCGACCGTTGCTAGCTGATGTCCTGCTTGTACTTCCGGATCTCGGCGAGGAGCTTCTCGGCCTCGGCGCGGAGCTCGGCGTCCTCGGTGCGCTTGGCCAGGGACTCGACCTGGGTTTCGACCCGCTCGACCGCGGCGAGGGCCGCCGAGGCCTCGTCGGTGGTGTCCATGCCGCTGAGGCCGGCGCTGCGCCCGGCCTGGCGGAACTCGCGCGCGGCGGCCCGGAATTCGCCCCGGAGCCGGTTGAGCTCGCGGTCCTCGTCGCTGGCCGACGCCCCCCCGGGCGTCAGGCTCAGCTCGCCGGTGGTGAAGTAGTTGTAGGCGAGCAGGCCGAGGACGATGACGACGACGATCAGGACGATCTTCTGCATGAGGGACCCCCGCTGCGATGGTGTCGGCGACCGCCCCATTGTGCCACGACTCGCCGCCGCCCCGGAGAAGGCGCCTAGCGCGGCTCGCCGAGCCGGACCTGGAGGTCGACCTCGGTGCCGCCGCGGTTGACCGTCACCGCCACGATCTCGCCCGGGCGGCGCCGCTCCAGGGCGAGCCCCAGCTCGCCGCTCGAGCGCACCGCCTCGCCGTCGACCGCCACGATCAGGTCGCCCAGAACCCAGCGGCCGCGCTGGTTGCGGTAGGTGGGGCGCAGCCCCGCCTCGTCGGCGCCGCTGCCGCGGACCACGTCGCCCACCAGCGCCCCGACGAGCCCGAGCCGGCGGATGGCGTGGTCGCTGATCAGCTCGACCCCCAGGGTCGGCCGCCGGATCTGGCCGTGGGCGATGAGCTCCGGGACCACCCAGTTGACCGTGTCCACCGGGATCGCGAAGCCGAGCCCGGCGTAGCCGCCGGAGGGGCTGACGATGGCGGTGTTGACCCCGATCAGGCGGCCGGCGCTGTCCAGCAGGGGCCCGCCGGAGTTGCCCGGGTTGATGGCGGCGTCGGTCTGGATCACGTCGCGGATGGGCACCCCGTCCATGGAGTCGATCTCGCGGCCGAGGGCCGAGATGATGCCCGTGGTCAGGGTCTGGTCGAAGCCGAAGGGATTGCCGATGGCGAGCACGGTCTGGCCCACCATGAGGTCCGCCGACGATCCCAGCCGCAGCGGCCGCAGCGCGGACCTCGGCGCCTGGATCCTGAGAACGGCGAGGTCCTTCTCCGGGGCCACCCCGACGACCTCGGCGCTCCAGCTGCTCTGGTCGGCGAGGGTCACCTCGGCCCGGTTGCCGCCCCGGATGACGTGGAAGTTGGTGACGACGTGCCCGGCCGAGTCCCAGACGAAGCCGGAGCCGGCGCCGCGCGGGATCTCCATCACGTTGAGCCGGAAGAAGTCGCGCCGCAGGGCGATGGCGGTGACGTTGACCACCGACGGCACGGCCTCGTGGAACAGGGAGGTGACGGTGCGCTCGTCCTCGGTCAGGGCGTCGCGGGGGTCGACGGGGCGCGGCGCGGCGGCGGGCTCGGTGTGGAGGCCGGTGGCGAGGGTGGTGACGGCGGCTCCGCCCAGACATCCGGCGACGAAGGCGAAAGCGACGTGAACGGTGCGGATCGACATCGGCAAATCTCCCCGTCGACGGAGTATATCGTCGGCCGCCGGCCGGTGTGGACCGCGACCGGTCGATGCCATAATGGACGATCATCATGATCCGACTCGAGATCTCCCCCGCCGAGGGGCCTCCCTTCGACCATGAGATTGAAAGCGGGTCTCTCGTCGTCGGCCGGTCCACGGCCTGCGACGTGGCCATTGCCGACCGCTTCCTGTCCCGGCAGCACGCCCGGCTCTTCCGGTCCGGCGACAGCTGGTTCGTCAAGGACCTGGGCTCGCGCAACGGCACCTTCGTCAACGGCCGGCGGGTGGACTCGCCGGCCGAGGTCCGCCCGGGCGACCTCATCACCCTGTCGGCGAGCCAGATCCGGCTGCGCGGCGGCGACCGCCCCGATATCTCGTCCAACGTCCCGACCGACGCCCCCGACAGCGACCAGGTGCTGCTGCCGGCGGCCGAGATGCTACGCCGCTCCGCGGGCCCGCCCCCGGAGGACGCCGAGTCGAGACCGGCCGAGCTGGCGCGGCACGCGGCCCGCCTGTCGCTGCTCAACCAGGTCCACCAGGCCATGGCCCGGCCCACGTCCCTGGACGAGCTCCTGGAGCTGATCCTCGACCACATCGTGGCCCAGCTCGAGCCGGAGCGGGTCGAGGTCTTCATGCGCTGCGACGACGGGTCCTACGCCTGCGTAGCCGGCAGGACCATGCCCGGGGCCGCCGTGGCCTCCCTGTACTCCGAGAGCCTGTTCAAGGAGGTCGCCGACAAGGCCATGGCGGCTCTGGTCAACGACACCCGGTCCGACCAGCGCTTCGCCGAGGCGACCAGCCTGGTGTCGGCCGGCGTGCGCTCGCTGCTGGCGGCCCCCCTGGCGGCGCCGACCCGCAGCCTCGGCCTCATCGTCCTGGGCTGCAACGCCGCGGTCCGCCAGTACTCGGAGGAGGACCTGGAGCTGCTCGTGACCCTGGCCTCGGTGGCCGCCCTGCGCATCCACAACCTGGCCCTGACCAAGGAGGCGGCCGAACGGCAGCGCCTCGAGCGGGAGATCTCGATTGCCCGGAGCATCCAGGTGGCGCTCCTGCCCGAACGGCTGCCCGTGGTCGAGGGCTACCGGTTGCACGGGGCCACCCTGCCCTCCCTCGGGGTGTCCGGCGACTACTACCAGGTCGCCACTCGCGCCGGCGGCAAGGAGCTCGTGCTGGCGGTCGCCGACGTCTCCGGCAAGGGCATCGGGGCCGCCATCCTCACCGGCTACATCGAGGCGGTGGCGTCGGTGTCGATCGAGGACGGCCTGGCCCCCGACGAGATCTTCGACCGGGTGTCGGCCAAGCTCTTCCGGCGGACGCCGGCGAGCCGCTTCGCGACCATGTTCCTGGGCGTGCTGTCGCCGGCTGACGGCCTGCTCCGCTACGCCAGCGCCGGGCACTCGCCGCCGTGCCTGGTCCGGGGCGACGGAAGCGTCGAGTGGCTCCGCTCCACGGGCCTGCCCCTGGGCCTGGTGCCCGGCGCCTCCTACCGACTGGCCGAGTCGATTCTGGCGCCCGGCGACACCCTCGTCGTCTACTCCGACGGCTACACCGAGGCCGAGAGCCCGGCCGACGAGGAGTTCGGCCCGCACCGCCTGGCGTCGATCTGCACTGCCGAGCGCAACCGTGAACCGGCGCAGCTGGCGGCCTGCATCGACCGCGCCCTCGAGGCCTTCGTGGCGGGTCAGCCCTTTGCCGACGACCGCACCCTGGTCGTGCTGCGCCGGCTCGGCTGAGCGGGCGGATAGCGCCCGCGCTCAGGCTCGGGCGGCCAGGAACTCCAGCACCGCCGGCGCCACCCGCTCGGGGTGGGTCAGGTGGACGTGGTGGCCGCCCTCGACCTCGAGCCGGGCGAGGTCCGGGATGGCGGCGAGGCGGCGCTCCATCTCGTCCGGGGGGAAGGGCCAGCCGGAGCGCGCCCGGACCGCCAGCACCGGGCAGTCGATGGCGGCCAGGAAGGCGAGCACCTGGTCCTCGGTGAAGCGCCACCTCGAGCGGGTGCGCAGGCGGGGGTCGAAGGTGAAGCGGACCCCGCCGTCTGCGGGCTCGACCCCCCGCTCCACCAGCAGCCGGGCCGAGGCCTCGTCGAGGTCGGTGCTCTGACGACGCGCCTCGATCGCACGCTCCAGGTCGGGGTGGACTCGATTGTCGACCCCCGCGATGCGCCGCTCGTCCTCGAGCGCCAGGCGCAGCAGGTTCGGCGCCTCGTCCGGCGGGGTCGCGAGCGGCCCGCCGCCCTCCAGCAGCACCAGCCGCGTCACCCGTCCGGGCACCGCCGCCGGCACCAGCGAGGCGATCCCCGCACCCATGGAGTGGCCGAGGAGAGCGAAGCGGTCGAGTCCGAGGACGTCCGCCGCCTCCACGACCTGGGGCACCCAGTCCACGAAGTGGTGGCTCGCACCGGCCGGCCGGTGTCCCGAGCGGCCGTGGCCCTCCAGGTCGAGGGCGACGACCCGCAGGCTCTCGAGGCGCGGCGCCAGGGTCGCGAAGGTGGCGGCGTTGTCGAGCCAGCCGTGCAGCGCCAGCACCGGCACCCCGTCGGCCGGCCCCCACTCCAGCGCCGCCAACCGCTGATGCTCGAGCGCGAGTGTGATCTCCGTCGCCCTCATGTCTCCACCATACTGCATGACCTGCAGGTCGCGTCCGGTCGGCTCGAGCTCCTCGGGACTCGCTCATCACGGTCTTTTTCCGGCCGCCGCGTCGGACGCGGCGGCCGGAAAAAGATCGCCCCTCCCGCCGGGAGGTGGTGAAACGGGAGGGGCGCGAAACGTCCCCGAGGCGCCCCCGCCTCGGGACCGTCGATTGAATCTGTCGTCCTTCGTCAGTCCATCTGCTTGCGCAGGATGGCCGGAATCTCGTAGTCGTCGGTCTGGTTGATGCCGTACTCGGAGTGGGGTCCCCCGGGCACGAAGAAGCGGCTCGTCCGGGCCGGCGGCTCCTCCCTGGGCTCGCTCAGGGAGCGCACCTCGGCGGCCGGCACCCGGCTCGAGTCGCGCTCGCAGTGGAAGCCGGTGGCGATGACCGTGACCTGGAGGCTGTCCTCGAGCCTGGGGTCGACCACCGCGCCGAACAGGATCTGGGCGTCGGGGTCGGCGCCCTCGGTGATGATCTCGGCGGCCTCGTTGATCTCGTTGAGGGTCACGTCGGGGCCGCCGGAGATGTTGATGAGCAGACCGCGGGCGCCGTCGATGGAGGTCTCCTCGAGCAGCGGCGACGCGATCGCCTGCTGGGCCGCCTCCACCGCCCGGTGCTCGCCGAAGGCCAGGCCGATCCCCATCAGGGCGTGGCCCATCCCCTTCATGACCGTCCGGACGTCCGCGAAGTCGCGGTTGATGAGGCCGGGAACGGTGATGATGTCGGCGATCCCCTGCACCGCCTGGCGGAGCACGTCGTCGGCGATCCGCATCGCGTCCGTGAAGTTGGTGTTGCGCTCGACGAACTTGAGCAGCCGGTCGTTGGGGATCGTGATCAGGGTGTCCACGTTCTCGGCGAGCTGGGCGATCCCCTCCTCGGCGACCCGGCGCCGGCGGGAGCCCTCGAAGGAGAAGGGCTTGGTCACCACCGCCACCGTCAGGGCGCCCACGTCCTGCGCCATCTGGGCGATGATCGGGGTCGCGCCGGTGCCGGTGCCGCCGCCCATGCCGCTGGTGATGAAGACCATGTCGGCCCCCTCGAGGAGGTCGAAGATCTTCTTGTCGGCCTCCAGTGCGGCGTTGCGGCCGATCTCCGGGTTGGCGCCGGCGCCGAGCCCGCGAGTGAGCTCGGAGCCGAGCTGGAGCTTGATCGGCGCCAAGCTGTTGGCGAGGGCCTGGGCGTCGGTGTTGGCGGCGATGAACTCGACCCCGGTGAGCCCGGCCGAGATCATCCGGTTCACCGAGTTGCAGCCGCCGCCGCCGACGCCGATCACGCGGATCCTGGCCGGGGCCATGCCCTCGTCGAGGAAGATCCCGGTGTCCCGTTCGTCGTCGAACAGTCTCGGATCGTGGTCGTCGGGGCCGTCGACCTCGTCCACCATTTCGTTGTCAAACTCGATCATGTCCACCTCCCATCTCGAAAAAATCACCGAGCGCGCTGCGCAGCCAGCCGAGCAGGCCGCCGCCGCTCTCGCGTTGCACCATGTTGCCGTTGCTCTGGCTGCACTGCAGCCGGATCAGTCCGCACGCCACCGCCCACTCCGGCCCCGACACCGGCTCGGTGAGCCCGGCGAGGTCCAGGGGCCGGCCGATGCGGGCACGGTGGCCGAAGATCGTCTCCGCCACCTCCTCGAGCCCGTCCAGGCCCGCCCCGCCGCCGGTGAGCACGACCCCGGCCCGCGGCAGCCGGTCGAGGCCGCGGCCGACCAGGATCCGGTGGACCCCGATGAAGAGGTCGCGGGCCCGCTCGTGGAGCACCTCGGCGGCGAAGGTCGCCGGGTGCACGTGATTGCCGTCGCCGCCCAGGCTCGGCACCTCCACCGCGTCGGCGTCGAGGCCCTCGCGGTCGAGGGAGGCGCCGATGCGCCGCTTGACCCGCTCGGCCGCCGCGGTGGTGGTCTTGAGCATGGCCGCCAGGTCGGCGGTGAAGTGGCGCCCCCCGACCGGCAGGGCGCCGGAGGCGACCACCACCCCGTCGGCGAACAGCACCCACTCGGTCGTCGCGTAGCCGAGGTCCAGGAGCAGGCACCCGAGCTCGCGCTCGTCGCGGGTCAGCACCGCCTCGGCCGCCGCCAGCGGCTCGTAGGCCAGGCGCTTCACCGCCACCGCCGCCCGGTTGACGGTCTGCTCGACGGTGTCGGCGTGGGTCTTGTTGGTGTAGACCACGAAGGCGGAGGCGTCGAGGCGGTTCCCGGGCATGCCCACCGGGTGCTCCATGCCGGATTGGCCGTCGAGGGCGAAGCCGCAGGCGATGATGTCGAGCACCCGGTAGTCCGGCGGGATGCTGACCTGGGCGCAGGCGGTGAGTGCCCGCCGCAGATCGTCCTCGGACACGGTCTGGTTGCGACCCGTCACCGGCACCGAGGCCATCGAAGGCAGACCCTGGATGGGCAGGCCGCCGAGGCCCACCACCGCCACCTCCACCGGCACCGAGGCCATGGCCTCGGCCTCCTCGGCGGCGACCCGAACCGCCTCGGCGATCTCGTCGAGCTTGGCCACGACCCCCTTGCGGGCGCCGTCGTGGCTCGCCTGGCCGCAGCCGCGCACCACCAGCCGGTCGTCCTCCACGGTGCCGACGATCACCGACACCACCGACGAGCCGACGTCGATGCCCACCAGCGGCCGGCCGTCGTTGGTCATCCGACCTCCCGCAGCACCAGCCGGTTCGGCCACCGCAGGTCGGCCCAGTCATGCCGGGGGCTCCCTTCGGCCACCAGCCGGTACCACGCCCGCTCGGCGTCGGTGGCCTCCGGGGCGACGTGAACGACGGTCGTCAGGTCGCCGGACCCGTCCCGCAGGGCGACCCGGTAGTCGAGGGGCGTGACCTGTCGGATCTCCACGACCTCGGCGCCCGTACCCTCGGCCAGGCGCCGCACCACGCCGAAGGCGAGGCGCCGGTCGCCGGCCCGCCGGAAGCCCTCCAGCCGCGGGCTCACCGGGCCTTCCAGCGGACCGGCCAGGCGGCCGTCGGCGGCCACCGCGTGCCAGCCCCGGCCCACCGGCGCCGAGCCCCGGGCGGCCTGTGGCGCGATCTCGACCACCAGCGTGCCCGGCAGCTCGAGCCGGACCCGGACCTCGCCGGCGGCGGGCCAGGTCGCGGCCAGCCGGCGCGCCCAGTCGAGGTCGAGGAGGAGCACGGCGTGGCCCACCAGGTCCTCGAAGGAGGCCGCCACCGAGCCGGGCACCGCGTCGGCGCCGGTGATCTCCACCGACGCGATCTGCCACCGGGACACGGTCATCGCCGCCGCAGCCACCACCAGCACCGCGGCCACCGGCGCCACGAGGCGGCGGCGGGAGCGACGCCGCGGCGCCCGCGGCCGCAGGCGATCCGGCAGGAAGCGGGGGCCGAAGACGGTCACGGCGCGCCTCCCAGCCAGGCCTCGGCGACGCGGTGGACGTCGCCGGCCCCGAGGGTCAGCAGCACGTCGCCGGGCTCGAGCAGCGCGCCCACCGCCTCGGCTGCGTCGGCCACCGGCGGTCCGACGCTGACGGCGCGGTGGCCGAGGCGGCGCGCCGCCGCGACCACCAGGGACGCGTCGACGCCGGCGATGGGGCGTTCGCGGGCGGGGTAGATGGGCAGCACCAGGGCCACGTCGGCGCCGAGCAGGGCGCGGGCGAAGCCCTCGGCGAAGTCCCGGGTGCGGCTGTACAGGTGGGGCTGGAACACCGCCACCAGCCGGCGGCCCGGCATCGCCTGGCGCGCCGCCTCGAGCACCGCGACCAGCTCGGTCGGGTGGTGGCCGTAGTCGTCGACCACGGTCACCCCGTCCCGGCTGCCGAGGACGTCGAAGCGACGGGCCACCCCGGTGAAGGAAGCGCAGCCGGCCGCGAGCGCGTCGAAGGGCACCCCGAGCTCGAGGCCCACCGCCATGGCCGCCAGTGCGTTGCGGACGTTGAAGCGCCCCGGCAGCCTGAGCTCGACCTCGCCGAGCTCGTTGCCGTGACGCAGCACGCGGAACCGGCACCCGGCGGCGTCGAGCTCGAGGCCGGCGGCCCGGAGCTCGGCGTCGGGGCCGAGGCCGTAGCCGAGCCGCGGCCGCTCCACCGACCCGGACAAGGACCACGCCCCCGGGTCGTCCCGGCAGAGGATGACCCGACCCAGCACCGAGGTCTGGTTGCAGAAGGTGGCGAAGGCGGCCTCGATCTCGCCGGCGTCGGCGTAGCAGTCCAGGTGCTCGGCCTCCAGGTTGGTGACCACGGCGATGAAGGGGTCGAGCTCCAGGAAGGAGCGGTCGAACTCGTCGGCCTCGCACACCACCGCCTCGCCGCGGCCGACCCGGGCATGGGAGCCGGTGAAGCGCGTCCGCCCCCCCACCAGCACGGTGGGGTCGAGCCCGGCCTCGGTGAGGAGGTGGCCGACCAGGGCGGTGGTGGTGGTCTTGCCGTGGGTGCCGGCCACGGCGATGCCGCGCCCGCCACGCACCAGCTCGCCGAGCATCACCGCTCGCCGGACCACCGGCAGGCCCCGATCGCGCGCCGCCTGGAGCTCGGCGGTGTCGGGCCGGACCGCCGCCGAGTGGACCACCACGTCGACGCCTTCCAGGTGCGCGGGATCGTGGCCGAGGCGGATGTCGAGACCGAGACCGCGCAGCCGCTCCGTCCGCTCCGAGTCGGCGAGGTCGCAGCCGCTCACCGTGATGCCCCGGGCATGCAGGACCTCGGCGAGGCCGCACATCCCGACCCCGCCGATGCCCATGAGGTGGAGGTGCCGCCCGGTCACGGGCCGCCTCCCACCTCGAGAACCCGGCGGGCGATGCGGCTCGCGGCATCGGGCAGGGCCATGGTACCGGCGGCGGCGCCCATGCGCCGCATCCGCTCCGGGTCGGTGAGGATCTCGCCCAGCACCTCGGCAACCCGCGCCGCCGAGGCCTCGGGCTCGGTGAGGACCACCGCGCCGCCCGCGCGTTCCAGGGAGCGGGCGTTGTACTCCTGGTGGTTTCCGGCGGCGGCCGCGAAGGGCACCAGCACCGAGCCACGGCCGGCGGCCGCGAGCTCGGACACGGTGAGGGCCCCGGACCGCGCCACCACCAGGTCGGCGTCCCCGAGGTCGCGCCAGGGCTCGGTGAGGAAGGCCGAAACCTCGGCCTCGAGCCCCAGGTCCTCGTAGCTCGTGCCCACCACCTCCGCCCAGCGCCCACCGGCCTGGTGCCGGACCCGGCAGGCCACCCCGTCGGCGGCGAGGGAGGCGACGGCCCGCGGCAGGATCCGGTTGAGGAACAGTGACCCCTGACTGCCGCCGAGGACGAGGAGCCGAGGCGGGTCGTGAGGCTCGAGCTCGGCGACCTTGAAGAAGCGCGGCCGCACCGGGTTGCCGGTCCACTCGGCGGGCAGGGACGGGAAGCGCTGGACCGCGTCGGCGAAGCCGCAGCAGATGAGGTCCGCGAACGGGGCCAGGAAGCGGTTGGTGAAGCCGGGGATGGAGTTCTGCTCCTGGAGCACGATGGGCACGCCCAGCAGGCCGGCCGCGGCGAGGCCGGCCGACGACGCGTAGCCCCCGACCCCGACCACTGCCGTGGGCTCGAGGCTGAGCAGGGTCCGCACCGCGGTCGCGATGGCCCGGGGCAGCAGGGCCACCGCCCGCGCCGCTGCCGCCGGGCTGCGGGCCTGGATGCCCTCGACCTCGACCAGGGTCAGGGGCAGGCCGCGCTCGGGCACCAGGTCGGCCTCCAGACCCCGCCGGGCGCCCAGCCAGTGCACCTCGGACCCCAGCCCGAGGAGCTCCTGGGCGACGGCCAGGCCCGGGAAGACGTGGCCCCCCGTGCCGCCGCCGGCGATCACCACCAGCCGGCTCACGGCCCGGCCTCCCGGGACAGGTTGAGCAGGATCCCCACCGACGCCAGGGTCACGACCAGGTCGGTCTTGCCGTAGCTCACCAGGGGCAGGGGGATGCCCTTGGGCGGCAGCAGGTCGAGGCAGACCACCATGTGGATCAGGGTCTGGACCGCGAAGGCGAAGGTCAGGCCGAAGGCGAGCAGGGCCCGCTCGGGGACCGTCGACCGCGCCGCGATCCGCAGGCCGCGCCAGGTGATCAGGGCCGCCAGGGCGAGCAGGCCGAGCAGGCCGAACAGGCCCAGCTCCTCGCCGGTGATGGAGAAGATGAAGTCGGTGTGGGGCTCGGGGAGGAAGAACAGCTTCTGCAGCCCCGACCCGTAGCCCCGGCCGATGACGCCGCCGCTGCCGATGGCGACCAGGCTCTGGTAGCTCTGCCAGCCGGCGGCGGTGGCGGCGTCGGGGTCGAGGAAGGCCCGCACCCGCGCCAGCCGGTACGGCGACGACACCACCGCGGCCGCCAGGGCGACGAGGCCGGCGGCCGCCGGCAGGGCCAGGACCCGCACCGGCATGCCGGCGACGAAGGCCATGGCGGCCAGCACCACCAGCAGCAGCGCCCCGGAGCCGAGGTCGGGCTCGGCGACGATGAGGCCGGCGGTGGTCGCGCACACCGCGCCCAGCACGAGCAACCGGCGGGTCGGCCAGCCCTCGCGCCGGGCCCGGTCGAGCTCGACCGCGGCGAGCACGGTCAGGGCGACCCGGGCGAGCACCGACGGCTGCAGGGACAGCCCGCCCACCGACAGCCAGCGGTGGGTGGCCGCCACCGGCGGCTGCAGGAAGGCGGCCGCCAGCAGCAGCCAGCTCGCCGCGACCCCGATCCGCGCCAGGCGCGGGTCGGTGAGCAGGTCCGAGCGCAGGTGCATGCACACCACCAGCATCCCGAGACCGACCAGCGCGGTGGCCGCCTGCCAGGTGAAGAAGTACGAGCCCGGACGCCCGTAGCGCTCGGTGGCGATGAGCCACGACGCCGACGCCAGCAGCGCCAGCCCGACGCCCAGCTGGAGGACGGTGGCGCCGAGGAGGAGGCGGTCGAAGCGCTGCCTTATGGGCACGCCGGCACCTCCTCCCGGGCGAGGGCGGCGAAGACGTCCCCCCGCTGGTCGTAGCCGGTGAACTGGTCGAAGGAGGCGCAGGCCGGGGCCAGCAGCACCACCTGGCCCGGCGCCGCCGCGGCGCGGGCCCGGGACACCGCCTCGGCGAGGGTGCCGCAGCGCTCCACCGGGGCCGACCCAGCGAGGGCGTCGGCGATCGCCGGCCCGTCGACCCCGATGACGTAGAGGCGCACCGCGGCCCGGCGGACCTCGGCGGCGAGGACGCTGAAGTCCTGGCCCTTGGCCTGGCCGCCCAGAATCAGGTGCAGGGCGCGGTCCGGGTAGCCGCGCAGGGCGGCCAGGGTGGCGCCGACGTTGGTCGCCTTGGAGTCGTCGACGAATCGCACCCCGTCCGCCTCGTGCACGGTGCGGTGGCGGTGGGGCAGGCCGTCGAAGGCCTCGGCCGCCGCCGCGATGGCGTCCCGACCGGCGCCCAGGGATTCGGCGGCCAGTGCGGCGGCCAGGACGTTGGCCAGGTTGTGGGTGCCGGCCACGCGCACGCGGCCGGCGGTGGTCAGCTCGGCGCCGTCGACAACCAGCCGGTCGCCGTCGAGCCAGGCGTCGGCCGGGCGGTCGAGGGAGAACAGCCGCCGTCCGGCGACGGTGGCGGTGCCCGCCGACGCCGGGTCGTCGGCGTTGAGGACCGCCGTGTCCCCGGGTCCCTGGAAGGCGAACAGCCGGCGCTTGGCCGCCAGGTAGGCGTCCAGGTCGGGGTGGCGCTCCAGGTGGTCCTGGCTGAGGTTGAGGAAGACCGCGGCGGTCGGCGCCATGGCGGTCAGCAGCTCGGCCTGGAAGCTCGAGATCTCGAGCACCCAGCAGTCCCAGCCGCCCTGGAGCACCAACTCCGAGGCCGCGGTGCCCAGGTTGCCGCCGGCCGCCGCCGCCAGCCCGGCAGCCCGGAGCATGTCGGCGATGAGGGTCGTGACGGTGCTCTTGCCATTGGAGCCGGTGACCGCCGCCAGGGGCGCGTCGGGTCGGTGGCGCCAGGCGAACTCGACCTCGGTGACGACCTCGACGCCGCGCTCGCGGGCCAGGCGCAGCAGCTCGACGCCCGGCGCCACCCCCGGCGACACCACCACCAGGTCGACACCGTCCAGGCAGCTCGCGGGGTGGCCGCCGACGAACCGGTCCGCCGAGGCGGGCAGCCGGTCCAGGGCCGCCCCGAGCTCGGTCTCGGGGCGCTGGTCGGTGGCCGTCACCCGGGCGCCGTCGGCGGCGGCGAGGCGGGCCGCCGCCACGCCGGACCGTCCCAGCCCGACCACCAGCACCCGGGAGGAGGAGCCCACGTCCATCCTCACCTCAGCTTCAGGGTCGCGAGACCCGCCAGGGCGAAGACCACGGCGATGATCCAGAACCGGATGACCACCTGGGTCTCGGCCCAGCCCATGAGCTCGAAGTGGTGGTGCAGGGGCGCCATCCGGAAGACCCGCTTGCCGCGCAGCTTGTAGGACGCGACCTGGATCAGGACCGACAGGGCCTCGAGGACGAACAGCCCGCCCACCAGGGCCAGCAGCAGCTCCTGCTTGGCGACCACGGCGACGATTCCGATGCCGCCGCCCAGGGCCAGCGAGCCGACGTCGCCCATGAAGACCTGGGCGGGGTGACAGTTGAACCACAGGAAGCCGAGGGCCGCCCCGACCACGGCGCCGGTGAAGATGGAGACCTCCCCCGAGCCCGACACCGAGGCGATCCGGAGGTAGTCGGCGATTCGGGAGTGGCCCGCCACGTAGACGAAGATGGTGTAGGTCCCCGCCGCGATCGCCATGGCGCCCACCGCGAGCCCGTCGAGCCCGTCGGTGAGGTTGACCGCGTTGGACGCTCCGAGCAGGACCAGGATCACGAACGGCAGGTAGAGGAGGCCCAGGGGCAGCGCGACCTTGATGAAGGGCACCGCCAGGGCGCCGGCGTGGCTGGCGGTGCCCGCCACCGCCTGCACTGCCAGCCCGGCGGCCAGGCCGACGACGACCTGGAGGGCGAGCTTCTGCCGGGTGGTGAGGCCGAGGTTGCGGCGCCGGCTGACCTTGAGCCAGTCGTCGGCGAAGCCGATGGCCGCGAAGCTCAGGGTCGTGGCGAGCACGGTCCAGAGGTAGGGGTTGCGGAGGTCGGCCCAGAGCAGGGTGGAGAGCACGAAGCTGCCGACGATGAGCAGCCCGCCCATGGTCGGGGTGCCGGCCTTGACCTGGTGGTGCTGGGGCCCCTCCTCGCGGATCGACTGCCGGATCTGCAGGGCCCGCAGCCGGCCGATCAGCCACGGCCCGGCGGCCAGGCTGACGAAGAACGCGGTGGCGATCGCGAGGCCGGTCCGGAAGGTGATGTACCGGAACACGTTGAACCCGAACCAGGAGTCCGAGAGCGAGGTCAAGAGGGCATAGAGCATCAGGCCGCCTCCCGACCCAGGAGGGCCTCGACGGCACGGTCGAGGCCGACCCCGCGCGAGCCCTTCACGAGGACCACGTCCCCCGGCTCGAGCAGACCGCCGACGAGCTCGCCGGCGGCGTCGGCGTCGGCCGCCCGGTGGACCGCGGAGGCCGGCATCCCGGCGTCGCGGGCGGCCCTGGCGAGCTCGTCGGCCCCGGCGCCGCCGGTGGCGACCAGCAGGTCGCAGGCCGCCGCGGCCTCGCGGCCGACCCGGCGGTGCGCCGCCTCGGACTGCTCGCCGAGCTCGTACATCTCGCCGAGCACCGCCACCCGCCGGCCCGGCGCCGCCGCCAGCAGCCCGAGCAGGCGGCTCATGGCCACCGGCGACGCGTTGTAGCTGTCGTCCACGACCACGACGCCGCCGGCCAGGCGGTGGACGCGGCCCCGGTGGGGCGCCGGCTCGAGGCCGGCCGCGACGCCCGCCACGTCGTCGGCCGCGACCCCGAGGGCGGCCGCGGCGGTGGCGGCGGCGAGCAGGTTCTCGGCCTGGTGCCGGCCGGCCAGGGGCAGCTCGACCTCCGCCTCGCCGGTGGGCAGGTGGAGCCGGAACCGGGTCCCGAGCAGGCCCCGGTCCTCGAGCCCGGAGAGCCGTCCGTCGGCGTCGGCGGCGCCGTAGCGCAGCACGGCGGCCCGGGTCCCTTCCGGAAAGGCCCGCTGGTTGTCGTCGTCGGCGTTGACCACGAGAGTCCCGGCCGGGTCGAGGTGGGGGATGAGCTCGGCCTTGGCCCGCGCGATGGCCGCCAGGTCGGGGAAGAACTCGGCGTGGACCGGTGCGATGCGGGTGTAGAGGATCAGCTGCGGGCCGAGGATGGAGCCGAGGGTGTCGAGCTCGCCGGCCCGGCTCATCCCGGCCTCGGCGACGAAGACCTCGAGGTCGGCGGGCTGGGACAGCAGCTGCGCCGGCAGGCCGAGGGTGGAGTTGCGGTTGCCGGTGCTCGCCCCGACCCGGAACCGGGTCCCGAGCAGGGCCGCCAGCATGTCCTTGGTGGTGGTCTTGCCCACCGAGCCGGTGACCGCGGCGACCCGCCAGTCGCACCGCGCCCGGACCTCGCGGGCCAGGTCCCAGTAGGCGGCGAGGGGGTCGTGGACGCGGATCAGCGCCCGCCCCCGGGGCGGCGGGTCCAGGTCGGCGTCGTAGCGCACCAGGGCCGCGGCCGCGGTGCCGAGGGCGTCGGCGACGAACACGTGGCCGTCCGACCGCGAGCCCTTGAGGGCGACGAAGAGGTCGCCCGCGGCGACCAGCCGCGAGTCGACCTCGGCGCCGGTCAGGCGCACCCCGCCGTCCCCGTCCACCGATCCGGACACCAGCCGGGCGGCCTCGGCGGCGGTCAGCTGCACGGCAGCCTCTCGGCCTCTTCGCGGATCACGTCCTGGTCCGAGAACGGGATCCTGCGGGCGCCGATGGTCTGGGTCGCCTCGTGCCCCTTGCCCGCGACCAGGACCAGGGAGCGGGCGTCGGCGAGCTCGAGGGCGCGGGCGATGGCGGCCCGCCGGTCGAGCTCCACCAGCGGCTCCTTGCCGGCGGCTCGCACCCCCGCCGCCACCGCCTCGGCGATCGCCGCCGGGTCCTCCGAGCGCGGGTTGTCCGAGGTCACCACCGCCACCTCGGCGAGCTCGCCGACCGCGAAGCCCATGGGCCCGCGCTTGCCGCGGTCCCGGTCGCCGCCGGCGCCGAAGACCACGATCATGCGCCGGTCGGTGATGCGGGCCAGGGACTGGAGCACCGCCCGCAGCCCCTCCGGGGTGTGGGCGTAGTCGACGAAGACGGGCAGGCCGAGCCCGGTCTCGACCGGCTCGAGACGGCCCCGCAGGGGTCGCGCGGCGCCGAGGCCTTGGGCGATGGCGTCCGCAGGGGTCCCGAAGGCGTGGGCCGCGGCGGCTGCGGCGAGCGCGTTGCGCAGGTTGTGGATGCCGACGAGGGGCAGCCGCACCTCCACCGAGGCGTCCGGGAGGCGGAGCTCGAAGGTCGAGCCCTCCAGGTCCGAGCGCAGCGCGCGGGCGCAGACGTCGCCCCGGTCCAGGCCCCAGGAGACGTCGCCCGCCCTCGGCTCGTCGAGCAGGCGCGACCCCCAGGCGTCGTCCACCGGCAGCACCCGGCGGCCGTCCGGCGCCAGGTGGTCGTCGAACAGGCGCCGCTTGGCGGCGAAGTAGCTCTCCATGTCCAGATGGAAGTCCAGGTGGTCCCGGGACAGGTTGGTCCAGACCGCGACCTCGAACTCGAGGCCGGCCACCCGGTCCTGCATGAGGCCGTGGGACGAGACCTCCATCGCCACCGCCGCGCCGCCGCCCTCGAGCACCGATCGGAAGATGGCGGCGAGGTCGGTGCTCTCGGGGGTCGTGCGCTCGGTCGCGGCGAGGGTCCGGTCGCCGAGCTGGGCGCCGAGGGTCCCAACGACCGCGGTCGCCTCCCCGCCGGAGGACAGCAGCTGGGCGACCAGCGCCGCCGTTGTGCTCTTGCCGTTGGTGCCGGTGATGCCGACCAGCCGGAGCCGGCGCTGGGGATCGCCGGCCAGGGCCCAGGCCATGGCCGCCATCTCGCGCCGCGGCCGGGCGGAGCGGACCCATGGCAGGTCGAGACCCGGCGGCCGGTCGGCGTCGCTGAGGACCGCCACGGCACCGGCCGCCACCGCCGCGTCGAGGAAGTCGAGGCCGTGGACGTTGAGGCCGGGCAGGGCGGCGAAGAGGTCGCCCGGCCGGAGGCGGCGGGAGTCGTGGCTGACGCCGGTGACCTCGACCTCGGCGGCGCCCTCCACGATGCCGTCCGGGCAGCGGGCGACGAGCTCGTCGAGCCTCATGCCCCCCCTCCCCTCGGGGCCGCCGCGGTCGACGCCCGGGCGATTCGCAGGCCGTCGTCCGCCGCCTCGAGGTCGGGCGGCAGGCCCAGGTGGCGGACCGCGGCCTCGGCGATGCGCGCGAAGACCGGCGCCGCCGCCGTCGACGCCCAGAAGTCGGCCCGGGGGTTTTCGAGGGCCACCACCACCACCAGCCGCGGCTCGGGCAGCGGCAGGAAGCCTGCGAACCAGGCCACGTGGTGCTCGTCGTCGAAGCCGCCGTTGACGGCCCGCTGGGCGGTGCCGGTCTTGCCGGCCACCCGGTAGCCCGGCACCCGGGCCGCGTCGCCGGTGCCCTGATCGACGACCGCCTCGAGCATGGCGGTGAGGCGCGCCGCGAGGGCGGGATCCAGGACCCGGGCGCGGTACGGCCGGCCCCCGGGCACCGACCACTCGCCGCCGCTGGTCCGGGCCACCACGAAGGGCTCCGGCAGCCAGCCGCCGTTGGCGATCACCGCGTAGGCCAGGGCCATCTGGAGCGGCGTGACGGTGAGCTCCTGGCCGAGGGCGAAACCGGCCCGGCTCAGGGCCGACCAGCGGTCGACGCCCGGCACCAGGCCGCGGGCCTCGGCCGGGAAGTCGACGTCGCTGCGGCTGCCGAAGCCGAAGGCGGTGAAGGTGCGGTGGAGGTGCTCGGGCGCCAGCCGCTCGGCGACCTCGATGATGCCGGCGTTGGCGGAGTGGGCCACCACCTCGTCCAGGGTGTAGCGTCCGGGCGCAACGTGGTCGCGGATCCAGAAGCCGGCGATCCGGGTGCCGCGGTCGCTGCAGTCGAAGAGCTCGCCCCGACGCACCGCTCCGGCCGACAGCGCCGCGGCGGCAACCAGCGGTTTGACGGTGGAGCCGGGCTCGATGGCGTCCTGCACCGGCCGCAGCCGCCAGCGCTCGGGCGGCACCCGACCCGGTGCCGCCGGGTCGAAGGAGGGCACCGAGGCGAGCACCAGCAGAGCGCCGGTCCGGGGATCCAGGACCACCGCCGACGCCGCGTCGGCCCGCAGGGCGGCCACCGCCTCCTCGAGCTCGCGCTCGGCCACCGCCTGGAGCTGGGCGTGGAGGGTCAGCTCGAGGTCGTAGCCGTCGCGCCCGCCCGCGAGCCGCTCGAGCCGGACCTTGCGCTGGATCGCGTCGTTGACCGCCAGGTAGGTCCTGGGCTCGGCGGCGAGCGAGTCCTCGTAGCGGTGCTCCAGCCCGGCGCGGCCCACCGCGAGCAGCTCCTCGTGGCCGACGAAGCCGACCACCGCCGCGGCCAGGCTGCCGAGCGGGTAGACCCGGGCGTAGTCGGGCACGAGGGCGACTGCGGTCGGGGCGAGCTCCCGGACCGCCTCGGCCGCCGCGGGATCGACCCGCTTGGCGAGCCAGACCGTCCTCGGTCCGTTCCCGAGCCGGTCGGCGAGCTCGCCGCCGTCGAGGCCGAGGACCGGCGCCGCGGCGCGGGCGAAGAGCTCCGGGTCGTCGAGCAGCTTGGTGTCCGCCTGAACCGCGACCCGGTCGAGAGAGGTGGCGAGGACGTAGCCGTCGGCGCTGCGGATGGTCCCCCGCGGGCCCGGGACCTCGAGCCGCTGCTGGTGCTGGCGTTCGGCGCGATCGCGCCAGCGCTCGCCCTCCAGCACCGACACCTGGAGCGCCCGGCCCACCACCGTGGCGCCCCCCGCGAGGAGCACCAGAACCACGACCCACAGCCGGCGCGGGCTCACGGGCCGCCCCCGGCCGCCGGGTCGGGCTCCTCAGGGATCCCGGCCTCGGCCGGCGCCACCAGCCCGAGGGCGGCGGCCCGGCCGGCGAGGGCCTGCGGGCTGCGCTGGCGCTCGAGCTCGACCCGCAGGGCGCGCTCGCGCAGCTCGAGCTCGGCGACCTCGGCGCGCAGGCGGATGAGGTCGTAGTGGACCGAGGTGATCCTCAGCCGCGGCCACCCGACCAGGGCCAGCACGCCGAGCACGAGGACCGCGATCAGCACGAAGGTGCCGAGGACGTGCGGCCACCGGCGGTCCCGCTGCGGGACCAGGAAGCGGTTGGAGGGGCCGACCACCGGCAGCTCCACCGTCAGCTCCCTTCCCGCCGCACCGCCGCCCGCAACCGGGCGGAGCGCGAGCGCGGGTTGGCCGCGATCTCGGCGTCGTCGGGCCGGATCGGGCTGCGGGTCAGGACCTCCACCAGCCGCTCGGGCTCGCAGCGGCACTCGGGGAAGTCGGGTGGGCAGGTGCACCGGCCCTGGAGCCTGGCGAAGGTGCGCTTGACGATCCGGTCCTCGAGGGAGTGGAAGGACAGCACCGCCATCCGGCCGCCCGGCGCGAGGGCGCGCACGGTGGGCTCGAGGAAGCGCTCGAGCTGGCCGAGCTCGTCGTTGACCGCGATCCGAAGGGCCTGGAAGATCCGGGTCGCCGGGTGGATGCGCTGCCCGCGCCGCGCCGGGGCGAGCTCCTCCACCAGCCTCGCGAGCTCGCCGGTGCTCCGGAGGGGGCGCTCGCGGCGGCGCCGGGCGATGGCCCGGGCGATGGCCCGTGACCTCCGCTCCTCGCCGTAGTCCCAGAAGATCCTCACCAGCTCCTCCTCGTCGGCCCCGTTGACGAGCTCGGCGGCGGTGACGCCGCCCTCGCCCATGCGCATGTCGAGGGGGCCGTCGGCGGCGAAGGAGAAGCCGCGGGCGGCGGTGTCGAGCTGCAGGGAGGAGCAGCCGAGGTCGGCGAGGACCGCCGCCGGAGACGGCAGGCCGCGCTCGTCGAGGAGAGCCGGCACGGCGTCGAAGGTCGCCTGGACGATCTCGATCCGGTGCGCGTACGGCTCCAGCCGCCGCCTCGCCTCGGCGACGGCGGCCGGGTCACGGTCGACACCCAGCAGGCGAAAGCCGGGCGCGGCGTCGAGCAGGGCCGCGGCATGGCCGCCGAGCCCGAGGGTCGCGTCCACGAGCAGCCCCGGCGCCGCCGGCGCCAGCAGCCCCACCACCTGGGCGGTGAGGACGGGAACGTGGCCGGAGGGCACCACCGTCCTCCATCACAGCTCCAGCTCGGCGAGCTCGTGCTGCTCGTCCTCGCTGAGCAGCTCCTCGGTCAGGAAGGAGGCGGCGCGGGTCCGGTTGGTGACCGCGAGGTGGTTGATGCGGCCCGACACCACGACCTCGCCCTCGACCTCGACCATGGCGCGCAGCAGGGACGGGACCAGGACCCGGCCGTGGTCGTCCATCTCCTGCTGCTGACCGTAGTTGACGCGCTCGATGAGCTTGCGGATCGCGGGCTTCATGGTCGGCTTGGCGAGCAGCCGCTCCTCCACCGACTGCCACACCGGCAGCGGGTAGATCCGGAGCTCGTGGGGGAAGAAGGAGCAGATGTAGACCTCGCGTCCGAAGGCCTCCTCGAGCTGCTCCCGCAGCCGGGCCGGGAGCTTGACCCGCCCCTTGGCGTCGATGGTCGCCGGGAAACCCCCGCGAAACCGGTCCACTCCCTCTCTCCCTTCGACAAACCGAACGGCCCGCCGCCCGAGGTGCGAGCCACTTCCAACCATTTCCGACCACTTCGGACCACTCCATGATGGCGGCCCCGAGGACCCCTGTCAAGGGCCTGGACGAACTGAATTTAGAAGGCCGTTCCTCGGTGTCCTGCCAACCCTCGACCGGTACCGTGGATGCTACAACATCTTGTGGGCGTTGACGAGAGAAACCACAAGATATTGACAATCCGTCCCCGGGCCGCGGCCTCCACCCGAGCCGCGGCTCCGGCCGGCGTCGGCCCGGCCGCCGCGGGCCTTCGGTTTCGCCCGCCGCGGCGGGTACAATGGCCGGGTGACCGAACGCGCCATCCGCCGCGTCGGGGTGGTCCTCAAGACCTCGAGCACCGAGGCCGCCGAGCTCGGGCGACAGCTCCTCGTGGAGCTGGAGCGGCTGGACATCGAGCCGGTGCTGGACCGCGACTCCGCCGAGGTCCTCGAGACCGCGGACGGCTTCGATCGGGGCGAGCTCACCGCCAACGCCGACCTGGTGGTCGTGCTCGGCGGCGACGGCACCCTGCTGTCGGTGACCCGCGGACCGATCAACGGGACGCCGATCCTGGGCATCAACATGGGCACCCTCGGCTTCCTCACGGAGCACCCGGCCGAGCAGCTCTTCCCCATGCTCTACGCCGCTGTCGAGGGCCGCGCCACCCTGGAGCGCCGGGAGCGGCTCGACGTCACGGTCAACACCCCCGGCCGCGAGCGGACCACCCACTCGGTCCTCAACGACGTGGTCATCAACAAGTCGGCCCTGGCCCGGATGCTGGTCCTGTCGATGCACGTCGACGACCGCTTCGTGAGCCGCTTCAAGGCCGACGGGCTGATCGTCGCCACCCCCACCGGCTCGACCGCCTACAACCTGTCGGCCGGCGGGCCCATCCTCTACCCCACCCTCGACGTGCTCGTGGTGACGCCGATCTGTCCCCACACCCTGACCAACCGGCCGATCGCCCTGTCCCTGGACTCGGTCATCGACATCCGGCTCGAGAGCCTCTCCGAGGAGGTCTTCCTGACCCTCGACGGCCAGCAGGGCTTCCCGCTGACGCCGCGCGACCTGATCCGGATCCGGCGCTGCCCGGACCCGGTCTACCTGATCACCGAGCCGAGCCGGTCCTACTTCCAGGTGCTCAACCGGAAGCTGAAATGGGGCGAACGGGGCGGCTGAGATACCGTCATCTCCGGCGCACCGTGATCGCCGTCCTGGCGACGGTGGCGGCGATCCTCGTGCTCGCCCTCGTCGCCCGGATGCTGCTCCAGGCCGGGCCGACCCGCCGTCTGGTCCGGGAGTGGCTGGTGGCGGTCGCCGGCCACCGGGGGGTCGAGGTCGAGATCGACGACCTGTCCTGGGGCCTGGTGCCGCCGCGGCTGGTCCTGCACGGCGTCCGGGTCGCGATGCCCGGCGTGGAGGCCGAGATCGAGCGCGGCCACGTCGACCTGGCCCGCGTCCGCCTGACCCGGCAGATCGTGGAGCTCGGCACGGTCGCCGCCGACGGGGTCACGGTCCGCCTGACCGGGATGCCGGAGCTGCGGCGCGACCCGGGCTCGGGGCTCGAGGTCCGGGTCCGCCAGCTCCAGCTCAGCCGGGTCGAGCTTCAGGGCAGCGACCTGCCGGGACGGATCGACCTGGAGCTCGACGGTCTCGACGCCGGCTGGAGCTCCCGGGACGGCCCGCCGTCGGGTTACGTGCGGGTGGACGAGGCGCGGCTGAAGATCGGCCGGCTCGAGACGATACGGGTCGCCGCGGCGGCACGCCTGAGGCTCGACGACGGCCTCGAGCTGCCGGTGTGGTCGGCCGTCGGCCCCGGCGTCGAGCTGCGCGGGCACGGCCGGCTCGGCGGTGACCGGGGGACCTCGATCTCGGGCTCGGGGGCGATCGACGTGGCCGAGCTCGACCGGGTGCTGCGCGGCCGGGGACTGCTCGACGGCGAGCTCACCCTCGACGCCAGCTACGAGCCGGGAGCCGACGAGCGGCTCCGGGTCGAGATCCGCGCACCGCGGGTGGAGGCCGCCGGCTACCCGGTGTCGGACGCTGCCGGGCGGCTGGTGCTGGGCGCCGACAGCCTGCGGGGCGAGCTCGACCGGGCCGTCTTCCACGGCGGCCGGCTGTCCGGGGTCTACCACCTCGACGCCCTGCGCGGGGCCTACCCGCACCGGGTCCGCGCCACCGGCAGCGGGGTCCGAGTCGCCGACCTCCTTCGCAACATCGGCATCTCCGACGCCGGCATCGCCGCCCGCCTCGACGCCGAGGTCGAGCTCGCCTGGCAGGGCAGGTCGTTCCCGCAGGGCCGCGGCCGTGCCGACGTCCGCCTGACCGCCGGGGACGGCCCGCTCCCGGCGTCCGGCCCCCTCAGCGTCGAGCTGCCCGGCGACGGCACCCTGGTCTTCGCCGCCGACGAGCTCAGGATCGGCGGCTCGGTCCTGCGCTGGCAGGGGCCCCTCGCCATCGGCAGCTGGCAGCCCGCCTGGGCGGTGACCGCGGCGCCGGCGGTGCTGGAGGAGATCGTGCCCATGGTCAACGCCTGGATCGGCGGCCGGGCACTGCCGCCGGTGGCCGGTTCCGGCCGCCTCCAGGCGACCCTGAGCGGCCCCTGGCGCGAGCTGGTGGTGGGTGTCCGCCTGGACGCGCGACCGCTGCGCTGGGAGACCATCACCCTCGACCACGTGGTCGCGGAAGCCCTCGTCGCCGGGGGTCGGGTGACCTTGGCGCCGTCGCTGTACCGGGTGGGAGACGGCAGCGGGGAGGTCGAAGGCACCCTCACCTGGGACCCGGCAGCCGGCGACGAGCAGCTGGAGCTGGACCTGCGCGGCCACCGCATCCCCCTCGCCACCGTCGCCGCCTGGGTCGACCAGGGGGGGATGGCCGACGGCGTGCTCTCCTTCACCGGCGGCCTCAACGGCCCCCTCCTGCTGCCACGCGGCTCGTGGGCCGCGGGTCTCGACGACGTGGTGATCGCAGGACTGCTGCTGGGCGACGCGACCGCCACCGTCAACCTCGCCGAGGGCCGCTTCGAGGCGCGCGGGATCGAGTTCGACGAAGGCCTCCGGGGCCAGCTGTGGTGGCAGGTCGGCGACGGCGAGATCGGCGGCGACCTGGAGTGGAGCGGCCTGCCCCTGGACTTCCTCGGCGAGACCCTCACCCGCACCGTCGGCCGCCGCGCCGACGTCCGCTTCTCGGGCCGGCTCGCCAGCTCCGGCTACCCCGTCGGCCACCTCGCGGCGTCCACCGAGGCCGGCGACCTGGAGGTCGATGCCGAGGCCGACCGCTGGCTGGTCCGAGGCCGGCTCGGCGAGGCGGGCGATGCCTCGCTCGAGCTCGTGCGCGCTCCCGACGGCCACCTGGCCGGGCCCGGCGAGGTCCGTCTCGCGTCGGCGGCCCGGTTGCTCGAGCGGGTTCTCCCGGACTCCGACATCCCGCTCACGGGCAGTGCCGTGATGGGGGTGGAGGTGGACTGGCCTCCGGGGGCGATGCCGGTCGTGGCCGGCACCGTGACCGAGCTCGCCCTGGAGCTCCAGGGCCGGCCGGTGGAGCTGCTCGCGCCGGCGAGCCTGCGGCTGTCCGGCGACGGCCTGGAGGTCCCCGACGTGTTCCTCGGCCACCGGGACGACCGGGTCTTCGTGCGCTGGCGCATCGGTGCCGACGGGACCATCCGCGGCAACGCCACCGGCACCGCGGACGCCCTGCTGCTGCGCTTCCTGATCCCGGAGTGGGAGCCGGCGGGGCGGGCGACGGGCGTGATCGAGATGCTGGGCACCCTGGACGAGCCGCGCTTCGAGGGGATCGCCGAGATCGCCGAAGGCTCGTTCCGGATCCCGGGGGGCCAGACCATCGTGTCGGGCATCGACGGCACCGTGCTCCTGTCCGAGGACGAGCTCGTGGTCGACGGCTCCGACTTCCGCTTCATGCAGGGGCGCGGTCGGGCGAGCGGCCGGGTCACGAGCAGGGACGGCACCATCCGGCTCGACCTGGACGGGACCGTGACCGGGCTGCGCTACCAGATCTTCCCGGGCCTCGAGGCCCGCCTCGCCGGCTCGTGGCGGCTCGGCGGACCGGTGGACCGGCTCCACCTGAGCGGCGACCTCCGGGTCACCCGGGCCTCGCTGCAGCGCCGCGACGACCCGACCCTCGTGCTCCTGGACTGGTTCGGGGACGCTCCGGCGCCCCCCGGCGAGGGCGGTCTGAGCCTCGACCTCCGGGTCGAGTCGGACCAGACTCTCGAGCTTCGCAACCCCTTCGTGCGGCTGGTCGGCTCCGCCGACCTGCACGTCAGCGGCACCACCAGCCAACCCGGGCTGGTCGGCAAGGTCGAGCTCGAGGAGGGGGGCGAGATCACCCTCCAGAACCTCCGCTACGAGCTCGAGCGGGGCACCTTCACCTTCGCCGACCCGGACCGCATCGACCCCATCATCGACCTCCAGCTGCGGACCTGGGTCCAGAACTACCAGGTCACCCTGCGCCTGTCCGGCACCTCCGACCGGCTCGTCCCGCAGGTGACCTCCAACCCACCGCTGCCCCAGGAGGAGGTCTACTCCCTGCTCGCCATGGGCTACCGCAGCGACACCCTGGGCAGCGGCGCCATGGGGCTCGGGGTCGCCTCGACCATTCTGTCCCAGCAGCTCACCTCCGAGCTCGACCGCCGGACCAAGCTCGTGCTCCCCGTGGACCAGGTCCGGGTCGACCCCTTCGCCGAGAGCGCCACCGGCGGCCCGGCGGCCCGGGTCACCGTGGTCAAGCAGCTCGCCCCCAACTGGACCGTGACCCTGCAGTCCAACCTCTCGGCCGAGCGGGCGGAGGTCGTCGTCAGCCGCTGGTACCTGGCCCCGGGCCTGTTCGTCGAGGCCACCCGGGAGCTCGACGGATCCTACGGCGTCGACCTCAAGCTGAGGCGACCCTACTGATGGCGCCCCATCCCCGACCGACCGCGGACGACCCGCGACCGTACCGAGCCGCCCTCCGGCTCGTGGCGCTGCTGCTGGTTCTGGCGACCTGCTCGGCCGCGCCCGCGGCCGCTGACGAGGCCGGCGACCTGCCCATCGCCAGGCTCACCGTGGAGGCCGACGGACCGGTGGACCGGGACGCCGTGCTCGACGTCCTCGGCCTGGAGGTCGGCGGCCGGCTCGACCGGCGACTGCTGCGCCACGCCATCGTCGCGATGTACGCCGCCACCGGGGTCGACTGGGTCAAGGTGGAGGCCGGACCGGGCCCGGACGGCCTCGACGTGCTGGTCCGGATCAGCCGGCGGCCGACCGTGAACCAGATCCGGGTCGAGGTCGACAACCGAATCCTGCGCCGGCGGATCGTGAAGTGGCTCGAGCTGCGGCCGGGCGACACGATTTCCCAGGGCACCGTCGAGGCCGGCCAGCGGCGGATCACCCGCCGCCTGCGCGAGCGCGGCTTCGCCGACCCCGGCGTCGAGGTCTTCCTCGACTACCGCCGAGCCGACAACACCGTCGACGTCATCGTGACCGCCGACCTCGGCCCGCCGGTCACGGTGGGGTCGGTGACGGTCGTCGCCCTCGACCGGCCCGAGGCGGCGGCCCTGGCGGTGCCCCGGGTCGACGCCGGCGCCAGGCTCACCGGCCGCCTCGAGGACCGGCTCCGCCAGCAGATCGAGAACGACCTCCGGGAGGCGGGGTACTGGGAGGCCGAGGTGCTGCGACTGCGCCGGATCGGCGACGGCCCCCAGGTCGACCTGGAGGTCGTGGTGGACACGGGCGAGCACTACCGCATGGAGCCGGTGTACCCGGAGGAGGCGGCCGGGGCGGTCCTCGATGCCCTTCCCGACCCGACCCGCGAGGAGGTCCACCCGTTCCAGACCGATGCTCTGGAGGAGCGGGTGCGCGGCCGCCTCCAGGAATCCGGCTTCCTCCTCGCCGAGGTCCGCGCCGAGCTCGAGAGCGACGCCACCGGCTCGGTGCTCCACATCGTCGTCGATCCGGGCCGGGTCCGGCGGGTCACCGCGGTCGAGTTCCCGGGCGCCGACAGCCTCCGCGGCTCACTGCTGCGGTCCGCGGTCACGGTCCGCGAAGGGCCGGTACGGGGGCTTCGCGGCCAGGACGTGAGCGCGTCTTCCCTGCAGAAGGACCGGCTCGCCCTGGTCGACCTCTACCGCCGGCAGGGCTTCCCCGAGGCGGTGATCGACGAGGCGGTCATCGAGGTCGACGGCGAGGACGGCGCACGGGTGCAGTTCCCGGTGACCGAGGGCCAGCGCTGGTTCATCACCGAGCTCCGGATCGAGGGGCTGCCGGCGGAGACCGCCGCGGCCCTGGAGTCTCATCCCCTGCCCATCGAGGAGGCCACGCCCTGGGACCCGCGGGAGCTCGATGCGGCCCGGCGGCGGTTGGAGGGCCTGCTCGCCGACACCGGCTACCCCGACGGCCGGGTCGCGGGCGAGGTCGACCGCAGCCGGCCGGGCGAGGCCAGGGTGACCTTCCGCGCCGAGCCCGGCGACTTCGTCCGCATCGGTCGGGTCGTGGTCGCCGGGCTCGAGCGGACCCGGGAGTCGGTGGTCCGCCGGACCCTCCGGCGAGCCGGGGTGGTCGAGGGCGAGGCCTACTCGCGGGCGGCCATGCTCGAGGCCCAGCGCCACCTCTACGAGCTCGCCCTGTTCCGGCAGGTCGAGCTGGTGCCCATGCCGGGTCAGGAGCGCCACGCCGAGCGCGGCGTGGTGATCCTGCTCGAGGAGGGCCTGCACCGCTCGTACGTGGTCGGCGTCGGCTGGAACGAGACCGACCGCCTCCGGATCACCCTGGGCTGGTCCCACCTCAATCTGCTCGGCGGTGCCCACGCGCTCTCGGTGGAGGCGCAGCTCTCCAGCCGCGAGGAGCGCTTCCAGCTCGGGCTGCGCGAGCCCCGCCTGCCCGGGCTCGACCTCCCGGCGACCCTGCTGCTCTACCGAACCTACGAGGAGTTCGCAACCTACTCCCAGCGCCGGCGCGGCCTCTGGATCGACCTCGGCGACCGCTACAAGCGGCCGTTCCGGTCGTGGTGGCGCTACGAGTACCAGATCGTCCGGCCCGATGCCCCCGACGACGTCCTGAGCGAGCTCGAGCGGGAGGACCAGGAGGCGCGGATCTCCTCGATCACACCGACCCTGGAGTGGGACTTCCGGGACAGCCCCCTGGTCCCGACCCGCGGTACCTACAGCGAGCTGTCCCTGAGCTACGCCTTCCCGGTGCTCCAGGCCAACGCCGAGTTCCTCAAGCTCCAGGGGCGGACCACCCTCTACGGACCGATCGCCAACGGCCGCGGCGCCATCGGTCTGAGGCTCGGCGCCATGGAGCCCCTGGGCCCCGACACCGGGGAGCCGGCGAACCTCCAGGTCCCCCTCAACATCCGCTTCTTCGCGGGCGGCGCAACCACCCACCGCGCCTTCGAGCGCGACTTCCTCGGGGTCCCCGGCCAGACCCTCAACGAGAACGGCGACCCCATCGGCGGCAACGCCCTGGTGCTCGTCAACGCCGAGTACGTGCGCAAGATCTCGTCGCTGTTCTCGGTCACGCTGTTCGTCGACGCCGGCAACGTCTGGGCGAGCCCGAGCGACGTCCGCCTCGGGGACATCCGCTGGGGCGCCGGCCTCGGGCTCTGGCTCGACACCCGCGCCGGGCCGCTCCGCCTCGAGTACGGCTGGAAGCTCGACCGCGAGCCGGGCGAGCCCACGGGCGCGTGGTGGCTGTCGTTCGGTATTCCTTTTTAATTCTCAGTTCTTAATTCTCAATTCTCAATTACATCGCATCATGATCACCATTTCCAGTCGGACCTGGGGCGTCGTCCATAATTGAGAATTGAGAATTCAGAATTCAGAATTGCCCGCAG
The DNA here is from genome assembly GCA_035464095.1 of Candidatus Methylomirabilota bacterium. Taxonomy (GTDB): domain Bacteria; phylum Acidobacteriota; class Thermoanaerobaculia; order Thermoanaerobaculales; family Sulfomarinibacteraceae; genus JAHECW01. Next base: position 5,709 of record DATHSO010000193.1, on the reverse strand, counting down.
GGCTTCAGCCGCCGCGGATGACGACGAAGACGGTGTAGGCGGCGACGATGGCGAGCATGAGCGCGCCCTCGGCGCGGCTGATGCGGCCGTCCCGGACCACCACCCGGCCGACGAAGACGGTCGCCAGCACCAGGAACGGGATGTCCTGGCGGATCACGAACTCCGGCACCAGTGCCGGCCTGATCGTGAAAGCGGTGCCCACCACCAGGCCGAGGTTGAAGATGTTGGAGCCGAGCACGTTGCCGATGGAGATCTCGGACTCGCCCTTGAGAGCGGCGGTCACCGAGGTCGCGAGCTCGGGTAGCGAGGTGCCGAAGGCGACCAGGGTCAGGCCGATCACCGCCTCGGAGACCCCGAAGCGCAGGGCGATCTCGACGCCGCCCCGCACCATGAGCTCCGAGCCGCCGACCAGGACGATGATCCCGACCACGGTCAGGCCGAGGTGCGCCAGCGGCGAGCCCCGGACCACGGTCCGGCCGGAGCTCGGCCGCGTCGCCGAGCGCAGGGCGACCGCGATGAAGACCGCGAAGATGGCGACCAGGCTCAGGCCCACCGGCCGGCTGATGTAGCCGTTCCAGGCGGCTGCCATGAGCAGCACCGCCGGCACCAGGCCGAAGATCAGGTCGCGCCGCAGAACCCGCTCGCCGCCGACCACCTGGATCGGCTTGACCGCGGCGGCGACCCCGAGCACCAGGAGCAGGTTCATGATGTTCGAGCCGACCGCGTTGCCGACGCTCAGGGCGCCCGAGCCGAACATGGCGGCCCGCACCGAGACCGCGAACTCGGGCATGGAGGTGCCGAAGCCGACCACCGTGAGCCCGACCACCATGGGCGACACGCCGAGCCGCAGGGCGAGCCGCGAGGCGCCGTCCACCAGCCAGGACGCGCCCAGCCCGAGGCCGACGATGCCGACCACGACCATCGCCCAGGGAAGCAGGGGCTCGAGAGCCATCAGCGGGAATGCTACAACAGCCCGAATCGCGAACTGCGATGGATTGCGATGGACTGCGATGATTCGGCGCGTCCGACGCGCCGCCACAATTCGTCCGACGAATTGTCCGTCAGGACTTGAAGATCTGCTGCCGCCGCAGCTCCTTGATCCGGTCGCGCAGCCGGCTCGCCTCCTCGAACTCCAGGGTCTTGGCGGCGGTCCGCATCCGCTTCTCGAGCTCGGTGATGAGCCGGGCCAGGGAGGCGGGGTCCTCGAGGTCGTCCTCGACGGGCTCCGACACCCGCGGTGTCGGGCCGCCAGGGCCGTAGTAGTCGAGGTTCTGCATGGCGAGCAGCGGGCTCGCCACGTCCTTGACGATGGACCTCGGCTCGATGCCGTGCTCGGTGTTGAACTCGGCCTGCTTGGCGCGCCGGCGGGTGGTCTCGGCGAGGGCCCGCTGCATGGAGCCGGTCTCGCGGTCGGCGTAGAGGATGGCGCGGCCGTTGAGGTTGCGCGCGGCCCGGCCGACGGTCTGGATGAGCGAGGTCTCGGAGCGCAGGAAACCCTCCTGGTCGGCGTCGAGCACCGCCACCAGCGACACCTCCGGCAGGTCGAGACCCTCGCGCAGCAGGTTGATGCCCACCAGCACGTCGAACTCGCCCCGCCGCAGGTCGGCGAGGATGGCGCTGCGCTCCAGAGTTTCGATCTCCGAGTGCAGGTAGCGGACCCGGACGCCGACCTCGGCCAGGTAGGCGGTGAGGTCCTCGGCCATGCGCTTGGTCAGGGTCGTGACCAGCACCCGCTCGCGCCGGCCGACGACCGTCCGGATCTCGTCGAGCAGGTCGTCGACCTGGTTGGCCGCCGGCCGCACCTCGACCTCGGGGTCGAGCAGGCCGGTGGGCCGGATCACCTGCTCCACGACCTCGCCGCCGCTCTGGGCGAGCTCGTAGCGGCCGGGGGTCGCCGACACGAAGACCGCCTGGTGGAGGCGGCCCTCGAACTCCTCGAAGGTCAGTGGCCGGTTGTCCAGAGCCGACGGCAGCCGAAAACCGAAGTCGACCAGAGTCTGCTTGCGGGAGCGGTCGCCGTGGTACATGCCGCCGACCTGGGGGATGGTGACGTGGGACTCGTCGACGATGAGCAGGAAGTCCTTCGGGAAGTAGTCGAGGAGGGTCGGCGGCGGCTCCCCCGGGGCCCGGCCGGTGAGGTGGCGGGAGTAGTTCTCGATTCCCTGGCAGTAGCCGAGCTCGCTGAGCATCTCCAGGTCGAACAGGGTTCGCTGGCTGAGCCGCTGGGCCTCGAGCAGCTTGCCCTGCCGGTTGAGATCCGCGAGCCGCTCGTCGAGCTCGTCGCGAATGCCGTCGATGGCCCTGAGCAGGTGCTCCCTCGGCGTCACGTAGTGGGTCCGGGGGTAGATCGGCAGCCGGTCCAGGGACTCGACGGCCCGGCCGCGCACCGGGTCGATGCGCTCGATGGATTCCACCTCGTCGCCCCAGAACGAGACCCTCACCCCGGTGTCGTCGTAGGGCGGGTAGATCTCGAGGACGTCGCCCCGCAGCCGGAAGGAGCCCGGCGCCAGGTCGAGGTTGGTGCGCTCGTACTGCATCTTGGCGAGCTGGCGCAGGACCTCGTCGAGGGGCTGGGAGGCGCCGCGCTCGAACAGCTGGAGCATGTCGAAGTAGGCCTCCGGCGAGCCGAGGCCGTAGATGCAGCTCACCGAGGCCACGATGAGCACGTCGCGGCGCTCGAACAGCGACCGGGTCGCCGACAACCGCAGCCGGTCGATCTCCTCGTTGATCGAGGTCTCCTTCTCGATGAAGGTGTCCGACGACGGCACGTAGGCCTCGGGCTGGTAGTAGTCGTAGTAGGAGACGAAGTACTCGACGGCGTTGGACGGGAAGAATGCCTTGAACTCCTGGTACAGCTGAGCCGCCAGGGTCTTGTTGTGGCACAGCACCAGGGTCGGCCGGTTGGTCGCCGCCACCACCTCGGCCATGGTGAAGGTCTTGCCCGAGCCGGTGACCCCGAGCAGGGTCTGGTAGGCGAGGCCGCCCTCGATCCCGGCGACCAGACGGTCGATGGCCTGCTGCTGGTCGCCGGCCGGCTGGAAGCGGGTCTCGAGCGTGAAACGTGCGCTGCTCATCCGGGGGATTGTAACCGCGAACTCAATTCTAAATTCTTAATTCTCAATTCTTAATGATCATCACAACGGGCTCGGTAATCCGTGCGATGAAATTCAAAATTGAGAATTCAAAATTCAGAATTGGGTTAGGGCATCGCCCCCGGCACCCCGGCAGCGCCGGTGGGCAGGTACGACTCGAGGAAGGCGTTGAGCTCGGCGACCTCGGCGCGGTCGACGACGCCGTCGTCGAGGACCGCCCGCAGCCGCTGCTGGAACTCGCCCATCACGGGGTAGGGGTCCTCCATCATCCGGAGCTGGGCGGCGAAGCGGTCGAGGTTGCGGGTCAGCTCCATGCGCTCGCCCGGCGGCAGGTTTCCCGGCAGGTTGGCCACCAGGCGGTGGCGCGCACCGTCGAAGCCGGTCCACACGGTGCGCCTCAGCAGGGTCGAGCCGGCGAACAGGGCGCCGATCAGGACCACGATCGCGAGGCCGCAGCCGATGGTCGCCCAGCGGCCCGGCCTGGCCCCCGAGCTCCAGTCGGGCCGGCCCGCCGCCCGCGCCGCCGCGAACTCGGGCAGCGCCTCGGTCTCGGGCTTGACCTCGGGGCTCGTCTCGGCCGGACGAGGCTCGCCGTCCTGGGCCTGCGGCTCCCGCTCCTCGTCGCTCATCGGTTCATTGTACCGGGCCCGCCCAGGACCAACGCACGTGGGGGTGCCAGGCACGCGACGATCCTTCTGACGAATCGCCGGAGCCAGGCACCCTCGTGGCCTCCCGGCTCTCCCTCCCGAACCGGACTCCAGCCCCTGCGATGCAATTCATAATTCATAATTCATAATTCATAATTCTCAATTCTTAATTCTTAATTCTTAATTCTCAATTCTCTATGGTCTCGCAGCGTTACAATCCCCCCATGACCCACCTCCTCGACCGCAACGCCGCCGTCCTCCTGGTCATCGACGTCCAGGAGCGCATCAACGCCGTCATGGCCGACCAGGGCCACCTCCCCCGGATCGAGGTCCTCGTCGAGGCCTGCCGCGCCCTCGGGGTGCCGGTGATCGGCAGCGAGCAGTACCCCACGGGCCTCGGCGCCACCGTCGAGCCCCTGGCCGGCCTGCTCGGGGAGACCCCCGCCGCCAAGGACACCTTCTCGTGCAGCCGCGACCCGGGCCTGCGCGCCGCCGTCGAGGCCACCGGCCGCAGCCAGGTGATCTGCACCGGCATCGAGACCCACGTCTGCGTCCTGCAGACCGCCCTCGACCTCCTCGACGCCGGCTACGCCGTCCACGTGCCCCACGACGCCGTCAGCTCCCGCCGCCCGGCCGACAAGCGCTGGGCCCTCGAGCGCCTGCAGGCCGCCGGCGCCCAGATCACCACCACCGAGTCGGCCCTCTTCGAGCTCGTCGAGCGCTGCGACACCCCCGACTTCAAGACCGTCGCCAAGCTGGTGAAGAAGCTCCCGGTGCCGTAGCCGAGCTTCGGAGCCGAGGTCGAACCGATTCCGGATGAAAGCCGGACCCGAAGCGCGAGCCGGCGCCCGACATTGAGGGTGTGAGGTCGAGCTCGGCCCCGGCTGCCCGGGAGGTGGGGTTGCCACCGGCCCGGCTGCTGCCTATACTTGAATCAAAGCACCAGGCAGCAACGATATGGCGGTCAGCCTGCGACGTCCGTTCCAGCTCGGCGCGTGGACGGTGGAGCCGTCCCTCGACCGCATCACCCGCGACGGCCGCCAGGTCCGTCTGCGGCCGCGGGCCATGGACGTCCTGGTCGTTCTCGCCCTCGCCTCCGGCCGGCTGGTCGGCAAGCGGGAGCTCGTGGACGAGGTCTGGCGCACCGAGTTCGTCGGCGACCACGCCCTCACCCAGGTCGTCGCCGAGCTCCGGGCCGCCCTCGGCGACGACGCCCGCGTCCCGAGCTTCATCGAGACCATCCCCCGCCGCGGCTACCGGCTGGTGGCCGAGGTGACGCCCCTCGCCGACTCCGCCCAGCCGGCCGGCGGCGCGTCCCTGCCCTTCAAGCTCCAGATGCAGGACGGCGACCACCGCCTCGTCCAGGGCCCGAACGTCATCGGACGCACCGCCGACGCCGACATCCGCGTCGACCGCACCGAGGTCTCCCGCTGCCACGCCGCGATCACCGTCCGCGGAACCACCGCCGTCATCGAGGACCTGGGCTCGAAGAACGGCACCTTCGTCAACGGCCGGCGGCTCGACGGACCGACCGCCCTGAGCAACGGCGACGAGATCTGGATCGGCCGCAGCGTCGCCCGCATGCGCTTCGTCGTCGCGGGCGAGCCGACCGAGACCGAGGCCTCCGTCACATGACCGAACGATCGCGACCCTTTCCCGAGCGGGTCGCGATCTCCTGCGACCCGAGGCTCGCCACCCGCACCGAGGCGGGCGAGGCGGCGGTGGACCTTACCGAGGGCCTCGGCTTCGTCACCGTCGGGCAGGTGTTGGGCGAGCGCTACCAGGTCCTCGAGCTGCTCGGCCGGGGCGGCATGGGCGAGGTCTGGCGCGCCTTCGACCTCAAGCTGCGGGTCGAGGTCGCCCTCAAGGCGCTCCGGGGCGACCTCTTCCAGTCCGAGCGGCGCCGGGAGCGGCTCCGGCAAGAGGTCCGCGCCGCCCGCGAGGTGGTGTCTCCGAACGTCTGCCGGATC
>DATHSO010000192.1:0-20175 GCA_035464095.1 Candidatus Methylomirabilota bacterium | reverse complement strand
GGTGCAGGTTGCGCGATTGGAGCGGCAGGCTTCCCAGCCTGCCGTCACGCGCCATGAAAATCGGACGCGCGGTCTGGACCGCTGAGCCCGTGACGCCAGGCGGGGATGCCTGGCGCTCCAAGGCGACCTCGGGATCGGTGGTGGCCGTCGAGGCGCCAGGTCCGGGTCCGGCTCCGACTCGGGCGCGACGGCGCCCGAGTCGGGGGGAGGGTGTAAAACTATCCCCTACGAGAGCTTTCCGTTTCGCCTCGTTGGTGTCGGTTTCGCCCCGTAGGGGCGGGTTTTACACCCGCCCTCACGGGCATCGCCGCGATCGGCAGCGCCAAATCCAGGACCGGACGCTGATCGCTGCCACTGCAGCTGTCACTGCCACTGTCACTGTCAATGTCACTGCCACTGTCCCGGTCACTGTCCCCGTCACTGAAATCGGGTTCCGGCACGGGGGCCGGGACGCGGAAGGAATCATTGAGACTTGGTATACTTTCGGCTTCCGGGACGGGGAGGTCCCATTGACGATCCGCGACCCCAAGGCCATCCGAGCGGCGCTCGACGACATCCTGCCGGGCGTCCAGAGCCCGTCGCGCTACCTGGGCCTGGAGCGCAACCTGACCCGCAAGCCGTGGGACGAGGTCGCACTGCACGTGGCCCTGGCGTTTCCGGACGCCTACGAGATCGGCATGTCCCACCAGGGCACCAGGATCCTCTACCACCTGGTCAACCGGCGGCCGGACGCCCTCGCCGAGCGCACCTTCGCGCCCATGCCCGACATGGCCGAGGCCGTGCGCGGTGCCGGCCTGCCCCTGTACACCCTCGAGAGCTACCATGCGGTCGCCGACTTCGACGTGGTGGGGATCTCGCTGCAGTCCGAGCTCAACTACGTCAACATCCCCTATCTCCTCGACCTGGCCGGGATCTCCCGCCGAGCCGAGGACCGCACCGAGCACGAGCCGCTGGTGCTCGCCGGCGGCCCCTGCACCGCCAACCCAGAGCCGGTGGCCGACTTCTTCGACGCCATCCTGATCGGCGACGCCGAGGCCGCCCTGGACGCCATGCTCGACGCGGTGCGGGACGGCCGCGCGGCGGGCGAGGACCGCGTCGCCGTCCTGCGGCGCCTGTCCGGGATCCGCGGCGTCTACGTCCCCCGCTTCTACACCTGGTGTCCGCCATCGGCGGAGGCGCCGGGCGAGTGGGTTGGGCCCTCGGAGGGCCCCTTCCCGGTGCCGCGGGTCTGGGTCGAGCGACTCGACCTGGCCGATCAGCCGACGGACCCGATCGTGCCCTTCGCCGGGGTCATCCAGGACCGGCTCGGCCTCGAGGTCATGCGCGGCTGCACCCAGGGCTGCCGCTTCTGCCAGGCCGGGTATTGGTACCGGCCGGTTCGCGAGCACGACCCCGCCGAGGTGGTCGAGCGGCTCGAGCGGCAGGTCAACGAGACCGGCTTCGAGGAGGTCAGCCTGCTCAGCCTGTCCACCGCCGACTACTCCCAGGTCGAGCCCCTGGTGCGCCGCCTGGCGGAGCGCCTCGCCGACCGTCGGGTCTCGGTGAACCTGCCGAGCCTGCGGGCCGACTCGTTCTCGGTGGGCCTCGCCGAGGCGGTGTCGAGGGTCCGCAAGTCGGGCTTCACCTTCGCGCCCGAGACCGGCTCCGACCGGCTGCGCCGGGTCGTCAACAAGACCTTCACCAACGCCGACATGGTCCAGGCCGCCGAGGCCGCCTTCTCCAAGGGCTGGAACAACATCAAGGTCTACGCCATGATCGGCCTGCCCACCGAGACCGACGACGACCTCGAGGAGCTGGCGCGGCTCGCGGAGGAGCTGGTGAGGACCGGGCACCGGATCCGCGGCCGCAAGGTGGAGGTCAAGGTGTCGGTGGGCTGCTTCGTGCCCAAGGCCTGGACCCCCTTCCAGTGGCAGCCGTTCGCCGGCATCGAGGAGCTCGGGCGGCGGATCCGGCTGCTCAAGGACCGTTTCCGCCGGGTCAAGGGCGCCCGGCTCACCTGGGCCGAGCCCGAGGAGGCCGCCCTCGAGGCGCTGCTGTCGCGCGGCGGCCGCGAGCTCGCCCGCACCATCGAGCGGGCCCACGACCTGGGCGCCGTCTTCGACGGCTGGCACGACCACCTGGACCTCGAGGCCTGGCGCCGGGCGGTGGCCGAGACCGGGGTCGACCTGGAGTGCGAGCTCGGCGGCCGCGAGCTCGGCGAGACCCTGCCCTGGGACGTCATCGACGCCGGCGTCCGCAAGGGCTTCTTGAAGGCCGAGTGGCGGCGGGCCCTCGAGGAGGAGGCGACCCAGGACTGCAAGTGGGGAACCTGCTACCAGTGCGGCATCCCCGGCGACGGCGACGACGTCCAGCTGGCAGCGTCGAGCCTGCCCCTCGTCGGCGACACGGCCACCGAGGCCGAGGCGGGTGGCGCCGCCGCCTACCGCCAGCGGCCGGCACCTCGAGTGGCGCCGCGGCCGGCGTCCATGGCTCAGCCCCCCGTGCACCGGCGTTACCGCTTCACCTTCACCAAGCTCGGCGACGCCCGCTACCTGTCCCACCGGCAGGTCATGGACGCCCTCGAGCGCGCGCTGCGGGCGGCGCGGGTGCCGGTGCACTACACCGAGGGCTACAACCCCCACATCCGGCTGTCCATGGGACCCGCCCTGGGTGTCGGGCACGAGGGCGAGGCCGAGCTGTTCGACGTGGACTGCACGTCGCAGCTTCGCAAGCAGCACGTCACCGCGGTCAACCGACTGCTGCCGCGGGGCCTGGAGGTGACGGACGTCAAGCCCCTGCTCCAGGGCGCGCCGTCCCTGGGCAAGCTGGTGGCCGCGTCCCGGTTCAGAATCGGGCCGCCGCCCGATCGCCAGTGGCCGGAGGCCCCGGCCGGGCTCGATCCCGACGTCAGGGACGCGATCCTCCGCTGGACCGTGCTCGCGGACGGCGGCCTGAGCGTCGACCTCAACGCCAACCAACAGGCCGGCCCCGTGACCAGCGTCAAGCAGGTGCTCCTCGGCCTCGGCGTCGCCGAGGCCGACGTGGGCCGCGTCCGGGTCTACCGGGAGCTGCTCGTCCTGCGCCCGCCCGGAACCCTGCGAGCGGCCCTCGCCATCGCCGACGCGGCGGGCTCGTGATGGCACGTTGGGTCGTCCACTCGCGGGCCGCCTTCGACGCGCACCACGCCCTCACCAGCTATCGCGGCGCTCATGAGGAGCCGCACAGGCACCGCTGGCAGGTGGCGATCCGGGTCGGCGCCGACGCCCTCAACCGGGACGGCTACGCCCTGGATTTCCACGACGTCCACTCCGCCCTCAGCGAGGCTGTGGCACCGCTGGCCGGCAGCGACCTCAACCTCCACCCGGAGATCGGCCGACCGTCGCCGACGGCCGAGCGCCTGGCGGAGGTCGTGGCGGGTTGGCTGGGCCCGAGGCTTGCCGCCCTCGGCGGCGAGCTGCTCACGGTCAGCGTCTGGGAGGGACCCGACAATCGGGTCGACCTGGAGCTCGGGTCAGGTCAGTGACTTCACCGCCTCGACCAGCTCGGCGGGCTTGACCGGCCGATCCAGGATCGCCTCGGCGCCGGCCTTCTCCAGGTCCTGGCGCTTGCGCTTGCCGAGGCTCGCCGGCGCCAGGGCCACCACCTTCACCGGGCCGGCCGCCGAGCCGCTGCGGGCCATGGCGACCGCCTGGACGCCGTCGACGCCCTTCATGCCCACGTCCACGGCCATGACGCCGGGGTTGAAAGCGCCGATCATGGCGCCGGCGGCGAATCCGTCGGTGGCGATCCGGGTCTCGTAGCCGGCGCCGGACAGGGCCTTCTCGAGGGCCTGGGCCTGCTTCTCGTCGGACTCGACGATGAGGACCCGCCGTCCGCTCGGCTGGAGCTCCTCCGGGATCGGCATGTCGTTGGCCTGGAGGAAGGCGATGAAGTCCGCCACTTGGACGCGGTTATCGCCGCGGCCGGGCAGCTGGAACGCTTTGAGGTGACCGCGCTGGATCCAGCGGATCACGGTGCGGAAGTTGACCCCGCACAGCTTGGCGATGTCACCGGTTGTCAGATTGCGCTTGTTGAAGTCCTTGGCCACTGTGGACCCTCCCATCAGTCATGTTCTGGCTCGGCCGGTCGGCAGAGGAAGCCGACAACGCCCCTCTGTCGCAGCCCGACGACCGATCCGTCCTTCCCACTCGACGGTCTCGCGCCCGTTGTCCTGGTTCGCGACAGCGACCGAGCCGGATTCCGTCCTTCGTCCAGCGACCATCGACTGTCGCGCCCGACAACGCCTCCGAGACCGAGTCTGTCAATAATTTAAACCGATTCTTTCACGACCGCAATTCCGGATCACCGAATCGCTGCCGATCGAGCCGTTCTGATCGGCGATCAGGCCGTCTCCATGGACATGGCGACGAGCTCGATGACGTCCAGGGTCCGGGCCTGCTCGAGGTCGCTCTCGCGCTGGGCGTCGGACAGCATGGAGTAGCAGTACGGGCAGGCGACCGCCACGTCCTCGGTGCCGCTGGAGCGCAGCTGGGAGAAGCGGAGCTGGTTGATCCTGGTCCCCCGGTCCTCCTCGAGCCACATGCGGCCGCCGCCCGCTCCGCAGCACATGGAGCGGTCGTGGTGAAGCTCGGCCTCGCGCACCTTGAGCCCCGGGATGGAGTTGAGCAGGAAGCGCGGCGCCTCGTACTCGCCGTTGGTCCGCCCCAGGTAGCAGGGGTCGTGGTAGGCGAGGTCGAGGTCCACGGAGCGGGTCAACTTGATCCGCCCCGACCGCACCAGGTTGGCCACCAGCTGGGTGCCGTGCACCACCTGGTAGCTGCCCCCGAACTCGGGGTACTCGTGGCTCAGGGTGTTGTAGACGTGGGGGCAGTTGGTGACGACCTTGGTGACTCCGTAGCCGTTCATGACCTCGACGTTCTGCATGGCGAGCATCTGGAACAGGTACTCGTTGCCCAGACGGCGCGCCGCGTCGCCGGTGGAGGCCTCCTCGGGACCGAGAATGGCGAACTTGATCCCGGCTGCCTGGAGGATCTTCGCGAGCGCCAGCGACACCTTCTTGCCGTGGTCGTCGTAGCTGCCCGGCGACCCGACGAAGAAAAGGTACTCGAAGTCGCCCCCGGCCTCGGCCGCCAGCGGCACCCCGAGGCCCTCGGCCCAGGCGCCCCGCTCCTCGGCGGGCAGCTGCCACGGGTTGCCGTTGACCTCGTAGCCGCGGAAGGCGGGCTGCGCCTCCTCGGGAAACTCCGCCTTCTCGAGCACCAGGTTGCGGCGCATCTCCACCAGCTTGTCGACGTAGGTGATGTCCAGCGGGCAGGCCCGCTCGCACCAGCGGCAGGTGGTGCAGTCCCAGATCACCGCCGGGTCGACGATCTCGGGGACGAGCTCGTGCGGCGACCCCTCGGCGCCGTCCTCGCCCTGGCCGCCGAGGATCTCCCTCTGCTCGTGGTAGAGCCGGTCGCGGACCGTCTTGAGGTACAGCACCGGCTGCAGGGGCTTGTTGGTGAGGGTGGTGGGGCAGAACTCCCGGCAGCGCCCGCACTCGGTGCAGGTGTACATGTCGAGCATCTGCTTCCAGGTGAAGTCGGTCGTCGTGGCGATGCCGAAGCGGGTGGTCTCGTCGACGTTCTCCAGGTCCATGGGGGGCAGCTTGCCCGCCGGCTCGAGCTTGGCGAAGAAGACGTTGAACAGCGAGGTGTAGACGTGGAAGTGCTTGGAGTAGGGCAGCTCGTTGGCGAAGGCGTACAGCGTGACGAGGTGGATCCACCACATGGAGCCGTAGATCAGCTGCAGGGTCCCCTCCCCGAGCCCGGCGAAGAGGGCCGCGAACAGGGACGACACGGGCAGGAAGCTGCCGTCGAGGGTGCCACTGGCGATCCTCGCGCCCTCGGTGGCGAGGTCGGTCACCATCAGGATGGCGATCAGCCCGATCACCAGCCAGGCGCCGAAGGACTGGATGATCCGGTCCTTGCGCTGCACGCCGCGGCGCCACACCGCGAACACGAGCCCGAGCAGGACCAGGGCCTCGAAGATGTCCTTCGAGAACAGGTAGGCGTGGCCCACCGGGGTGTGGAGCAGCGGCAGCTCCCAGCCCGCGAACAGCCCCTCGATCACCATGGTGACGGTTCGGATGCTGACCACCAGGAAGCCGTAGAAGATCAGGAGGTGGTAGAGCCCGGCGAAGGGGTCGTCGAACATCCGCTTCTGCCCGATGGCGTAGACGAGCATGTGCTTGAAGCGCTCGCCGAGCCGGTCGAAGCGGTTGTCCTGACGCCCCGCCTTGAGCACGGCGAAACGCCGGCTCAGGGAGAACACCACCGCGCCGACGCCGACCAGGGTGAGCAACCAGAACCACACGACGCCGGCGATCCCGAGAAACGACCCTGCGGTGGCGTGGGACATGACTCCTCCTCAGAGACTGGACGAGCTCACCGCGTGAGCTCGAAGGTGAAAAGGCGTTTGGGTGGCTTGCCGCACCTCGGCAGTATAGCAAGGAAACTGAACGGGCATTCATTTCCGAGCGAGCCGGACCGCGACCGATCTCAGCCGCGCACCGATCGCAGCAGCTTGGCAAGGAGGGACGAGGTCGGCAGCTTCGGCGACGCGGGGTCCGCCCAGCTCCACCCGGCCGCCGCCGGGGAGGCGGAGTCGACGGCGAGGCGGACCGGGACGACCGAGATCCGGCGGTAGGTGACGGCGTGGCGGACCGGGGGCAAGACCTCGACCGGCGCCACGGCCTCGATCGGCACGAGCTGCCGAGCCTGCTCGTCCTGGGGACGCACCGGGTCGCGCTCGGCGAAGGGCGGCAGCCAGAGCCCGCGCAGGATCGGCCCCTCCACCACCCGTCGCAGCAGCCACCGGCCGCCCGGCCCCTCGGCGACGGCCGCGACCCACTCGAGCTCGACGCCGGGCCGGGTGCTCCGGGGCGCCGGGTAGGCCTCGGGACGCCCCTCGGCCCGGGCGCGGCAGGATCGTTCGACCGGGCACCGGTCGCAGCGCGGCCCAGTCGGTGTGCAGACTCTGGCCCCGAGCTCCATGAGGGCCTCGTTGACCGGTCCCGGCGAGGCCTCGGTCATGAGCGATCGAACCCAGGCCAGGATCTCGGCGCGGCCTTTCGACGACCTGGGGTCTCGGTCGAGGGCGAGCACCCGCGACCCGACCCGGGCCACGTTGCCGTCGAGCGCCGGCGCCGCCTCGCCGAAGACCATGGACGCCAGCGCCGCCGCCGTGTAGGGACCGATGCCCGGCAGGGTCTCGAGCGCCGCCGCCGTGCTCGGCAGCTCGCCCCCCGCCGCCGACACCTCCCGCGCCAGGCGGTGGAGCGACCTCGCGCGACGGTAGTAGCCGAGCCCCGACCATGCCTCGACCACCTCGTCCTCGGATGCCGCCGCCAGGGAGGGCAGGTCCGGGAAGCGGGCGACGAAGGCCTCGAAGCGCGGCACCACCCGGTCGATCTGGGTCTGCTGCGCCATCAGCTCCGACAGCAGCGACCGGTACGGGTCCCGCGGCTCGGTCCGCCAGGGCAGCGGCCGGGCGTGGGCGCGGAACCACTCGACGAGGCGCTCGGCGTCGGTCACCGTGTCATCGTACCTGCTCACTGGTGGCGGCAGCGTTGGCAATTCGTCGGACGAATCGCGGCGGCGCGTCGGACGCGCCGACAGGCCCGGAGCGGCGCTGACTCGATCCCGATCCCGATCCCGTTCCCGGGCCACCGGCAACCAGCGATCAGCAACCGGCGTCAGGGATCAGCACCAGCGAACAGCGATCAGCGATCAGCGGCAGCGACCAGCGGCAGCGACCATAACCGGCGTCAGCGTTCGGCTCCCGGTCCGGGTGCGGTTGCTGGTGGCCTACGGCCACCGCGACCCGACGCTCACGATCGGGGTGGCCGTACGCCAGCTACAACCGCGCTCGGCTGGCGTGCGAGTCAGGCCGAGATCGCAAGGCGAGCTCGGCACTGACCGCTGACAGGCGAGGGTGGTTCGCGGTGCGCAAAGCGCACTAGCAACCCCCTCTCCGGCCCGCCGGAAACGTCGTGGACGCGTGAGAGGCGATGCCCGGGTCTCCGACCCCCTTGGCAACGGCCACCACCGATCCCGAGGTCGGGTCCCGGGTCCGGGTCCGGCCCAGGCGTCAGGACGCCCGAGCCGGGGGGAGGGTGTAAAACCCTCCCCTACGAGCGCTTTCCGGTTCGCCTCGTTGGTGCCGGTTTCGCCTCGTAGGGGCGGGTTTTACACCCGCCCTCACGGGCGCTGCGTCGGTCGGCAGCGTCAGACCCGGGCCCGGACACTGATCGCTGCCGCTGTCACTGTCCCTGTCGCTGTCACTGGAGCCGGATCCGGGTCCGGACGCGAAAGCGGGAGCCGCTATACTCATCGCACAGGTAACGCCTCCCCCGAGAAAGGCATAACACCCGATGACCGACGATCGTCAGGCCGAGGAGCAGCAGCTGATCGAGCTGATGATCGACTATCAGAAGGGGGACATGGATGCGTTTTCCGGGCTGTACGAGGCCCTGAAGCGCCCGCTGATCCGCTACCTATGGACCTTCGTGCGCAACCAGTCCGCGGCCGAGGACCTGCTGCAGGAGGCCTTCCTCCAGTTGCACCGGGCCCGCCGGACCTACATCCCGCCCCGGCCGGTCCGGCCCTGGGTCTACGCCATCACCCGCCACGTCGCTCTCATGCACCTGCGCTCGGCCCGGCGCCGCAAGGAGGTGCTGCCGGACGAGGCGCTGCCGGACGTGCCGGTGCCGCCGGAGGTCGAGCGGCTCGCCGACCGGACGACGGTCCGGCGGCTGCTGGCGGCGCTGCCCAGGACCGCCCAGGAGGTGCTCATCCTCCACCACCTACTCGGCCTCACCTTCGAGGAGGTCGGCCAGGTGGTCGGCGTCGCGCCGGGGACGGCCAAGGTCCGCGCCCACCGGGCCATCAAGGCCATCCGGGATCGCATCGCCGAGGAGGAAGGGGAAGGGTGAGATGAGCTTCGAGTCGGTCCCCGAGGGCCTGCGGGCAGTCGTCGAGCGCGACTGCCGGGCCGTCCAGCCCCTCCACCCGGCGTGGCTGCGGACGGTCGTGGCGGTCGGCGTGCTGGCGGTGGTCCTCGCCCTCACCCTGGCCAGCGCCAGCCTCCGCTGCGACATCGACCGGCTGCCGATGTGGCTGAGCTGGGGGTGCTCCGCGCTCCAGCTCGCCTTCGGCGTCCTGCTCATCGCGATGGCCCTGCGCGAAGCGGTGCCCGGGGCGGCGGTACCCGACGGCGCGATCCGGTGGATCGCCGGGACGGCCTTCGGGGTGCAGGTTCTGGTCGGCGTCGCGACCGCGATCTACAGCCCGGCCGTCGCGGTCGCCGGCGGTGAGGTGACCGCCGGGATCGGCTGCCTGTCCCGCGAGGCCCTCGTGGTGCTGCCCACCTTCCTGGTGACCCTGTGGCTGGTGTTCCGGGCCCTGCCCCTGCGGGCCCCGGTGGCCGGACTGCTCGGGGGGGCCGGCGCCGCGGTGGCGTCGGACGCGGTCCTCCACCTGATCTGCCCGATGTCCGATCTCCGGCACGTCCTGGTCTGGCACACCGGCGCCGTGGTCCTGTTCATGGCCGCGGGCTGGACGGCCGGCTGGATCTGGGATCGCATGAGGTGGCCGCGCTCGTCTTGACATCCCTCCGCGGCCGGTCCAATCTTTGCATTCGACGCCCGGCGTCTGCGGCCGCCGGGGCAACCACCAGCACGGAGGCAGGACATGAGCCAGGGCATCGACTTTTCCACCCTGTCGCTTCGCGACACACTCGACCTCGCCATCGCCATCGAGGAGGAGGCCAAGGAGCGCTACGACGAGTTCGCCGAGCAGCTCGAGGCCCACCACAACCCCGAGGTGGCCAAGTTCTTCCGCTTCATGTCCGCCAACGAGGTCAAGCACGCCGAGGTCCTCGCCGGTCGGCGCCGCGAGCTCTTCGGCGACGCAGGCTCCACCGCCGACGCCTCCCTGATCGTCGAGGTCGAGGCACCGTCCTACGACGGTGCCAGGGCTTTCATGTCCGTCCAGGAAGCCCTCGACGTGGCCCTCGCGGCCGAGATCAAGGCCTACGAGTTCTACGACGGCGCGCTGCCGTCGGTGGACAACGACGAGATCTCCAAGCTCTTCGTCCGCCTGCGGGACGAGGAGGTCCGCCACCAGGAGATGATCAAGGAGATCATGGCCAAGGTCCCGGACCCGGGCTCCTTCGACCCCGACGATTTCGTCGACGCACCCACCGGACAGTGAGCCGCCCCGCGGCCGCTCGCCCGGCCGCGACCTCGCCATGACCGGTTCCGACCGCCGACCCGGCCGTCCGCCCTTCGGAGTCGTCCTCGCCAACCTCGGCTCGCCGGAGGCGCCGACCGCCACGGCCGTACGCCGCTACCTGCGCGAGTTTCTCGCCGACCCTCGGGTCGTGGACCTGCCCCGCTGGCGGTGGTGGCCGATCCTCCACCTCATCGTCCTGCCCCTGCGTCCGCGCCGCTCGGCGCGGCTCTACCGGCGGATCTGGACCCCGGAGGGCTCGCCGCTGCTGGTCGCCAGCCGCCGGCTCGGGGAGGCGCTGGCCGCCCGCCTCGCTTCGGTCGCCGGCGCCGAGCTGCCGGTGGCGGTGGGCATGCGCTACGGTGAGCCCTCCCTGGCTTCGGCGCTGCGTCGCCTCGACACCGCCGGCTGCCGGCGGGTCCTGGTCCTGCCCCTGTACCCGCAGTACAGCGCGACCGCCACCGCGTCAGTGCTGGACGGGGTCTTCGACGAGCTCAAGAGGCGGCGGCGCCTGCCCGAGCTGCGCACCGTCCGCAGCTACCACGACCACCCCGCCTACCTCGAGGCGGTCGCCGAGAGCGTCCGTTCATTCTGGCGGGAGCACGGGCCCTCGGAGCGGCTGGTCATGTCCTTCCACGGGCTGCCGGAGCGCTACGTGAGGCTCGGCGACCCCTACCCTCTCGAGTGCGCCGCCACCGCCCGCGCCCTCGCCGCCCGGCTGGAGCTGCCGCCGGGCCGCTGGCACATGGCCTACCAGTCGCGCTTCGGCCGGGAGGCCTGGCTTCGCCCGGACCTCGGCGAGCGCCTCGAGCGATGGGCCCGTCGCGGACTGGGCGGGGTCGACGTGGTCTTCCCGGGCTTCGCCACCGACTGTCTGGAGACCCTCGAGGAGGTCGGGATCACCGGGCGCGCCCGCTTCGCCGCAGCCGGAGGGGGCGAGCTGCGCCTGGTCCCGGCCCTCAACGACCGCCCGGAGCACGCCGCCGCTCTCGCCGAGATCGCCCTCGACCACGCCCGGGGCTGGCTCGGCTGACGCCTCAGAACGCCAGCAGCAGGTAGCCCATGGCAACCAGCGAGGCCGCCGACAGGGACAGCAGGAAGACGACCAGCCCGTGGCCGAGGTCGGTGCCGAAGGCCCACTTCACCCCGAGCGCCCCGCACAGGAACGGCAGCGCCGTCACCATGGCGCCGAGCACGATCTGGGGCAGGAAGAAGCCGAACAGGGCGATCATGACGGTGAACACCACCACCACGATGCCGCCCAGGCCGACGGCGATCACCGCGCTCCCGAAGCCGCCGGCGAGCCCGAGGATGCGGGCGAAGGCGAGCACGAAGAGCGCCTGACAGAACAGCAGGAGCAGCACCGAGAACACCACCCGCCCCGACAGGGCGCGCCAGAGGACCGCTCCGGGATCGGCGGCGTGGGCGGCGGTTGCCGCGAGGGTCAGAAACACCACGAGGGGCAGGCAGCGCCGGGCGATCCCGCGGCCGGTCATCGGCTCCTCACCATCTCGTCAACGACGTCGAGGACCGCGCTCGGCGCGCCGATGACCGCCTCCACCGCCCGGCCGCCCGCCGGGGTCGCGGTCGGCACCAGGTAGACGTGGGGGCCGCCTTCGCCCAACAGCCGGAGCACCGGGACCTCGACGGTGTCGCCGGCGATCGTGGCGGTGCGCGTACTGATCGACTCCCAGGGCACCTCGAGCACGTCGAGGGAGCGCTCCGCAAAGGCCCTCAGCCCGGTGTCGTCGGCGATGTCGGCGTCCTTGTAGAGCACCAGCATGACCTGGTCCGGCCGCTGGAGGACCACCAGGCGTCGGCCCACGAAGTGCGCGGCGAAGGCCGGTCCGAAGCCCACCGGCAGCGGCCTGCCGGTGACCTCCCGGTAGGCGTCCTTGACCGCCCCCGGCGAGTCGGTGCCGCCGATGACCACCACCCCGAACAGCCACACCACCCCGACGTAGATCAGGAACGAGACGATGACGGACGCGGCCTTGTTGTCGTCGACCCAGCGGCGCAGCGCTTCCAGCCCCGCACCGGCGCCGACGCCCGACCGGGAGCGGCGGGTGCGGCTCGGGGCGCGGCGGGCGGAGGTCGATCGCGGTGCCACCGTTGCCCGTGCCTGCCCGGCGACCGACGGGGGCGGCGGCACGGGTGCCGACCCGAGCTCCGGGGACGCTGCCTGGGTCGCGGGATCCCCCATCCGGGGAGGAAGCTCCGGTCCGGGCCCGTCGTCGAAGACCGCGCCGCACTTGGCGCAGTCCCAGGCGTGGCCCAATCGCGGCGCGCCGCAGGCCGGACAGGTGGGGAGGTCGACGGGTTGCTCTCGAACCATGGCTGGCTCCGGGCGGTCGCTACTGGTCTGCATCGAGTATACCCGCATGCCCGCCGGGAATAGCGACTGTCGCAGGAACGCTTCCCGTTGCATCATGAAGATCGTCATCTCAGGCGCCAGCGGATTCGTGGGAGCTGCCCTCACCGAGCATCTTCGGGCCAGGGGCGTGCAGGTGTCGACCCTGGTGCGCGGCTCGTCCACCGAGGCCGAACGCGAGATCCCGTGGGATCCCGCCGGCGGCGAGCTCGACCCGGCGGCCGTTTCGGGGTGCGACGTGGTCGTCAACCTCAACGGCCGCAGCATCGCCGGCGGCCGCTGGACCGACCGCGTCAAGTCCGAGCTGCGCTCCAGCCGGCTCGACTCGACTCGGACCCTGGTAGCCGCCATCGCCCGGGCCGAGGAGCCGCCGCCGCTGCTGATCAGCGCCTCGGCCAGCGGCTACTACGGCGACCGCGGCGATGACACCGTCGACGAGTCGTCGGCGCCGGGCGACGGCTTTCTGGCCGACCTCGCCCGCGACTGGGAGGAGGCCGCCCTGGAGGCGCGCTCGGAGCGGACCCGGGTGGTGCTGACCCGCTTCGGGATGATCCTGGGCGACGGCGGGGCCCTCGACAAGATGCTGACGCCCTTCAAGCTCGGCCTCGGCGGCCCGATCGGCGCCGGCGACCAGTGGTGGCCCTGGGCCGCCATGGCCGACGTGGTCGGCGTGGTCGACCACGTCATCGCCCACCCGGAGATCGACGGCCCGGTCAACGTGGTCGCCCCGGGCTCCGCCACCAGCCGCCAGTTCGCCAAGGCTCTCGGCGACGCCCTCGGCCGGCCGGCCGTGCTGCCGGCGCCCGCGTTCGCGGTCAAGCTGGCCATGGGCGAGATGGCGGAGGCTCTGCTCCTGGCCTCGACGAAGGTCGAGCCCCGGGTGCTCGAGGATACCGGCTACACCTTCCGGGCGCCGACCCTCGAGGCGGCATTCCGGCAGATCCTGGTCTGAGCCCGTCCCTCGACCGCTGACGATCGACGACCCATATTGTGGGTGAGACCGCGGGCCTGGCGGGTCGGAGCGCCCGCGGCCGGGAGGTCGACATGCAGCTTCTGCTCAGCGACCAGGAATCCTCGTTGCTCTTGCGCGTGGTGCGCAACCGCCTGCAGGAGCTCCGCGGCGAGGTCCACCACAGCCACGACTCCGAGGCCCGGCGATACCTGCTCCACAAGGAACGCCTCCTCAACAACATCCTCGACAGGTTCCCAGAGGACATGGACGAGCACGCGCACATGGCCGGGTTCGAGCGCGAGACCAGCGACGTCGTGAGCTGACCGCCACGGTTGAAGGGGCTCGAGCGGGAGCGGCTTCGCTCCTCCCGTGGTTGGTGTCGTGCCGCGCTCTGCCGACCTCAACGGGCCGACGAGGGTTCCAGCCGGTCGCTGAGGAGCCTGGCTGCGAGCAGGATGCAGGCGTTCCAGGCGTTCCACCAGCCGATGGTGAGCCAGCTCGGGCTGAAGACCACCAGCAGGTAGTTGACAATGCCGACCAGGAGCATGGCGCTGACCACGTTCTTGCCCTTCAGGCTCGGCAGCCTGATCCGCGACACCATGAGCAACGACATCACCAGCACCACCGCCACCACCGCTTCGACCGGCATCCGGTCGCGCATCAGAACCGCCGCCATGAGGTAGGAGGCGGCGATCGGGATGGGCGCACCGGTGGTGCGGAGCTCCTTGACGTGGGCGTCGCTGGTCAGCACGAAACGGGTCAGGCGGGTGACCCCTGCGAGCAGGTAGATGAGGGCGGCGATCAGGCCCCAGAAGCCCAGGGGCCTCAGGATCGCCAGGTAGACCAGGAAAGCCGGCGCGACCCCGAACGAGATCGCGTCCGAGAAGCTGTCCATCTCCTGGCCGAACTCGCTGGTGGCGCCGAGCAGCCGGGCGATGGTGCCGTCGAGGACGTCGCACAGAATGGCGATCACCAGGAGGTAGACGCTGAGCTCGAAGCGGCCGTCGGCCGCCGCCACCATGGCCATGAAGCCGGCCGCGATGTTGGCCGAGGTCACCGCGCTCGGCGCCAGCACCCGGTAGCGTCTCCGGTCCATCCGCATCCCCCCTGTCGTGCTCCGGAGAGAATAGCAAACGCGGCGGCGATCGCCATTCCGCCCGGTCGTCTGGCTCGACCCTCTCTTTTTCTCTCCCTCTCCCTCCCCGCTGTCGACTCGGACCTGAAGCGCCCCGGAAGAGGGAGAGGGAGAGAAAAAGGAAAAGAACCGATGCAATTTCGAGGTCGTGAACCCGGTGTGCGAGAATGGCGGCCACCTGACCGACGGAGGAGGCGACCATGCGCGAGCTGCTGAGCAAGGAGAACCTCGACTACCAGGACCGGGCACGCGAGGTGGCGGAGAAGTTCGTGCGGCCGGCGGCGGCGGAGCTCGACCGCACCGGCGAGTACGGCTGGGACATCCTGGAGGCCCTGAAGTCCTACGGCCTGACCGGGGTCTGGATCCCCAAAGAGTACGGCGGCCAGGACGCGGGCGTCCTCAACCTCTGCCTGATCATCGAGCAGCTGTCTCGGGCCTGCGGCGGCGTCGGCGTCGCCTACGCGGTCAACGCCCTGGGCTCCTTCCCGATCATCCTCGGCGGCACGGACGAGCAGAAGCAGCGCTACCTGCCCCCGATCGCGGCCGGCGACAGCCTGATCGCCTTCGGTCTGTCCGAGAAGGCCTCGGGCTCGGACGCCGGCAGCCTGCGAACCACGGCCATCCGTGACGGTGACGAGTACGTGATCAACGGCCACAAGAAGTGGAACACCAACGGCGGCGTCGCCTCCACCTTCACGGTCTACGCCCTGACCGACCCCGACCGCGGCATGCGCGGCATCTCGGCCTTCATCGTCGAGCGCGACACCCCGGGCTTCACCGTCGGCAAGCGCGAGGACACCATGGGCATCCGCACCGTGCCGGTCAACGAGCTCGACTTCGTGGACTGCCGGGTGCCCGCCTCCCAGCTCCTCGGCGACAAGGAGAACGTGGGCTTCAAGAACGCCATGATGACCCTCGACCGGGCCCGTCCGGGGGTCGCCGCCCAGGCCCTCGGCCTCGCCCAGGGCGCCTTCGAGTGGGCGCTGCGCTACACCTCGGAGCGGCGCCAGTTCGGCCAGACCGTGCTCTCCCACCAGGCGATCCAGTTCATGCTCGCCGACATGGCCACCCAGGTCGAGGCGGCCCGCCAGCTGGTCTACGCCTCGGCCCGGGTGATCGACTCCGGCGCCACCAACGTCAACAAGATCGCGGCCATGGGCAAGGTCTTCGCCACCGACACCGCCATGAAGGTCACCACCGACGCGGTCCAGCTCTTCGGCGGCTACGGCTTCTGCCGGGACTACCCCATCGAGAAGTACATGCGCGACGCCAAGATCACCCAGATCTACGAGGGCACCAACCAGGTCCAGCGCCTGGTCATCGGCCGCGCCCTGACCCGCGAGCTCAAGGAGCTCACCGGCGGCCTCGACGTCACCGTCGAGCATTTTCCCGAGAACGAGAGCGCGGACGGGTAACCACTTCGAACTCTGATTTTTTTCTTGCCGTTTGTTTCGTCTCGTGTCGACTCCACCGGCTGGCACATTCCGCCGAGACGAAACAAACGGCAAGAAAAAAACTCCACGAACACGGCTACTTTCGGAGGAGCAACCAGAGGAAGAAGGGTGCGCCGAGGAAGGCGGTGATGACGCCGACCGGCAGCTCGGCCGGGGCGAGGACGATGCGAGCCGCGGTGTCGCAGGCGACCAGGAAGGCGCCGCCGAACACAGCCGAGGCGGGCAGCAGCAGCCGGTGCCCCGGCCCCAGCAGCAGCCGGCAGATGTGGGGCGCCATCATCCCGATGAAGCCGATGGGGCCGCAGGCCGCCACCACCCCGGCCACCATCACCGAGGTGGCGATGAACAGGGCCGTGCGGGTCCTCGCCACCGCAACGCCGCGGCTGGCTGCGATCTCCGCACCGGTGGCGATGAGGTCGAGCTCCCGGCCGAAGCGCAGGATCGCCCCGGCGCCCAGGACCACGAAGGGCGTCATCTGCGCCACCGACGCCAGGTCGACCCCACCGAGGCCGCCCATCAGCCAGCGCAGGATCCGGTAGGAGTCGGCGAAGGACGCGGTGTACTGCAGGAACAGGATCAGGCTCGAGAAGAAGAAGTTGAGGGACACGCCGGCGAGCAGCAGGGTCGCCGAGGTCGCCTCGGGCCGGACCCGGGTCAGCAGCCACACCACGGCCACCGCGAGCAGGGCGCCGCCGAGTGCCGACCAGGTGGCAAGGCCGAGGCCGAGCACCACGACGCCGAGGCCGATCCGGCTCACCACCGCGACCCCGAAGGACGCCCCGGCCGCAACTCCCAGGATGTATGGGGTCGCGAGCGGGTTGCGGAACACCGCCTGGAAGACCGCCCCGCCGAGGGCGAGCCCGGCCCCGCCGAGGAAGGCGGCGGCCACCCGCGGCACCCGGATCTGCCACAGGATCCGGGCGGCGGGGTCGCTGCCCCCCGGGTCGAGGATCGTGGACAGAGGCAGCGCCACGGTCCCAATCAGGGGCGCCGCCAGCACGACCGCGAGCGCCGCCGCCAGCAGCAGGCCCATTCGGGCGCGGCGGCTCACTTCCCGTTCCACGCCGGCACCGCCAGGGGCAGGCCGCGGCGGCCGCCCGCCACCATCACGAAGTCGCTGCCGAAGATCCGCGACAGGACCGCCGCGTCGAACAGCGCCCGCGGCGGCCCCGAGAAGGCCACCCGGCCCTCGATCAGCGCCAGCACCGAATCCGCTCCAGCCACCAGCCCATTGAGATCGTGGGTCACCGCGATGACGGTGTAGCTCCGCTCGGCGTGGAGCCGATGCAGCAGGCCAAGGACCTGCACCTGGTGGTGGTAGTCCAGGAAGCTCGTCGGCTCGTCCAGGAGCAGGATCGAGCCGCCCTGGGCCAGTGCGGCGGCGATCGCCACCCGCTGCCGCTCGCCCCCCGAGAGGGTGGCCACCGCCCGATGGGCGAGGGGGCCGACAGCGGTCAGCTCCAGGGCCTCCTCCACCGCCCGCCGATCGTCCACCGTCAACGCCGACCAGGCCCGCAGGTAGGGGTAGCGGCCCATCTCGACGAACTGGCGAACGGTGAAGCCCTCGGCTGGGTGGTCCATCTGCGGCACATAGCTGACCACCCGGGCGAGCTCCCGGCGCGAGTGCTCGGCCACCGGCCGCCCGTCGACCGCGACCCGGCCCGCAGCCGGGGCCACGAGCCCGCCAAGGGCCCGCAGCAGGGTCGACTTGCCGGCGCCGTTGGGCCCGACCACCGCCAGCAACTCGCCCGAAGCCACCGCCACGTCGACCCCCGCCAGCACCTCGGTCTCACCGAGGCGAACCCGCAGGCCGCTCGCCTCCACCCGGTGGCCGGGGCCACTCACGGCAGCTCCACTGCGGGGTGGAGGGCGCGGGCGACGGTCCGCACCGTGTCCACGATCCGCGGCCCCGGGATGGCGACGTAGTCCTCGTCGAGGACGATCACCCGACCGCCCCGCACCGCCGCGAGCTCGTCGAGCTCGAGCCAGTCGGCGGCGGCATCGGCCGGCGCGATCCCCCGGACGCCGCCGTCGGCGACAACGTCCAGGATGACGTCGGGGTCGAGGACGAAGAGGCCCTCCCGGGACAGCTCCGGGTACCGGATGGTCGAGCCGGTGATGACGTTGTCGCCGCCGGCCAGACGCACGACGTCGTCGAAGAAGGTGTCCGGCGCGGCTGCCCACAGGGCGCCGATGCCGCCTCCGATCTCGCGGCCCACCACCACCAGGGTCCGCGGCCGCTCACGATCCGCCACGGCCGCCGCCACGCCGTCGAGATCGTCCCACAGGTCGGCGGCCAGCCGCCGTCCGCGATCCGGCACACCGCAGCGGGCGGCGATGGCCTCCACCGAGTCGAGGACGCCGGCGATGTCGTGCTGGTCGACCCGGAAGGTCACGAGGCCGAGCTCCGACAGCCGCCGCTCGAGGACGTCGTGGGACTGCATCAGCAGCACCAGGTCCGGGTCGAGGTCGACGATGCCCTCGATGTTGGGGTCGACGTAGCCGCCGACCTCCACCGCCCCGGCCACCTCCGGGCAGAACCGGGTGACGCCGACCACGCGGTCCTCGAGCTCGAGGGCGAGCAGGGTCTCGGTGAGGCTCGGCGCCAGGGACACGATGCGGGCCGGCAACGCGGCGCCGGCGCCGGTCGGCGGACGCTCCCCGCAGGCCGCGGCGAGGCACCCCAGCCCGACGATCAGCCAGCTCGACGTCCTTCGTCCGATGCTCATGGCAACCGATACGACAAATCCCGGGGACCGCAGGCCCCGGGATCACCGTTTTCTCACCCGTCGTGTCCCATCGGCCCCTGGTCCGCGAGGGGCCGATGCCAGCCGGTGCACGGGTCTTCTGGCTCCCGGATCGTCCTCCGGTCGGCCCTTCCCATGGCCCGTCGGCCACAGTGGCTCCGCCGACCGTCGTCCCCGGTCACAGCGGCGGGTCCGCGACGGATTCGCACCGTCTTCCCCTTCCGCACCGGCAGAGGCAGTCTACGGAAGTCGCGGCCCCCTGTCGAGCGGGCTCAGCGCACGCTCGTGGTGGCCACCCACACCACCCGGCCGGTCCAGGGGCCGGTCAGGATGCGCACCCGTGCGGTGCGGTCGCTGCGCACCCACTCCACGATCTTGACCTGGGTCCCCGCCGCCACGTCGACGATCCGTCCCTGGACCCGGAGGGCGTCCAGGGAGCCCGGGTCGGGGTCCTCGAGGGCGCCGGCCACGAAGGTCGCCGTCTCGCGGTCCATGGCGGCGGGCACCCGCGTCTGGCCCTCGAGGGCCAGGGTCCCGAACTGGCCGGCGCTGCGCTGCGGCCGGAAGAGCTCGGCGAGGAAGCCGCTGGTGTGGGCCTGCCCGACCCACCACGCCGCGGCGGCGAAGAGCACCACGAGCGCCGCCACCGCCGGCCATCGCCGGCGCGACGGCCGCTCGGGCTCGAGCTCCTCCAGCCGATCCTCGACATCGGTCAGCAGCGGGTCGGCCAGGAACTCGGTGCCGCAGTGCGGGCAGTGCAGGGCCCGGCCCACGTACCGCTCGTGGACCTTGAACTTCGTCTCGCATGACGCACAGGTGTGGGTGTAGCCCGCCATCCCCCTCGCCGTCCAGATGCTACGAGGGTACCTCAGCGAGCCGGGCATCGATGTGATCTTCCCCGCTCCCCTCCCCCCATCCGCGTCCGCGTCCGCGTCCGCGTCCGTGCCCGTGCCCGTGCCCGTGCCCGTGCCCGTGCCCGATGAACGGTACAGCGGCAGCGGCAGCGGCAGCGGCAACCCGACCTCGGGATCGGTGATGGCCGTTGCCAAGGGGGTCGGAGGCCCGGGCGATGCGCTGCTGCGACCACGACCTCCCCGGCGGGCCGGAGAGGGGGTTGCTAGTGCGCTTTGCGCACCGCGAACCACCCTCGCCTGTCAGCGGTCAGTGCCGAGCTCGCCTTGCGATCTCGGCCTGACTCGCACGCCAGCCGAGCGCGGTTGTAGCTGGCTTACGGCCACCCCGATCGTGAGTGTCGGGTCGCGGTGC
>DATHSO010000191.1:0-75240 GCA_035464095.1 Candidatus Methylomirabilota bacterium | reverse complement strand
GTGATCGCCGCGATTCAAACCGTCTACGACCCGGAGATCCCGATCAACATCTGGGAGGTCGGGCTGATCTACGACGTGTCGGTGGACGCGGCCGGGAAGGCCCGCGTCCTCATGACCCTGACCTCGCCCAACTGTCCGGTGGCCGAGTCGCTGCCCATCGAGGTCCGCGAAAGGGTCGCCGACGTGGACGGGGTCACGGACGTGGACGTCGAGATCACCTGGGACCCGCCCTGGGACCCGGACATGATGTCCGAGGCCGCCCGGCTCGAGCTCGGCTTCGACTAGCGATCCGTCGGACGAATCGCGGTCGGGCCTCGAAGGCCCGAAGCTCCTCCGCGATGGCCACCCGAAGCGAAACCGGCCACGGCGCGCCGATTCACTCGTCCTGATCTCGGCACAGCAGAGGTGGCGCATCGGCAGGTCGATCCACCGCTGCCGCCCCAGCTCGATCTCACGGCTGTCAAATCATCGACCGAGACGGTAAGCTCGCCGGAGAAAGGTGCCGTGAGGCACGCGTCGAAGAAGCGGCGGCCTCGACCCGAGGGGACAGCCTCCGCGGCTCGCGGCTGCCTGGAGTTCGCTCTGAAGGAGGACTGATGAAAGACGGGAAACTGGGGATCGTGCTGTTGCTAGTGATCCTGGCAATGCTCGTGGTAGTCCTGCTGCGACAGGAACCGTCCGATCCGGTACCGACCGCTCCGACGGCGACCGTGGTCAGGGACGCAGCTGCCCTGGCGGCTCTCGACGAGTACTTCACCTTTCTCATCGCGTCGGATCTCGGGCGCAACGGCTACTACGACCAGAGGCCCGTGGCGGAGATGATGGGCGAGGTCGCCGGGATCTCGGACGTCGAGTTCGTCGCCGCCCTCGGAGATGTCCACCACTTCCTGGGCATCGCCTCCGTCCACGACCCCCTGTGGCAGACCAACTTCGAGTGGATCTACAAGCACCCCGAGCTGATGATCCCGTGGCACCCGGTCCTGGGGAACCACGAGTACTACGGCAACACGCAGGCGCTGCTCGACTACGGCGCGGTCAGCCGTCGCTGGGAGATGCCCGGCCGGTATTTCGCCATGACCGAGACGATCTCCGACGGTGTCGAGGCCCTGCTGCTCTTCATCGACACGCCGACGCTCATCGACAAGTATCGGGACGACCCGGGCGATTTCCCCGACGCCGGGCTCCGACCCCTGGACGAACAGCTCACCTGGATCGACACCACGCTCGCCGACAGCGACGCCGCGTGGAAGGTCGTCATGGGGCACCATCCGGTGCACGCCGGGACCACGAAGGAGGCTCGTGAGCGAAGCGATCTGCAGCGTCGACTCCAGCCCCTGCTCGACGCCCACGGTGTCGACGCGAATTTCAGCGGCCACATCCACAACTTCCAGCACATCCGGGTGCCGGGCTCGGATGTCGAGTACTTCGTCAACACGTCGGCGTCGCTCACCCGCGAGGTGGTACCTCACGAGGGCGCGCTCTTCGGCAGCCCCGATGCCGGGTTCAGCCTGTGCAGCATCAGCGAGACCGAGCTCATCACCACCTTCGTCAACGTCGAGGGGGAGATCGTCTACCAACACACGCGGACGAAGGGCCGGTAGCTCCTCGACCGGCTTGACCCGGAAGAGCTCGCCCCGAAGCACTCCAGGGGGGACCCGGCCTCGGCCGCAGGCACCGGTCCGAGGCCGAACACACGCTCGGTTACGATAGACGGAGTCATGCGAGGCCTCTCCTCCCGGCTTCAGACGCTTTTCATCCTGGTCGGCCTTGTGGGCCTCTTCGGCGTCGCCTCACCCCATTTCCTGACGACCGACAACCTGCTCAACGTGATGCAGCAGTCGGCCATCAACGCGATCCTCGGCATCGGGCTGACCTTCGTCATCATCTCGGCCGGCATCGACCTCTCGGTGGGCTCGATCCTCGCCCTGTGCGGTCTGGTGGTGGCCGATCTGTTGGCCGCGGGGCACTCGCCCGTCCTGGCCATCGCGCTCGGGCTCCTGGTCGGGCTCGGCTGCGGGCTGGTCAACGGCCTGGTCACCACCCTGGGGCGGATCCCGCCCTTCATCACCACCCTCGGCATGATGCTGGTCGCCCGGAGCGCCGCCAAGATCTACTCGGGATCGAAGCCGATCAGCGGGCTGCCCGAGAGCTTCCGCGCCCTCTCCGGCGACATCCTCGGGATCCCGGTTCTGGTCATCGTGGTCGCCGTCCTCTATGTCTTCGCCCATCTCGTCCTGACCCGAACCAAGCTCGGTCGATACACCTACGCCATCGGCGGCAACGAGCAGGCGGCATGGCTGTCGGGGGTTCCGGTGGGGCGCTACAAGATCGCGATCTACGGTCTCTCCGGGCTCATGGCGGGAGTCGCCGCGGTGCTCATGACCTCCCGTCTCAACGCGGCCTCGCCGCTGACCGGCGAGATGTACGAGCTCTACGCCATCGCCGCCGCCGTCATCGGCGGGGTCAGCCTGATGGGTGGCGAGGGCCGGGTTCTGGGCACCCTCATCGGCGCCCTGATCATGGGCACGCTGCGCAACGGGCTCAACGCCCTCAACGTGCCGTCGGCCCTCGAGGGCATGGTGGTCGGCGGGGTGCTGGTGGCCGCGGTGGTCCTCGACCGCGCCCGGCATCGCGGCGTGGCGAAGGCGCCCGTCGGCGGCTGGCGTCGGTTTCGCACGCCCGCGGTCGTCGGCGTTCTGGCGGTGGTTTCGGTGGCCGGAGCGGTGGCCATCAGAGCCGGCTCGGGACCCTCCGCGCAGCAGCCGACGCTGACCGTCGCCTTCGTCCCGAAAGCCCTCAACTCGCCGTTCTGGGGCCAGATGCAGGAAGCGGGGGAGGCCGAAGCGGAGGCGCTCGGGGTCAACCTCGTGTCCCTCGCGGCCGATCGCGAGACCGATGTCGAACGTCAGTACCAGATCATCGAGAATCTGATCCAGCAGCGAGTCGACGCGATCCTGCTCGCGCCGTCCGGTTCGAAGGAGCTGGTGCCGGCGATCTCGAAGGCCAACGATGCCGGCATCCCGGTTCTGCTGCTCGACACCAGGATCGACGAGGCGGCCGCGGCGTCGGTGGGAGCCGAGGTCCTGACCTACATCGGATCGGACAACTTCGAAGGCGGGGCGGTGGCCGGCCGCTATCTCGCCGCCGAGCTCGGCGGGGTCGGGGAGATCGCCGTGATCGAGGGGATCTCGGGCCACGAGACCGCCGACCAGCGTCGTCTCGGCTTCCTCTCGGGGATCGAGGGATCGCCCGGGCTGAGGGTGGTGGCCAGCCAGACCGCCGACTGGGAGCGGGCCCGCGCCTACACCGTGGCCGAGAACCTGCTCCAGGCGCATCCCGGTCTCGACGCGGTCTTCGCCGCCAACGACGAGATGGCCCTCGGCGCCCTCGAGGCGATCGACGCGGCCGGCAGGATCTCCGAGGTCGCCGTCATCGGCTTCGACGCGATCCCCGACGCCCTGGCCAACATCCGTTCCGGCCGGATGCTCGGTTCGGTGGCCCAGTTCCCGAGCGAAATGGGTCGTCTGGGCGTCAGGCATGCCGTCGAGCTCCTCCGTTCGGGAAAGGCGCCCCCCGTCGAGGTGCTGACCCGGGTGGAGCTGATCGACGCGCACAACGTCGATGACTTCGCCCCGCCGGAGCCGAGGTGACCAGCCCGCTGCTGGTGATGTCCGGGATCGACAAGCACTTCCCCGGGGTCCAGGCGCTGGCCTCGGCGGATCTCGAGGTGCTGCCGGGCGAGGTCCACGTGCTGCTCGGCGAGAACGGCGCGGGCAAGTCGACCCTGATGAAGGTCCTCTGCGGCCAGTACGAGGCCGATGCGGGCGAGATCCTCTTCCGCGGATCTCCCGTCCGGCCGACCGGACCCCTCGACGCCGAGCGGCAGGGTCTGGTGATGATCCACCAGGAACTCAATCTGGTCCCCGGGCTGACGGTGGCCGAGAACATCTTCCTCGGGCACGAGCCGACGGCTGGAGGGATCATCGCCGATCGCCGGATGGCGGCCGGCGCCCGCGACCTGCTCCGCCGGTTGAAGTGCGCCATCGACCCCGGGCTGCCGGTGGCGAAGCTCTCGGTGGCCGAGCAGCAGCTGGTGGAGATCGCACGCGCCCTGCAACGGCGCGCCCGCCTGCTGGTCATGGACGAACCGTCCGCCGCGCTGTCCGACGCCGAGATCGAGGCCCTCTTCGCGGTGATCCGCGACCTGGTGGGCGGTGGCGTGCCGGTGATCTACATCTCGCACCGGATGCCCGAGATCTTCGCCATCGGCGATCGGGTCACCGTCATGCGGGATGGGCGGACCGTCGGAACGAAGCGGGTGGCCTCGACCGAGGTGTCCGAGCTCATCCAGATGATGGTCGGGAGGACCGTCGCGGACCGGGTTCCGAAGCGTGGCGTCGTCCTGGGCGGCGTCGTGCTCGAGGTCGACGGCCTCTTCGGACCGCGTATCCCGGAGCCCGTCAGCCTGTCCCTCCGCGAGGGCGAAATTCTCGGTGTCGCCGGTCTCATGGGTTCCGGTCGGACCGATCTGGCGCGAGCGATCTTCGGCGCGGATCCGACCGACGGCGGAACGGTCACGGTGGCCGGAAGGACACTCGCCGGGCTCGGTCCGGCCGAGTCCATCGCCGCCGGGATGGGGTTTCTCACCGAGGACCGGAAGCAACAGGGCCTCGTCCTCCAGTGCTCGGTCACCGAGAACATCAGCCTGACCTCCCTCGACGAGGTCTCCCGCGCCGGGGTCATCGACCTCGGCGCCGAGGTCGAGCTGGCCCGCACCGAGGTGGACAGGCTGCACATCCGGGTCCCCTCGCTGGACCAGACCATCGTCAACCTCTCCGGCGGCAACCAGCAGAAGGTGGTGCTCGCCCGCTGGCTCGCGGCCCGGTGCCGGGTCCTGCTCTTCGACGAGCCGACCCGGGGCATCGACGTCGGGGCCAAGGCCGAGATCTACGAGCTCATCGGCGAGCTGGTCGCCCAGGGCGTGGCGGTGCTGCTCATCTCCAGCGAGATGCCCGAGCTGCTCGGTCTCGCCGACCGGATCGCCGTCCTGCACGAGGGCTCGCTCCAGGGCATCCTCCCCCGGGGCGAGGCGACCCCGGAGAGGATCATGGAGCTCGCTCTGAAGTCCACTGCATGAGCATTTGCGGCGCGATGATCTCGATCACGAGGACGGGTCGAAGGCACCGAGCCGCCGCAACTCCGTCGAGAGTGACGGCAGGCCGTCCACCTCGAACGCCCGGAGGCCGGCCCGTCGCGCAGCCTCGACGTTGATCGGTGTGTCGTCGAAGAACGCGATCCGACCGGCGGGAACCTTGAGATCGTCGATGACGTGCTCGAAGATCGCTCGATCGGGTTTGACCACACCGATCTCGTCGGAGAAGTACAGCCTCTCGATCACGTGTCCGAAGCGCTTCCGGTGGAGGGGTGTGTGAAGCTCGTTCGCGTTGCTCAGCGCGGCGATCCGGTAGCGCTTCCCGAGGCGCTGGAGCAGCTCGATCGCTCCCGGGTACGGCGGCCTCGCCCACTCGACGAAGGCGGTGAGGAACTCCGGTGGCTCGAGGGGGATCTCGAGTTCCTCGATCACGGCTTCGGCGAATCGGCGGGAGGTGATCTCGCCGCGTTCGAAGCGCTGCACGGCGGGCGAGTGGATCCACCGGTCGCGCACCGCGGAACGACTTGGAGACCCGGGAAGCAACCCGCGCAGCTCTTCGAAACCGGCGAAGTCCATCAGAACCCCGCCGAGGTCGAAGAGCAGCACGTCGAACTCGGGAACCGGCTT
This sequence comes from Candidatus Methylomirabilota bacterium, assembly GCA_035464095.1. Classification (GTDB taxonomy): domain Bacteria; phylum Acidobacteriota; class Thermoanaerobaculia; order Thermoanaerobaculales; family Sulfomarinibacteraceae; genus JAHECW01. The sequence continues at coordinate 69,461 of DATHSO010000191.1, read as the reverse complement.
CATCCTCCGCGCACCACAGCCGACAGACCCTCGAGGGGCGAGCTTCACTCGGACGGGGGAGCCCCGTTGGGCGCCTTGACCAGGTCGTCGCCGGCGATGTCGTCCCACGAGTAGTAGTGGAAGGTCTGGTTGTCCGACATGGCGACGAAGAGGCCCGAGGGGAAGCGCGGGTCGAGGACCGCCGAGGTCACCTCCGAGCCGTCGCTCTCGATGGTGGACGCGGCGACGCTCTTGACGAAGCGGTGCTCGTGGGGGTTCCCGGGGGAGCCCTCGCGGGTGTAGATCCGGAAGGTGTTGCCCTGCTGGTCAGAGACCAGGATGTAGCCGGTGCCGTCGTTGACGGCGTAGATCGAGATCCCCTCCCTCTGCTCGACGAAGCCGTCGGTGGCGAACAGGGCGAGCTCGACGTCGGCATCCGGCGCATCGGGGTCGGCGTGGTACTTCCGGACCCCGGTCAGCTCGTCCGAGTAGTAGACGTAGCCGAGGGCGTCGTCGACCGCGACCGACTCGATCTCGCCGAGCTCGGGCACGCCGCTGTCGTCGAGGCTCGTGGCGTCGCTGAAGGCGCCGAACTCGCGGACCTTGATTCCGACGACATGGCCGGCGCCGTCATCGGCGAGCCGGTACTGCCAGAGGTAGGTGCCCGAGGGACCGGTTTTGCGGCTGACAATGGCGAAGATCGCGCCGTCCGACGGGCGCTTGTACAGGGCGATGCCCATGGGTAGAGCGGCCTCGCCGGAGGCGCCCTCGAACACCGGAATCCCGCCATTGTCGACGGCTGTCATCTCGGGCAGGCGGAATACCCGCAGCGCGCTCGCGGGGCGCTCGGTGGCAACGGCGATGTCGACGGTTTCCCGGCCGAGCTGGAAGCCGTACTCGACGTCGATGTTGTTCATCCGCTGGAGCCCGGTGACGGTCTTGTCCGGGATGATCTTCCCGTCGAGGTCGAAGACCACCACCGCACCGCCCTTGTCGGTGCCGAGCACGAGGCTCTTGGAGGGGTCCTCGGGGTGGATCCAGATGGCCGGGTCGTCCGGGTCCTCCGGCGTCGTCTCGGTGACCACGACCGGGACCAGGGCCGCCGGCGCCGTGGGGGCCGTCGCCGTCTCGAGGGTCGGCGGCACTTCCTGGGCGCAGGAGATGGTGATGACCGCGACCAGGGTCACGAGCGTGATCATCGTCATCGGACGGGCCGGGCTGCCGGTTCGGGCGTTGTGCCTGGTCTTCATTGTGTCCTCCCTCGTGCTCTTCGACATGTCCCGTTAATAGATGCCGCCGCTGGGCGGATGGTTGCTTCAGCCGGCGAGCCCGTCGCCCCGGGGCGGTCCGCTGGTCGACCGCACCACCAGGCTGGGCGTCACGACGTCGTGGCGCGAGGCCGTGCGCTCGCCGGCGAGGCGCTCGGCGAGTCGGTCGACCGCGGAGCGCCCCATGTCGCCGCCGGCCTGGTGGATGCTCGACAGCGAGACGTGGCGCAGGGCGGCGAGCGAGGTGTTGTCGTAGCCGATGAGCGAGATGTCCTGGGGAATCCGCAGGCCGGCCTCCTCGAGGGCGTTCATGGCGCCGATGGCGCACAGGTCGTTGGAGGCGAAGATCGCGGTCGGCAGGGGCGGCGACGCGAGCAGGGCCCGGACGCCGCGCTCGCCGCCCTCCTCGGTGTGAGCGCCGTCCACGACCCGGATCTGGTCGGCGAGGCCGAGGGCCGCCATGGCCCGTCGGTAGCCCTCGGCGCGGATGCGGGCGCCGGCACCGGCGCCGCCCGCGATGAAGGCGATCGCCCGGTGGCCGAGCTGGACCAGGTGCTCCACGGCGAGCCGGGCGCCCCGGAGGTTGTCGTTGGTCACGCTGTCGGTGTCGTCGCCACTGGTCTCGCGATTGAGCACGACCACCGGCACAGCCGCGGCGGCGCGCGCCACGACGGGGTCGTCGACCCGCGGGGAGGCGAGGATGAGACCGTCGACGCGCAGCTGGAGCAGGCTTTCGATGGCCTCCTCCTCGAGGGCGGGATCGCGCTCGCCGGTGTTGAACAGCACTTGGTAGCCGAGCTCGCGGGCGCGGTCCTGGATGCCGGCGACCACGGCTCCGAAGAAGGGGTTTCGGAGGTCCGAGATCATCACGCCGAGGATCCTGCTCCGGCGCTCGACCAGACTGCGCGCCATCAGGTTGGGCCGGTAGCCGAGCTCCTCGATGGCCTCCAGGATGGCCTGCCGGCTGGCGGGGCTGACGCCGCGTTCGCCGCGCGTCACCATGGAGACCAGCGACTTCGAAACCCTCGCCCGCCGGGCGACGTCGTGGATCGTCGGTCGGTGGCGCGTGACGGTCTCGCCTGCTTTTCCCCTGGGTGACACTTGACTTCGCCTTTCGAAAGCTCTATGTTCCTCTTGGAACGTTCCAAACTATACCTCCCCAAGCGGGGCAACGCAACATGGAACGTTCCAAGAGGACGCCGCCAAGGCCGCCAGATCGAGTGTTTGGGGGTCTTCGATTCGCTCGGGTTCGTGGCGCGGGGCGGACCGCACCACATGGCGCGACGCGGTCTGCGGTGTGGCTGCCGGCCGTGCCGCGGTCGCTCGGAAGCACACAGGGGGAGGAGTTCGACATGGCGTCCTCACGACGAATCCGCTACCGGGTCCTGACCTTTCTCGCCATTGCGGCCGTCACGGTTCCGACCGCCGCGACGGCACAGACAACCAGGGGTGCCGTATCCGGACGGGTGACCGGCCCGGCGGGCGCCGTCCTCGCCGACTGCCGGGTGTCGGTGGAGGGCACAAACCTGGTGGTGACGACTGGAACGGAGGGTCGGTACCGGCTCATCTCGGTGCCAGCCGGCGAGCAGACCCTGATCTTCGAGTTCATGGGCCTCCAGGCCGGTTCGGCGACTGTCACCGTGGTCGCGGGCGAGACGGTTCAGCAGGACATGACCCTCGCCTACGGCGGCGAGATCGAGGTCCGCAGCTCGCCGTTGCTGGTCGGCCAGGCCAAGGCCCTCAACCAGCAAAAGAACGCCATCAACATCTCGAACATCGTCGCAGCCGACCAGATCGGGCGCTTCCCGGACAAGAACGCCGCCGAGGCGACCGAGCGGATCCCGGCCGTCAGCCTGCTGCGGGACCAGGGCGAGGGCCGCTACGTCATCGTCCGCGGCACCGAGCCCAGGCTGAACTCGACCACGATCAACGGTGAACGCATCCCGTCCCCCGAGGCCGGCGAACGCAGCATCGCCCTCGACACCATCCCCTCCGACCTGCTCGGGGCGATCGAGGTGTCGAAGGCTCTGACTCCGGAGATGGACGGCGACTCCATCGGCGGCACCATCAACCTGGTGACCCAGCGCGCTCCCGAGGAGCTGAGGGTCTCGGCCGCGGTCGGGACCAACTACAACGACCTGACGGAGGAGTTCGCTGGGAGCGGCAACTTCTCCGTCGGCAAGCGCTTCGGCGCCGACAAGGACTGGGGCGTCCTGGTGTCGGGCAGCGCCAGCGACTCCAAGCGGGGCTCGGACAACATCGAGCCCGAGTATGACGAAGGCGAGCTCGACGTGCTCGACATGCGGGACTACACGATCCAGAGGGAGCGATACGGCGTCACGGGCGACTTCGACTACCGGGCGTCGCTCGAGTCCAAGTTCTTCCTGCGCGGCCTGTGGACCAACTACATCGACACCGAGATTCGGCGCGCCAAGGGCAACGCGGTCGGCGACGACGAGCTCGAGCGTGCCACCCGGGACCGCCGTCAGGAGTCGTTCATCAACTCGCTCAGCGGCGGCGGCGAGCACATGGTCGGCGCGTCCGGCGTAATCGACTACCGCCTGACCTGGAACAGGTCCTCCGAGGAGACGCCCAACCAGGTCACCGCCGCCTTCATCCAGGAGGACGTGGAGTTCGACCCAAACGTCGGGCCCGACTTCATCGACCCGACCAACATCCAGGCCAACCCCCTCAACGAGGACCCGTCCGAGTACTGGTTCGACGAGCTCCAGACCGAGTACAAGAAGGCCGTCGAGGAGGACTTCATCGGCGCCCTCAACTACAACCAGGGCTTCTTCAAGAACTTCGGCTTCAGCGGCGTGTGGAAGGTCGGCGCCAAGGCCCGCCTCAAAAGCAAGGAGCAGAACTACGACGTCTTCGACTACGAGTCCGACGAGGACCTGAACTTCACCGACTTCATCAACGACTGGGAGTCCGAGACGCCGTTCTTCCGCGGCCGCTACGGCGACCAGATCACGCCTTTCCAGGATCCCGAAATGATACGGGAGCTGCTCGCGAGCGGTGTCCTGGAGGGTGAGCGAAACCTCGAGGAGGACCTCGCGGACTTCGACATCGACGAGGACACCTACGCGGCCTACGGCATGACCGAGCTCCTGCTCGGCGCCAAGACCGCCTTCCTCGGCGGCGTCCGGGTCGAGAGCACAAGCGTCGACTACAGGGCCTACGAGCTGGTTCTCGACGACGAGGGCGACCCCATGGACCTGAGCGAGGTCGTCGGCGACAAGAGCTACACCGAGTGGCTGCCCCAGTTCCACCTGGTCTACAAGACCGGCGAGGAGTCCCAGCTCCGCGCCGCCGTCACCCGCAGTCTGGCGCGACCGAACTTCGAGGACATGGCGCCGTGGCGGCTGCTCAACCTCGAGGACATGGAGATCGAGCTCGGCAATCCCGACCTCGACGTCACCACCGCGTGGAACCTGGATCTCATGTGGGAGCAGTACCTGCAGCCCATCGGCATCTTCTCGGTCGGACTGTTCTACAAGGACCTCACGGATTACATCTACCTGTTCAACGTCGACGAGGTGATCGGCGACGAAGAGTTCGAGGTCATCCAGCCCCGCAACGGCGACAAGGGGAACCTGTGGGGCCTCGAGCTCGCCTACCAGAACAACTTCACCAGCTGGCCGGGGGCCGCGGGGGGCTTCGGCATCTACGCCAACTACACCTACATCGACTCCGAGGCGGAGTATCCGGATCGCGAGCCGGGGCCGCTGCCCGGGCAGTCCGAGCACGTCGGCAACTTCGCGCTGGTCTACGAGAAGTACGGCATCTCCACCCGGATCAGCTACAACTTCAACGGCAAGAACGTCCTCGAGGTCGGGGAAGAGGCTGCCGATGACCTCTGGGTCGACGACCACGCCCAGATCGACTTCCTGTTCCGGTACCAGTTCACCCCGAAGTTCAGCGTCGTGCTCGAGGCGGTCAACATCACCAATGAGCCCTACACGGTCTTCGAGGGTATCGAGGACCGGATCCGCCAGCAGGAGTACTACGGCTGGTGGGCGACCCTGGGGGTGCGCTTCGATCTCTAGACCACGCGGGCACTGACATCGATCAACGGGACTGTCGAAGCCGGGGGCCGGCGTGCGGGCGGAACGGTCGGCCCTCCGCTCGAGCTTCAACCGAACGAGAAACAAGATTCATTCTTGATAAAGAACGGAGCGGCGAGGTGAACCACATCACGGTCGGCGTCATCGGCGCGGGGCGCATCGGCAGGATGCACACCGAGAACCTGGTCCGTGCGGTCCCCGGGGCCCGGGTCAAGGCGGTGGCGAGTCCGCACCTCGACCAGGGCTGGGCGCGGTCGCTTGGCATCCCGGTCGTCGCGACCGACAACGACGTGGTCTTCGACGACCCCGAGATCGAAGCGGTGGTGATCGCCGCGCCGTCGGGCCGCCACTGCGAGCTCGTCGAGCGCGCCGCGGCGGCCGGCAAGCACATCTTCTGCGAGAAGCCCCTGGCCTTCGAGCCCGGGCCCATCGAGGCCGCCGGCCGCGCGGCCCGCGAGGCCGGGGTCGTCCTCCAGGTCGGTTTCAACCGGCGATCCGACCCGAGCCTCGTGGATCTGGCGGACACGGTCCAGAGCGGCGGCGTCGGTGAGGTCCAGACCCTCCGCGTCACCAACCGGGACCCCAAGGCGCCGCCGGTCGACTTCGTCAAGCGATCGGGCGGGCTGTTCTTCGACTTCGTTATCCACGATCTCGACACCGTGCGCTTCCTGTCTGGCTCGGAGATCGTCGAGGTCTTCGCAGTCGGTGCGGTCCTGGTGGACCCGGCCATCGGCGCCGCGGGCGACATCGACACCGCCGTGGTCACCCTGAGGCTCGCCAGCGGCGCTCTGGCGGTGATCGACGCCAGTCGCCAGGCGGTCTACGGATACGACCAGCGTTTCGAGGTGCTCGGCTCGGTCGGCAGCGTCGCCGTCGACAACCTCCGGCCGAGCACCCGAGTCCTGAGCACGACCGGCGGCGTGGTGACGCGCACGCCCTACGGTGGCTTCGTCGCTCGCTACCGCGACGCCTTCGTCGCCGAGCTGCGGTCCTTCGTCGAGGCGGTGTCGGCGGGCGACCCGGTGGTGGCCACCGCCGACGACGCCCTGGCGGCGGTGCGGGCGGCGGCGGCGGCCCGGGCCTCCCTGGCCAGCGGGCGACCAGTGCGCCTGGAATCGGCGGCGATGGCCGCAGCGGGAGACGCGACCTCATGAAGACCATCACCGTGGGCGTGCTCGGGGCCGGCCGCATCGGCCGGCTTCACACCGACAACCTGCTCAGAATGCCGGGGGTTCGGGTCAAGGCGATCGCAGACCCCTTCGTCGACTTCACCGGCTGGCCGCCGGATGGCGTCGCGACCGGGGTCGACCCCGGGCTGGTGCTCGGCGACCACGAGATCGAGGCGGTGCTGATCTGCTCGCCGACCCCGACCCACGCGCCCTTCACCGAGGCGGCCGCAGCCGCCGGCAAACACGTGTTCTGTGAGAAGCCCATCGACCTCGAGCCGGGCCGGATCCGGCGCACTCTCGAGGCGGTCGAGCGGGCGGGCGTCAAGCTCCAGGTCGGCTTCAACCGCCGCTTCGACCCGACCTTCGCACGGGTGCGCAGGGCGGTGGTCGACGGCGACGTCGGCACGGTCCAGATCGTCAAGATCACCTCCCGCGACCCGGAGGCCCCTCCGGTGAGCTACGTGCAGAGCTCGGGCGGCATCTTCCTCGACATGACGATCCACGACTTCGACATGGTGCGTTTCCTCACCGGCGGCGAGGTGGCCGAGGTCTTCGCTATGGGCGCGGTCCTCATCGATCCCGCGATCGGGGAGGCGGGCGACATCGACACTGCGGTAACCACCATGGTCATGGCCGACGGCGCGCTGGCGGTGGTCGAGAACAGCCGCCAGGCGGTCTACGGCTACGATCAGCGGGTCGAGGTCTTCGGCTCCAAGGGAAGCGCCGAGGCGGGCAACGAGACGCCGAACCGGGTGACCGTCAGCGGCGCCGACGGCGTCCGGGCCGACAACCCCCTGTACTTCTTCCTCGAACGCTACCAGGCGTCGTTCCTGGCCGAGATGGCGGCCTTCTTCGACTGCATCCGAGACGACCGCGAGCCGCCGGTGGGCGGGCTCGACGGGCTCATGTCGGTGCTCGTGGGGCAGGCGGCGGCCCGTTCCATAGTCGAGCGCCGACCGGTGCCGGTGGAGCGGCCGTGAGTCTGCTGAGCTCGATCCGGACGGGCCCAGACCGGCCGGTGACCGCCGACCCCTCGGTGGTCAACCGGCTCTACCGGCGAAACCGGCTGCGGATCATGCTCGCCATCACCATCGGCTACGGTCTGGTCTACACCTGCCGCCTGGCGCTCTCGATGGTCAAGAAACCTCTCATCGACGAGGGGATCTTCACCCCGGTCGAGCTCGGCCTCATCGGCTCGGCGCTGTTCTACACCTACGCCTTCGGCAAGCTCACCAACGGCTTCCTCGCCGACCACATGAACCTGAAGATCTTCTTCGCCTTCGGCGTGGTCGTGTCGGCGCTGCTCAACGTCGGGATGGGTTTCTCGACGGTGCTCTGGCTGTCGCTGCTGCTGTGGGGCCTCAACGGCTGGTTCCAGGGCTTCGGCGCGCCGACCGGAGCCGTCGCCATGGCGAACTGGTTCTCCAACCGCGAGCGGGGCCGTATCTACGGTATCTGGAGCACGGCTCACGCCATCGGGGAGGGGCTGACATTCGTCGGCGTCGCCGCGCTGGTGACCCTGTGGGGCTGGCGCGCCGGCTTCTGGGGCCCGGGACTGCTGTGCGTCTTCGTCGCCGCCGGTCTCTACCTGCTGATGCAGGACCGGCCGCAGACCATCGGCCTGCCGCCGGTCGCGGTCTGGAACGACGACATCGTCGACCCGGCCGGGGCGGCCGCCCGGAAGCAGAAGAGCACCTGGGAGCTCCAGAGGACCATTCTGAAGATCCCGGCGATCTGGATCCTGGCGCTTTCGAGCGCGTCGATCTACGTCACCCGCTACGCCATCAACAGCTGGGGCGTGCTCTACCTGCAGGAGGCCAAGGGCTACTCGCTCATGCAGGCGGGCGGCGTGATCTCGGTGAACACCGTCGCCGGCATCCTCGGCGCCGTCGCCTTCGGCTTCATGTCGGACAAGCTGTTCAACGCCCGTCGCCCGCCCACCAACGTGATCTTCGCGGTGCTCGAGATCGTGGGCCTGCTGATGGTCTTCTACGGGCCGCCCGGCCGGCCGGTGTTCATGACCGTGGCCTTCTTCATCTACGGCTTCGGACTGACCGGGCTGGTGACCTCCCTCGGCGGCCTGTTCGCCCTCGACATCGCGCCCAAGCGCGCGGCCGGGGCCGCCATGGGCTTCATCGGCGTCTTCTCGTACATCGGCGCGGCCCTCCAGGACCAGATCAGCGGCCACCTCATCGAGCGCGGCGTCACCCTGGTCGACGGCGTACGCCACTACGACTTCACCGTCGTGATCTGGTTCTGGGTCGGGATGTCGGTGGTGTCGCTGATCCTGGCCACCTCGTTGTGGCGCGTGAAGGTGAGGGATTGAGGAAACCCATGACGGACTCGCGGACCCGATACGACGTCGCGACAATCGGCAACTACACCAAGGACACGATCGTCACGTCCGCAGGGACCCAGTACGCGGACGGTGGCGGGGTCACCTACTCGGCTCACGCCGCCCACACCCTGGGCCGCAGCGTGGTGGCCGTCATGCGGCTGGCGTCCGGAGACTTCCACGTGGTGCGGGACCTCGAGGCGGCCGGCATCGACGTCCGGGCGACGGCAGCCCCGAGCTCGACGCTCATGCGTCTCGAGTACCACACGGACAACCCGGACGAGCGGATCCTGACCGTGGCCGACACGGCCGGGTCGTTCACTCCGGAGCAGGTGCGGGAGGTCGAGGCATCGGCGTACATCGTCAGCCCGTCCTTCAGGGGCGAGATGCCCATCGAGACCCTCCACCAGCTGCGCGCCAAGAAGGGGCTCGTCAGCATCGACGCCCAGGGCTTCATCAGGGTGCGACGGCCGGACGGGCGGCTCGAGCACGTGACCTGGCCCGAGCAGGCGGCGGTGCTGGAGCTGGTGGACATCCTCAAGGCGGACGTGGTGGAGGCCGAAGCGCTGACCGGCGAGCCGGACATCCGGCGCGCCGCCAGAGCCCTGTCGGCGGCAGGCCCCCGTGAGGTCGTGATCACCCACCGGGACGGCATCGTGGTCCTCGCCGACGACAAGCTGCTCGAGGCGAGGTTCCACTCCAAGTCGATGGTCGGACGGAGCGGTCGCGGCGACACCTGCGTCGGCTCCTACGTGGCGGCGCGGCTCGAGCACCCGCCTGAGGAGGCGATCCGCTGGTCCGCAGCGACAACGAGCTTGAAAATGGAGGCCCTCGGGCCCATTCGAAGGAGGTATGAGGACATCGTTGAGCTCATGCAACGGGAGTACCGCGAGGTCGCGATTTCGAAGGCATGAACGACACCGGTGCGCTGCGCGCGGCCGGTGATACAGGAGGATATCAGTCATGAAAGGCATGGTATTGGACGCGAAGTGGGAGCCGAAGCCGGACTACGTGGTTTCGGACTGGGAGAAGAAGACCGGCAAGGCCATCACCGGCAACGCCATCTGGCACAACCCGACGCTCCAGGTCAGGGACTGGCCCGATCCCAAGCCCGGCCCGAAGGAGGTCCTGCTCCAGGTCCAGGCCTGCGGGGTCTGCGGCTCGGACATGCACTTCTACGAGACCGACAAGGACAACTACATCCTCTACCCCGGGCTGACCAAGTTTCCGACTATCCTCGGCCACGAGTTCTCGGGCAAGGTGGTCGAGATCGGCTCCGAGGTCTCGATGCTGAACGTCGGCGACATGGTGACGGTCGAAGAGATGATTTGGTGCGGCCGCTGCACGCCGTGCCGCAACGGCTACCCCAATCACTGCACCAACCTCGAGGAGATCGGCTTCACCATCCCGGGCGCCTTCGCCAACTTCATCGCGGTGGACGAGAAGTTCTGCTGGAAGATCGACGCCATCGCCGAGCGCTTCGGCAGCGAGGAGATGGCCTACACGATGGGCGCCTTGACCGAGCCGTCGTGCGTCGCCTACAACGCCATGTTCACCCGCGCCGGCGGCTTCAAGCCGGGCCACTACGTCAACGTGGTCGGCGCCGGCCCCATCGGGCTCGCCGCCGTCGGTCTCGCCAAGGCGGGCGGCGCCGGCATCATCGTCGCCTTCGAGGTCTCACCGCAGCGGCGGGAGCTCGCCAAGGCGGTGGGCGCCGATTTCGTTTACGACCCCCGCGAGGTGGTGCCGAGCGAGGTGATGATGGAGCTGAGCAAGGGCGAGGGCTTCGACTTCCACGTCGAGGCGGCGGGGGTGCCCGAGCGCTCGATCCCGGAGATGGAGAAGGCGCTCGCCATCAACAGCAAGGTCGTCCAGATCGGCCGCGCCGCCCAGCGCGTGCCCATGTACCTGGAGACCTTCCAGGTCCGGCGCGCCCAGGCCTTCGGGGCGCAGGGGCACTCGGGCCACGAGAACTTCCCGAACGTGATCCGCCTGGTCGCGTCGGGCCGGCTCGACCTGAGCCCCATCGTCACCGCGCACTACGACCTCGCCAAGACGGTCGAGGCCATCGCCAAGTCGGTGGAGCGGACCGACGGCAAGATCATGGTCCACCCCAACTGAGGACCCATGAACAGAACACCCTCGACTCAGGACGAGCTCCGCGTCGCCGTGGTCGGCGTCGGTCGCATGGGCATGACCCACGCCGAGCACCTTGCCCACCGCGTTCGCGGCGCCCGCCTGGTCGCGGTCACCACGTCCAGCGCCGAGCGGGCCGCCGAGGCCCGCCGGCGCTGCGGCGTCGTGTCGGTGTACGAGCGCCTCGACCACCTGCTCGAGGGCGAGCGCCTGGATGCGGTGGTCGTCTCGTCGAGCACCTCGGCGCACATGGACAACGTCGAAGCCTGCGCCAGCGCCGGCCTCCACATCCTGTGCGAGAAGCCCCTCGCCCTCGACCTCGAAGGCTGCGACCGTGCGGCTCGCACCGCCGCTGCGAGCGGGGTCACCTTGATGGTCGGGCACGTCCGGCGCTTCGACGGCGGCTATCGCGAGGCCAAACGGATCATCGACTCCGGCACCATCGGCCGGCCGCTGCTCTACCGCTCGCTGAGCGGCGACATGGACCCGCCGAAGCCGGACTTCGCCGACCTCGCGGTCAGTGGGGGCCTGATCGTCGACTCCATGTACCACGACATCTACCTCGGTCGCTGGCTCATGGACGACGAGATCGTCAGCGTCTTCGCCAACGGGGGCGCCCTCATCGCCCCCGAGGTCGGGGCGGTGGGCGACGTCGACACCGCGGTGGTCAACGCCCGTTTCGCGGGCGGCGCCCTGGGCACCCTGTGCGCCAGCCGGACCACACGCTACGGCCATGACCTCCGAGGCGAGGTCATCGGCGAGGAGGGGGCGGTGCAGATCGGCCGCCTCCGGCGCACGCCGGTGCGCCTCCTCGACCGGACCGGGGTCCACCACGACACGATTCACACCACCCCGGAGCGGATGGGCGAGGCCTTCGTCACCATGCTCCAGGCCTTCGTCGCCTGCGTCAAAGACAACCTACCGAACCCGGTCGGCGCCGCCGAGGCGCGTGGGACGCTGTCGGTGGCGCTCGCCGCCCGGCGCTCGCTTGCCAGCGGCTCGCCGGAGGAACCAGAATGGAGCACGAAACCGTGAAAAAGGTCCAATCGAAAAAGAGCAAGCCGAAGAAGAGCGTCTCGTCCGAGAACCCGGGGCTGCTCGCCACCGACCAGCCCGACCTCTTCTTCGAGGACAACACCGTCGGCCGCTGCAAGAAGGAGGTCTGGGACGCTTCCGACGCCGAGATCGATGCCATCCTCGCCGAGTACGGCATCCCGTCGCCCTGCGAGTGGGGCAAGTCGGGTTCCTACATCCAGACCACGGTCCGCCACCAGGTCGAGGCCAACCGGAGGAAGAACGACATCGTCTTCATCCCCATCGGCTGCACCGAGCTGCACGGGCGCCACCTCCCGAGCGCCTCGGACACCCTGTACGTGAGCCAGATCCTCGAAGGTCTCCGCCGCTACACGGCCAAGCGCGGCGCGCCCTGCAACCTGGCGCTGCCGCCGCTCAACTATGGCTCGCACCCCTACCATCACCTCGGCATGCCGGGCACCGTCATCGTCCGCGAAAACGTCGCCCGCGAGCTCCTCATGGACGTCATGCTCGGGCTCTGGAACGACGGCTTCCGCAAGCAGATCCTGATCAACAACCACGGCCACCTGTGGATGCTCGAGTCGGCCATCCAGCAGTTCCAGAAGCGCTACCAGCTGCCGGGTATCTTCCGGGTCATCGACTGGCACCGGGCGGTCCGCGAGTTCTTCCGGACCGCGCCCAAGGGCGGCAGCATGGACACCAACTTCGTCCACGCCGACGAGTCCGAGACCTCCCTCGGCCTGCTGCTGCACCCCGAGATGGTGGACATGAAGTATGCGGTGGACACCGAGGGCAAGGCCTACCTGCCGGATGGACACTTCGACAAGTCGGTCGACCCCTTCAGCCGGCCGAGCCGCTGGTCCGAGGGCGAGGGCCACTTCGCGATCGAGATCGCCGCCACTCCCGAGGGCGTGGTCGGCAAGTCGACCCGCGGCACCGCCGCCAAGGCGAAGCGTCCGGTGGCGGCGATCCTCAAGTACCTGACGCTGCTCAACGACCAGATCCTCGAGGCCTTCCCGGCCGGCACAGTACCGCCGGTGGAGGAGGTGACCCTGCGCTCCGCCAAGGAGATGGAGCCGTTCCTGCGCGAGCCGCTGAGCAAGGGCTGGAAGACGGTGTACGCGCTGCCCAAGATCGGACAGGGCGAGGACTGAGCGTGAAGCTGAGCATCGTGCTCTCGACCCACGCCGCCGCCTTCCAGGCGGTGGCCCTCAAGGGCGACTTCGAGGCCAACGTGGCCAAGATCGCCGGCTTGGGCTACGACGGCGTCGAGCTCGCCGTGCGGGATCCTTCCCTGGTGAACGCCGGCGAGCTCGAGCGCACCGTCCGGGCCCAGGGCCTGGAGGTGCCGGCCATCGGCACCGGCCAGGCCTGGGGCGAGGAGGGCCTGTCCTTCACCAGCGACGACGAGGCGGTACGGAGCGCGGCGATCGATCGCATCTCGAGCCACGTACCGCTCGCCGAGCGCCTCGGCGCAGTCGTCATCCTCGGCCTGATCCGCGGCATCACGCCGGAGGGCCAGAGCCACGAGCGCTCCATGGAGCTCCTGGTCGAGGCCATTCGGGCGTGTGCCGACGTGGCCGCCGGAACCGGGGTCCGCTTCGCCCTCGAACCCATGAACCGCTACGAGACCGACCTCGTCCACACCGCCCGCCAGGGGCTCGACCTGGTCGAGCGGGTCGGCTCGGACCGCTTCGGGCTGCTGCTCGACACCTTCCACATGAACATCGAGGAGCCCGACATCGAGGACACCATCCGGGCGGTGGGCGATCGGATCTTCCACTTCCACGTCGCCGACTCCAACCGGTGGTACCCGGGCGCGGGGCACCTGGACTTCCGGCGGATCCTCGAGGTCCTCGCGGCCACCGGCTACCGGGGCTTCGTCTCCGGCGAGTTCATGCCGGCGCCCGATGCGGACACCGCCGCCCGGCGGGCCATCGATCATCTGCGATCGGTGGCCGGGTAGCCGCGGCAGCGGCAGGAGCACTACCATGTCGGCGAGGCTCCAACGAGACACCGGCGGATGACTGAGCTCGGAGATATGAGTTTCGAATCATGAATTATGAATTATGAATGGTGAACTGAACGCCATGGGGCAGGGGACGGGATGAAACTCCGGCAGACGCTGCAAGGCCTCATCGAGGAGCCTCCGCGAGGCATCGATCGGGTGCCGTTGGCTCTGGGTGAACGGTCACTCGATCTCTACCCTCGATCCGTCGTCGGCATCGGTGGCGCGGTGCTCTTCATGGGGCACGGCACGCCCGGACGCCGGCTCTACGTCGTGTCCCCCATCGACGACCCCCTGGCGACACGGCTCGAGGGAACCTGTCTGCGCTGGGCGGATGCCGATCGTGACCAGGTCCGACGGTGCCCGTTGAGCCGGGCGAACGCCACCACCATCCGCGAGGTGCTGAGCTGGACTCGCCCGCAGCCGCTGGGTCTCGCGGACAGCTTCGGTCTCGGCGACCGCCTCGGCCTCGCCGGCCCGGCTCACCTGCAGGCCATGCGGGGGAGCGGTTTCGAGGTCGTCCTCGCCCAGCAGTCCATCCGCGAGCTCGAACGCACCGACAGGACCCCGGGGGAGGTCATGGACGCGGCGTTCTGGGCCGTGCTCCAGGAAGGCTGGCGGTCGGGCTTCGGCGCCGATGCCGATCACCTCAAAAACCCGGCCGACGTCAACCGGATGGCGGCGGCGGGCTTCACCATGTTCACCATCGATCCCGGCGATCACGTCGTCGATGCTGCCGATGTCATGGCGCCGCCCGAGCTCGAGTCGGCCCTGGCCGCTCTGCCCTGGGTCGATCTGCGGACGACGGCGGACGAAGCGCTTGCCCGCTGGGATGATTCGAGGATCGGGGTCGGGCCGGATCTGGTCCTGGAGCCGAGCCGCGAGGAGGTGCGCCGAGCCTGGGTCAAGTACGGCGCCGCGATCGCCCACGCCGCCATGATGTACCACCACATCGCCGCGACGATGGGCGACCGCCCCTTCGAGGTCGAGGTCTCGGTGGACGAGACGGCCTCGGTGACGACGCCCTTCGAGCACTGGCTGGTGGCTTCGGAGCTCGAGCGGATGGGGGTGCGCTGGGTCGGTCTGGCGCCTCGTTTCGTCGGCGACTTCGAGAAGGGGATCGACTACCGCGGCGACCTCGAGCTCTTTCGTGACGAGTATGTCAAGCACCTCACCATCGCCGAGTCCCTCGGCCCCTACAAGATCAGCATCCACTCCGGCAGCGACAAGTTCAGCGTCTACCGCGTGATCGGCGAGCTCGGCAGGGGCCGGGTTCACGTCAAGACCGCCGGTACCAGCTACCTCGAGGCCCTGCGCACCGTCGCGGCACGCGATCCGGGTCTCTTCCGCGAGGTTCTCGACTTCGCACGCTCGCTGTACGAGCACGAGAGGCGGACGTACCACGTTTCGGCTCGGCTCGAGCGGGTCCCGGCCGGACCCGCTGTCACCGACGGGGAGCTGGCCGACCTCCTCGACGACGACGACGCGCGGCAGGTGCTCCACGTGACCTTCGGCCGGGTTCTCACCGAGCGGCACCGCGACGGTCGGACGCGCTTCAAGAATCGGATCCTGGCGTGTCTCGAGTCCAACGAGGAAGCCCACCACGAAAACCTGGTGCGACACTTCGAGCGGCACGTCCGAGCGTTCGGGAGGGCCTGATGAGCTACCTCGAAGATCTCTTCTCCCTCGAAGGGAAGGTCGCGGTGACCATCGGTGCCGGCGGGGTGCTCGGGGGCGCCATGGCGACGGCCCTGGGTCGGGCCGGAGCACGGGTCGCGATCCTCGACCTGCTCGGGGATGCCGCGACGGCACAGGCCCGATCGATCGAGAGCACGGCCGGGGTCGACGCCGTCGGGCTCGAGGCCGACGCCACCAGCGCCGAGGACCTGCGCCGGGCGCTGGACCGGATCGTGGCGAGATGGGGGCGGGTGGACATCCTGCTCAACGCTCCCGGCATCAACTCGGGCACGCCCGTCTTCGAGATCACCCGCGAGGAGTGGGACCGGGTGCTCACCGTCAATCTGACGAGCTACTTCCTCGCCAGCCAGGTGTTCGGCAGGCGGATGGTGGAGCAGGGCGACGGGGGGTCGATCATCAACATCTCGTCGGCGTCGTCGGGCCCGCCGCTTTCCAAGGTCTTCACCTACTCCATCACCAAGGCGGGGGTCAACAACATGACCCAGTTCCTGGCCCGCGAGTGGGCGCCGCACAACGTGCGGGTCAACGCCATCGCCCCCGGCTTCTTCCCGGCGGAGCAGAACCGGAAGCTGCTCACCGAGGAACGGACGGCGGCCATCATCAACCACACCCCCATGAGTCGCTTCGGCGAACCCGAAGAGCTCGCCGGGGCCGTGGTGTGGTTGGCCTCGCCCCATGCCTCGGGCTTCGTCACCGGCGCGCTGATCCGGGTCGACGGCGGCTTCACCGCCATGACCATTTGAGGCGGCGGTGGTCGCGAGCGTCTGCCGCGCGGACCGGTCGCTCGCCGGGGACGAGGTGCGCGCCGTGCTCGAGGCGGGGCTCGGGGCGTCGAGGTTCGCCGGCAAGAGGGTCCTGGTCATCATCCCGGACGGCACCCGGACGGCGCCGATCCCCGAGATGTACCGCTGCTTCCACGAGGTGCTCGGTCCGATGGTCGGCGCGCTCGATTTCCTGGTCGCTCTCGGGACCCACCCGCCCATGAGCGAGCAGGCTCTCGGGCGCCTGGTCGGGGTTCCGGTGACCGCCGGTTCGACCGGTGCCTCCATGGTGTTCAACCATCGCTGGGACCTCGAGGAGACCTTCGTCACCGTGGGCACGATCACGGCGGAGGAGATCCGCGACGCGAGTGAAGGCCGGATGGACCTCGAGGTCCCGGTGCGACTCAACCGGCTGGTCGGCGACCCGAACGGCGAGCGCCCGTACGACGAGCTCATCGTCTGCGGGCCGGTCTTCCCCCACGAGGTGGCCGGGTTTTCCGGGGGTAACAAGTACTTCGTCCCGGGTGTGTCGGGGCAGGCCGTCATCGACGCCACCCACTGGCTCGGCGCGTTGCTGACCAGCAAGGAGATCATCGGCGTTGCCGACACCCCCATGCGTCGGCTCATCGACCGCGCCGCGTCGTTCATCCCGACGCCGACATCGCTCGTCGCGATGGTCATGCACGGCGATGATCTTCGGGGTCTTTTCGTGGGCGAAATGGACGAGACCTGGCGCCGGGCGACGGAGCTGTCGGCAATGCTCGACATCGTCTGGGTCGACCGGCCGTTCCGGCGGGTGCTGTCGGTGGTTCCGAGGATGTACGACGACCTGTGGACCGGCGCCAAGGGCATGTACAAGCTCGAGCCGGCGGTCGCCGACGGCGGCGAGGTCGTGATCTTCGCCCCCCACATCACAGAGGTCTCCTTCGTGCACGGCAAGCACATCGACGAGGTGGGCTACCACGTGCGCGACTACTTCGTCGCACAGTGGGAGCGCTTCGCCCGCGTTCCCTGGGGGATCCTCGCCCACTCCACTCACCTGCGCGGGGCGGGCACCTACCTCGACGGCGTCGAGCGCGCGCGCATCAACGTCACGCTGGCGACCGGGATCCCGGAGGAGAGGTGCCGGCGCATCGGTCTCGGATACCTCGACCCGTCGACCGTCGAGCTGCAGGAGTGGGCCGGACGGGAAGCCGAGGGAATCCTCCTCGTACCGAGAGCAGGCGAACGACTTTTTCGGGTCCGACCCGAAAACTCGAGTGGAACCAAGAGGAGGTAAGATCGATGACTCAAGCGGATATCGGCCTCATCGGGCTCGCGGTGATGGGCCAGAACCTCGTCCTCAACATGAACGACCACGGCTTCAAGGTGGCCGTCTTCAATCGCACCACCTCGGTGGTCGACGAGTTCATGGCAGGCACCGCCAAGGACACCGGGATCATCGGGGTCCACAGCCTCGAGGAGCTCGTCGACTCGCTCGCCACTCCGAGACGGGTCATGCTGCTGGTCAAAGCCGGCAAACCGGTCGATGCCTTCATCGACCAGCTGATTCCCCTGCTCGAGGAGGGCGACATCATCATCGACGGCGGCAACTCGAACTACAACGACACCATCCGGAGAACCGCCCGAGTCGAGTCCGAGGGGCTGCTCTACATCGGCACCGGGGTCTCGGGCGGCGAGGAGGGGGCCCGGACCGGCCCGTCCATCATGCCCGGCGGCTCGCCGACAGCGTGGCCCCACGTCAAGCCCATCTTCCAGGCCATCTCGGCCAAGGTCGAGGACGGGTCGCCGTGCTGCGAGTGGGTCGGGGAGAACGGCGCCGGCCACTTCGTCAAGATGACCCACAACGGCATCGAGTACGGCGACATGCAGCTCATCTGCGAGGCGTACCAGCTCATGAAGGACGGCCTCGGCCTCGACCACGACCGGATGCACGCCATCTTCGCCGAGTGGAACGAGGGCGAGCTCGACTCCTACCTGATCGAGATCACCCGCGACATCCTCGGCTTCAGGGACACCGACGGCGAGCCCATGGTGGAGAAGATCCTCGACACCGCCGGACAGAAGGGCACCGGCAAGTGGACCGCCATGGCCTCTCTCGAGATGGGCATCCCCCTGACCCTCATCGGCGAGGCGGTCTTCGCGCGCTTCCTGTCGGCTCTCAAGGACGAGCGCGTGGCAGCGTCCAGAGTCCTCCACGGGCCCGCAGGCGCGAGCTTCGGCGGTGATCCCGCCGCGTTCGTCGACGACCTCCAACAGGCCCTCCTGGCCGCCAAGATCGTCTCGTACGCCCAGGGCTACATGCTGATGCGGGCCGCCGCGAAGGAGTACGGCTGGAACCTCAACAACGGCGGGATCGCGCTGATGTGGCGAGGCGGCTGCATCATCCGGTCGGTCTTCCTGGGCAGGATCAAAGACGCCTTCGACACCAATCCCGACCTCGACAACCTCCTCCTGGATCCCTACTTCGCGGACAAGGTCCACCAGGCGCAGGCGGCCTGGCGGCGGGTCCTCGCCTCGGCGGTCGCCATGGGCATCCCGGTTCCCGCACTCTCGAGCGCGCTCGCGTTCTACGACGGCTACCGGCACGACCGCCTGCCGGCCAATCTCCTGCAGGCCCAGCGCGACTACTTCGGGGCGCACACCTACGAGCGGGTCGACCGGCCCCGGGGCGAGTTCTCCCACACCGACTGGACCGGCCGCGGCGGCGACACCACCGCGCGGACGTACACCGCATAGACCCAATTGCGAATTATGAATTATGAATTATGAATTATGAATTATGAACTATGAGTTGGCAGGCGAGAGGAGCTCTCGTCGTGTGGAGAGGTGTTCATGGCTGAGCTGAGAATCAGGAACGACGACTGTGCGCTCGATTTCCTGTCCCTGGGTTCCCTGGTCCATCGCCTGGATCCGGGCCGAATCCCATTCCGGAAGGCGCGGTCGGTGGCGATCCACGTTTCGGGTGGTGAGTACAACGTCGCCGCCAACCTGGCGGATTGTTTCGGTCTGAAGACCGGGATCGCCACCGCCATGGTGGATTACGGCATTGGCGAGCTGGTCCAGACCCGGGTCAGGGAAATGGGTGTCAGACCCTTCTACAAGTGGTTCGAACATGACGGCGCTCGGGGGCCGAACATCGCCACTGTTTACAGCGATCTCGGCTATGGCGTCCGACCTCCGGTGGTCTTCTACAACCGGGCGAACGAGGCCGGCGCCATGCTCAAGCCGGGCGATTTCGACTGGCAGGCGATCTTCGGCGAAGGAGTCCGCTGGTTCCACTCCGGGGGAATCTACGCGGCACTGTCGGCAACGACCTCCGAGCTCATCATCGAGGCCATGAGGGCCGCGAAGCAACACGGCGCCGTCACGTCCTTCGATCTGAACTACCGCGGCAAGCTGTGGGAGTCCATCGGCGGGCTCGAGGCCGCGCAGCGCACCTTCAAGCGGATCGTCGAACATGTCGACGTCCTCATCGGCAACGAGGAGGACCTGCAGATGGGGTTGGCCGTCACGGGGCCCGACGTCGAGAAGAAGTCGAAGCTGGACACCTCCGTCTTCTTCGAGATGATCGCCGAGGTCAATCGCGACTTCCCCGACGTGAAGATGGTGGCCACCACCCTCAGGGAGGTCGAGACCGCCAACCGCCATCAGTGGGGGGCCGTGATCTGGTACAACGGGCAGCGGGCCATCTCCCCGACCTGCGAGCTCGGCGTCCTCGATCGCATCGGCGGCGGCGACGGCTTCGCCTCGGGTCTGATCTACGGAATGCTGGACGGGCGCGAGCTGGATGACGTCGTCCGTCTGGGTTGGGCCCACGGCGCCCTGTCCACGACGTTCCCGGGCGATGTGACCATGGCCAGGCTCCCGGAGGTCGAGGCCTTCGCCAAAGGCGGAACAGCCCGGGTTCAGCGGTGACCGGGGGGCTGGCCAGCTGCGACGATTCGTCGGACGGGATAGGATAGGTACCACGTATCACATTGTGATGTTCTGAACCGCCCGGTCGACGACTCGACGCTCGAGGTGATCGAGGTGGGTTCGATACTCGGGGTCGGAGGCTTGGCGGCGCTCAGCTTCGGTTAGCCACCGGCTCACAGAACCGGCGTTTTTGCTCAAGATCACCGCGAGGTCGCAAACTCTGTGACCGTATCTTCCCACCGCGATGGCAGCGAGATCCCACCGCACCTTCGCTACCTCGGACCGTCTCTTCCGCGAGCGAAGGTCGGCGAGTTTCACCCCGGTGAGGTCGCAGATTGCGCCAACAATCGCGGGCAGATCCAGTGGGAGCCTGTCTTCAACCAGCTTCCGTTGGTCGTACGTCTCGACAGGGCGACGTAAATCGGGCCCGACGATTTCTTCGGCGTCTGAGGCGTCCGTCCACCACGGAAGCTCGCGAAGACCCAATTCCAGCCACTTCGCCTCCGCGACGGAGCGCACCCATTCAAGGTACGCCGTTCGCATCAGGGACGGGTCTTCCTCACCGAACAACTCGAGCAATGCCCCCGAGTCCAATATCTGAGAGCGCCTTTGGCCGATCGCTTCCCGGTGTCCGCTGAGCGCGTAGTCGGCAGGGTCGGTGACCAACCCCGCGGCGACAGGATTCAAATGGACATAGGCCACCACTTGCCCGAAGTAGTCGTTGGAATCGACAAGCCTCGCGCGGTACCTGCTCTGCCACAGCCGCCCGAGGTACCGCCTCCTGCGGTTGTGCTCCCTGGCGACCGTTCGCTGCAACCGGGCCATCGTCCGCCAAAGGGGTACTGATCCGGTCTTGAGCACCAGGTGGTAGTGGTTCGTCATCAAACACCAGGCGAGAATCGAGAGGCCATCTCGTTCTTTGGTCTCGCACAGCGTTTCGAGAAACAAATCAGAGTATTCTCGGTCGGCGAAGACGAACTCGCCTCGGTTCACTCGGCAATAGACGTGATAGGTCGCGTATGGGATGAACAGTCGGGGTTTTCGCGGCATGGCATTTCCTTCCATGCACGCGGACGGGACCCATTCATCCTACTCCCGACTGCGAAACATCACAATGTGATACGTGGTACCGATCCGGGACAACGGGGGGCGGAATGAACGCGACGAGGTCGTGGTGGCGTCAACCGGTGCGAAGGTGGCTCGTCCGGATCGCGGTGGTCGCCATCGCGGTCGAGGTCGTCTACGTGGTCGCGGCCAACGCGCTCCTTCGAACCGGCACCATCGAGAGGCTCCTCAACAAGAAGCCGGAGAAGACCCACTACTCCTGGCAGTCGGCGTCGACCTTCCTGCCGGGGCTGGTCCGGGTGGAGGGCTTCGAGCTGCGCAGCCAGACCCTCCGGAACCAGATCCACGTCCGGGTCGGCGAGGCCCGCGCCACCGTCAACCTCGTGAAGCTGCCCTTCAAGATCGTGCACATCAGCGGGGTCGACGCCGAGGACGTGGACTTCCGGTACCGGCGGCGGCTGGACGCACCTCCTCGGGAGGACGCTGCCGAGGAGCGGAAGCCCTTCCCACCGGAGCTCGTCGAGCTCTACCCCGAGATCCCGGGCTTGGCGAACCCGCCCGACCCGAAGCCGGAGGACCTCTACCCGCGCAAGAAGAATCGCCGGCCGTGGACCATCAAGCTCACCGGAGTTCACGTCGACTCACCGGTGCGGGTGGCCCTCAACCACGTCCGCATCGAGGGCGAGGGCTGGGTCGGCGGCGGAGTGACCGTGAAACCGAGGCAGACCATCACCATCCACCGCGGCCGCCTCGACCTCGAGCCGACCACGATCCGCATCGGCCGCGACCTCGTCACCGACAACCTCGAGATCGCCGGCGACGTCCGCTTCGAGACCTTCCCGGCCCGGGGCGCCAGGCCGGCCGACGTGATCGGCGGCATCAGCGGCACGGTCGAGCTCGCCGGCCACCTCATGGCGAGTGAGGACCTGATGCACCAGGTCACCCCGGGGCTGACCACGTCGGGGTCCGGGGGCACCCTGGCGGCCCGCCTCGAGCTCGAGCGGGGCGCCGTTCGTGCCGGGTCGACGTACTCCATGGAGTCCGACGCGTTCCGGATCGGCATCATGAACCTGGTCGCCACCGGCGCGGCCAAGGTCAGCGGCAGCACCGAGCGGGCCGGCGGTCAGCACGTGACCACCGTCCGGACCGTCCTCGACCACGTCCAGATCGAGGACCCCGCCGACGGCTCCGTCGACGTCGTCGGCTCGAATCTCGGGCTGACCATTGCCTGGCGGGATTTCGACCTGCCCGAGGCTGTGAAGCCGTCCGGGGTCGAGTTCAGCCTGCCGGAGGCCGAGATCAGGAACCTCGGCGCACTCGACCCGCTCTTCCCCGAGTCGTTCCCGATCGCCATCACCTCGGGCACCGGCGACGTGAGTGCCCACCTCGAGGTGGACGAGGCCGGCGCGGCCAGCGGCTCCCTCGAGCTGATCGCCGAGAGCATCCGGATGGACCACAGAGGCGACGTGCTCTCCGGTGATCTCGAGGCCCGCGTGACGCTGGCGGACGGCGACCTCGCCGCCCGCCGCTTCGACCTGTCGGGAACAAACATCCGCCTCGAGCACATCGCCAACACCGCCCTGAGCGCCAAGCAGCAGGCCAAGCTCGACCCGTGGTTCGGGACCGTGGACATCGCGAGCGGCACCGTCACCTTCGCGCGGCCGATGGTCGCCCGGTCGGCGACCCGGCTCACCATGCGGGACAGCCGTCCGGTGATCGCCCTGCTGAGGAGTATCGCCGACACACCGGGCTGGATGAAGCTGGTCCCGAACATCGAGAACATCACTGCCACGACCAGCCTCGCCACCGACACCGACGGGACCACCATCGACGATCTCATGGTCGCCGGCGACGGGCTCGAGGTCCTCGGTTCGCTGCGGATCGCGAACAAGAAGCCCGACGGCCGGGTCTACGTCAAGTACAAGGCCCTCGCCGCCGGCATCGGCTTCGACCGGGGCAAGAGCAAGGTCCACCTGGCCAAGCCGCGGGCCTGGTACGACGGCCTCGAGGGAGCGGGTGAGGGGGGCGTGGAGGCTCGGGAGTCCACAGGTCCGTAACTCTCAATTCTTAATTCTCAATTCTCGATTATGAATTATGAATTATGAGTTGGGACGCGTGAGGTCTGAGGATGTCAGGTCTTCGGGGTCGGGGGTTGAATTCGGGAGAGCAGGGCCGCGGCGTCGCCGCGGCGGTCGACCGCGGCAGCCTTGCCCTGGAAGAACGGGGCACGGCCGCCTCCTCGGCCGTCGAGGAGGGCGCAGAGCTCGGGCCCGACCGAGGCCAGGTCGAGACCGGAGGCCTCGGGGGCGACCACCAGGAAGGCGCCCCCAGCGCCGCAGCCTGAGCTGAGCAGGGCAACCCGCTCGGGCGCCAGGGCGACCAGGGCCTTGCCGACCTCCTGGAGGAATGGCAGGTCGCGGTCGTCCCAGTGGGCCGTCAGCACACCCTCCGGGCCCACCGCCAGGCGCTCGGCCTCGGCGCTGGCCAGCTCGGCGAGCAGCCGGCGCCGCTCCCGCGCCATCTCCTTCTCGCGGCCGATGCGGAGCTCGACCAGAGCGGGGAGGTCGTCGTCGGCCGCATCGAGGAGGGTTCGCAGCCGGACGTTCCGAGCCTCGTGGGCGGCGAGCCGTCGCCGCAGCCGGTCGCCGGCGACGAAGTGGAGCCGGGTGCCACCGCGCATCGCCTCGGTGCCGACCAGGGCCAGGGCGCCGATCTCGGCCGTCGAGCGGACGTGGGTGCCGCCGCAGGTGTTGAGGTCGAGGCCCTCGATCCCCACGAGCCGAAGCTCGCCGGTAAGACCCTCCGGGAGCATTCTCGAGCGCACGCCGAGGGTCTCCATCTCGCCGATTGCGGCGTAGCGGACCACGATCGGGTGCGCGGCCCGGATCTCCTCGTTGACGGCATCCTCGAGGCGGCGCAGGTCGTCCCCGCCGAGGGAGGGCACGTCGAGCTCGATGTCGCTGAGCTCGGGGCCGAGGTGGAAGGCGGTGGTCGGCCAGCCGAAGCGCTGCAGAGCGACCACGGTCAGCAGGTGCTGGCCGGAGTGCTGCTGCATGTGGTCGAAGCGCCTCGACCAGTCGAGCTCCTGGCGGACCGGACCGGGTGCCAGCTCGCGGGACAGACAATGTCGTATGGCACCGTCGACATTCCGAACGTCGACAACCTCGACCCCGCCCATCCTGCCCCGGTCCGCCGGCTGGCCGCCGCCCTCGGGGTAAAAGATCGTGTCGGCGGTGACCGCCCACGGCCGCTCGCCGTCCCTTCCAACCTCGACCACCTCCGTGTCGAACTCACTCAGATACGCGTCACGCTCGTACGCCGGACGTTCCATCCCCCGCAGTCTATCCCGGACCCGCCGCCGTCGTCCCACCATAGATGGTATCGATGGTACGTTGTGGTGCCAGGCTTCAGAACCCTGATGCGCATGCGTCAGAGCAAAAATGATTTAGATCGATCATTGTTTTTCTCAACTCGACGCGGCAATGTTGAATGAACACTTCGAAGCCCTCGCATGCCGGTACCGGTCCGGCCGAGGCAGGAGGAGATCATGTCGACACTGCTCTCCCGGGTCCTTCGCGTCGCCTTCGCGCCCCTCGCCCTGTGGCTCGCGCCGATGGTCGTCAGCGCCCAGACCGGCACCGGGCCGGGTCCCGCTGCGGGCCAGGGGGCCACAACGCTCAGCACCTTCGAAACCGAGGACTTCTCCGGGGCGGGAGTCTGCGCCACCTGCCACAGCAGGCTCAAAGACTCGGTTGGCAACGATGTCTCGAATGACGCGCACTGGCGATCAACCATGATGGCCAACGCCGCCAAGGACCCCCTCTGGCAAGCCAAGATCAGCTCGGAGGTGGCTCGCGCTCCCCACGTGAAGGAGGTCATCGAGGACAAGTGCACCCGGTGCCACATGGGCATGGCGCGCTACCAAGCGATCACCCACGGCTCGGCGGTCGAGGTGCTCGGTCCCGGGTTTCTCGACCCCGCACATTCCCTGCACGAGGCTGCGATGGACGGCGTATCCTGCTGTCTCTGCCATCAGGTCCAGCCGACCGGTCTGGGAACCCCGAGCAGCTTCACCGGCGGCTACGAGATCGACACCTCGACCTGGCCCCCGGACCGCACGATCTTCGGGCCCTATCAGGACCCACTGCGGAACGCGATGCGGCAGGCCGCGGGCTTCGACCCGGCCCTCGGCGCCCAGATCGAGGACCCGGCCCACTGCGGCAGCTGCCACACCCTGTACACGCCCGTTCTCGATGCCGGCGGGAACCCGGTGCCGGTCGATCCCTACTTCCCGGAGCAGACGACCTACCTGGAGTGGGAGCACAGCGGATTCCCCGCGACCTGCCAGGACTGCCACCTGCCGCTAGCCGTGGGAGCTGTCGTGATCAGCAACCGTCCGCCCCGCCTCGCAGCTCGTGAGCCCTTCTGGCAGCACCACTTCGCCGGCGGCAACTGTTTCGTGCTGGAGCTGCTCAAAGCCAACGCCGCCGATCTCGGAGTGACCGCGGAGGCATGGCAACTCGACGACACCATCTCGCGGACCCGGAGTCAGCTCCTGAACGACACTGCGGCTCTGACGGTCGAGGCGGATCTGGGAGTCGACCTCAGGGTGATGGTGGACGTCGTCAACCGAACCGGCCACAAGCTCCCGAGCGGTCTTCCGTCGCGGCGGGCCTGGCTGCACCTCAGGGTCACTGATGGTGACGGGGCGCTCGTCTTCGAGTCGGGGAGGCCGACGGGCGACGGCAGGATCGAGGGCAACGCCGCCGACTCGGATCCCGCGACGTTCGAGCCGCACCACACCGAGATCACATCGCCCGACCAGGTCCAGATCTACGAGCCGATCATGCTCACGTATGAGGGTGACGTGACCCAGACCCTGCTGCGAGCGCATTCGTACGCGAAGGACAACCGCCTGCTGCCGGCCGGGTTCGACAAGGCCGCCGCTACGGGCACCGACGTCGGCGTCTATGGATCCGCGGATGCGGATGACGACTTCCAGGGGGGTGCTGACCGCGTCGTGTACCTGGTCGACGTGACCGGATTCGCAGCGCCGTTGACGGTGACGGCGGAGCTCCTGTTCCAGAGCCTCTCGTACCCTTTCGTCATGGACCTGGCAGCGACCGACACCGACCTTGTGAACCGATTCATGGGGATGTACGACCCGGCAGCGAACACTCCGGAGCTGCTCGCGCGCGGTCAGATCACGGTCCCCTGAGCTTTGGAGACCTCATCGACCGGGGCTCCGTGGCTCGCCGGCGACGGCTCCGCCCGACTCTCTGCCGAGCGGCACGACGGCTTCGACGTTATGGGGCTTTACCTGGCACACATGTGGCACCCATCCTGGCACCCATCCCAACACTCACGCCGGGCTGTGCTTGGTGTATCGGTCCGCGTGAGGTGACCGACGTGCCAGCCCGACCATCGCCGTCACCGACACCACGAGCACGACGACTGACATCACCTGTCCGATCGACAGCACGCCGAGGTAGAAGGTTTCGGTGTTGCCGCGCAGGAGCTCGAGCGGGAACCGCGTCGCCGCATACGCCGCCCAGTAGCCGAAGAAGATCGCCCCCGGGGGCCACCGCATCCTGCGCCACAGCAGCGAGAACACCCCGAACAGCAGCAGCCCGTTGAGGGCGAGGTACAGCTGCACGGGGTGCACCGCCAGCGACTGCTCGGCCAGCGGGTCGAGCAGCCCGTGTCGCACCTGCGCCACGAACGGGATGCTGCCGTGGGGGTACGCGACCGCCCACGGCACGTCACTCGGGCGGCCGAAGTCGCAGCCGTTGAGGAAGCACGCCCAACGTCCCAGGAACGGCCCGAGACCGAGCAACGAGCCGAGCACGTCGAGGTGCGCCAGCAGGTCCCGCCGCCGCACCAGCAGGTAGCCGCAGAAGCCCGCGAATCCGCCGAGGTAGGCGCCCCACGAGATGGTGCCGCCGGCCACCCGGAGCAGCTCCTCGAGGAAACGCTCCGGCGGCGGCCGCCAGATGACCAGGAACAGCAGCCGCGCGCCGATGAGCCCACCGATCATCCCGGTCAGCGCCGCGCCGAGCGCGTGATACGCCGACAGGCCGGCCTGCCCGCTGCGCCGCACGAACACGAGCAGGCAGGCCAGCATGGTCAGCGCGTAGACGAGCGCCGGGTACGGCACCAGCCACTCGAACACGCCCGTGCCGAACGCCTCGTTCAACCACCCGACGATCGCCGGACGCACGGTTGTCCTACCGCCGCTTCCGGCGCAGACGCACCATCCAGACGGCGGCGACACCGATCGGAATCAGGGTCACCATCGCCGCACCGGACGAGGTCGACGCCGACGCACCGCAGGTGCACTCGCACTCCCCGCTCTCATTGATCACGGCGTACGGCGCCGGGACATCGCTCGGAAAGTACCCGTTTCCGGGGTTGCTCGAATCGCGGGCGTTGCCGCCGGTCGCGTCGGTCGTCCGCACCTTGTAGTACAGCCGGTCCGCCGCCTTCAGCGTCGCCCAGTCGGCCGCCGGCAGCGTCCACGACGCGCGGCCGCCGTCCGCCGCCACCACCCCCGACAGCACGCCGCTCGTCACGGGGCTGCTGAAGCTGCTGTCGTTGGACACCGTCACCTCGAACCGGGTGTTGAACGGCTGGCTCCCGGTGTTCGCCGAGGTGCCGGAGAACGTGTAGTCGCGCCCCGTCCACACGGTGAAGGTCGGTCCGGTGGCGGAGCCGCGGTCCAGGTAGTCGTCGTCGATGTCGATGATCGCGTCCGCGGGGCTCAGGAAGAGGCCGGCGCGCGCCCAACCGCTCAGCACCTTGTGGACGTTGGTGCTGGTGGCGAACTGATCGGCGAGCTCCTCGAGCAGGTTGAGGAAGTTGTCGTGCACCGCCTTGTCCGTCGAGCTGTTGGTGAAGCTGGCAGCGCTCAGGGCGTCGAGCTGTGACGAGTTGATGAGGAAGGTGCCGAGCACCGACGACTCGTTGAACTCGCGGCGCACGTTCCACAGCGCCCAGCCGAGGATCTGGCCATCGCCGTAGCCGCTCGTGGACAGGCTGCGGTGCTCCGGGAAAACGTCCAGGCCCTCGACCCGGCGCGGCGTCCAGCCGGCCTGGCTCGGTGCGGCGCAGTTGGCGCCCCAGAATGCACCGAAGGTGTCGGTGTCGAGCATGGTGTAGGCCCAGAAGTCGGACATCCCCTCGTGAACGTGCAGGGGGATCGTGCCGGTGTTGTTGCGGGCGTTGACCAGGTGGCCGAACTCGTGCGTGACCACCGTCGAGTCGACCGCCGAGTTGAACACGTCGTTGCACGACGTGCTGCCGCCGATGGTCGCGTTGCCGATGCCGAAGGTCAGCGACCACGATCCCCAGCTCGCGCACGCATTGTTGATGCCGAAGCCACACGGGTTGTTGTGGTTGACGGTCACCGACAGCGACGGCAGCGCGGTCGACCCGTACAGATCGACGAACGTGGTCAGGTGCTGGGACACCCAGGCGAAGGCGTTGACGTCCTGGAACCGGCAGTTGTAGCCGGTGCTCGACGTGCGGTCGACCGTGGTGCCGTTGATCGGCGCCACGTTGAAGTCCGCGTTACCCGTACCCGGGTCGGTGATCGTCAGATCGCCCGAGCACTCACCGTCGGCGCCCGAGTTGCCGACGTCGAGCACGCCGGTCAGCTGCAGCCGGTAGTTGCCGCCTGACGGCCCGTCGACCTCGAAGCCGAGCTCCTCGGTCGTGCCGTTGGGATCCGGATTGAACACCAGCCCCTGCCCGTCGTCCGACGCGAACATCGGCATGAGCTGTAGCACGTCGCCGGTCGCGGCGTCGACCCACACCTCATACGGCCCTTCCACCGCCTCGACGACCACCTTCCAGGCGTGGAGGAGCTCCGACTTGTACGGCAGGATCGTCGGTTCCGGCTTCGCTGGTTCGACGTCCGCGAGCTCGGTCGACCGTTGCACGTGCTCTGCAGCCGCCTTGAACGCGGCCTCGGCGTCGAGCCTCCGCCGGTTGGTCACCTTGACGTCGTTGAACACGCGGCCGCTGACGCCGGTGAAACCGCGTCCCTCGCGCCAGGTCAACCGGAGCGCGGTGTTGTCGACCGCGATCCCCTCGACCATCTGATCGAACCGGTAGATCACCGTTCGACCGCTGCCCAGCTGTCGCGCGAGCTCGACCTGCTCCTGGATCGCGGCGTCGCTGGCCGGGCTGAGCTGCGATCCGAACTCTCCCTCGAGGCGGCGTCGCGTCTCGCCCGCCGCGTCCTTGATGGTCGACTCGAGGAGCTCACGATCCGCCGTCGGACGATTCTCCGGCTCGACCGGGCGCAGGGCGTCCATCGGCTGCGTCCACCCGATCGCCTTGAGCACCTGCGCGAGCACCTGCTGCGCGCCGTCCGCCGACGCCGGCATCTCGGTCTTCGGCAGCGTCAGGTGGAAGAACTCCCCGTCGAACACCGGCAGCCGCCCGGCCGCGCCCTGCGGCAGCTGCTGGCGGTCCACCTCGATGGCCGGCCGCTCGAGCGGCGGCAGCTCGACGGGCGCCACGCGGTACGAGTCGAGGCGCTGCTCCTGCGCCCACACCCCGCTCACGACCAACAGCACCGACAGTGCCGCCAGCCACCACGGACCCGTTCCATTGTGTCCCTTCATGGTGATCTCCTTTCGCCGCGAACACCGGAGGCGCCGCCATCGACGGCGCCGCGCCGGGGCAACGTCGGACCATCTCCACACGACCCTCGACCAGCTCGCGGTCGGTGCGGTGGTGACGGACGAGAACGACCGGGTGGTGGCGGTCGACCGCACCGCCAACGGCGTGCCCGTGACCGGTGTGATCTCGATCCCGCAGCCTCCGCAACCCTGCCGACCGCGGAACCCCCCCTCCGCCGAGGGCGACCGAACACGAAGTACAACGATGGAGACGGCCGAGCCGTCTCCATCGTGCTGAAAAGCGCCGAACCCATCGGCGATTACGTATCGGCCCGCAGGCAGAACCCGACCTCGATGTGGTTCGAGTTGTGCGAGCCGGGGTGGCTGTTGACGATCGACCGGTCCCACACCCGCAGGTGCACGACGTAGCCGCACGGCTTCATCGTCTTCGGCGAGCCGGTGTCGAGGAACCACTGGCTGCCGGGCGAGGCCGGCGTCTGGGACGTCGACGGTTGCGGCGTCGTGGGCTTGTTCGACGGGAACGTCGCCGTGTTCGGCATCGTCGTCAGCGAGAACGCACCGAAGTGCAGGTCGCGCGCGACGAAGTGACCGGCGATGGTGTCGCCCTCGATGAAGTCCTTGCAGTCGCCTCCGCTGTCGATGTGGATGTCGATGTTGGGTGACGCGAGTGGCGGCGCCGTCAATGGCGCGGTGTTGTCGAGCTGGATCAGGTACTCGGGACTGACGGCGATGATGTTCGGGAACGGCACCAGCGAGTCGGCCATCTCGATGCGGACCGCCCACAGCTCGTCACCGGCCGTGTACCACAACGCGAGCCGGGTATCGAGGTAGAGCAGCGGGTTCTTGTAGGTGAAGAAACCGGTCGCCGGATCCACCACCTGCGGGTCGGAGCCGACGTCGGCACGCCGCACGTTGAAGCTGTTCGTCACGTAGGTGTAGGCGCCCGGGGGGTCGCTCACCCTCCGCTTGGCGATGCGGTAGTAGTGACCCGGATGGTACTTGCCCTCGATGACCACGAGACCGCCGAACGGACACGGGCGACTCAGACCCCATGGGTCGGCCGGCGTCTCGTAGTACCAGAACTTGGCGGTCGGGACCGTCAGGCCGGTGCCGGGGCTGATGTCCTCGACGTTGATGCCGCCGAGCGACCTGATCTTGGCGGGCAGCTCGTCGTCCGGGACGCCGGGCCGGATCTGGACGTGACTGTCGAGCCGGTTGCCCCAGTACGGGATCGCATCCGGATCGGTGGTCGAGGGTGGGCCGGCCCACGACAGGACGGCCCGCACCCGGCCGATCTTCGGATGCGCGCACGGCTGCCGGACGGTGTCGAGGTCGACCGGCAGGATCGCCGTGTAGCACAGGCCGCCGGCGGGGAGACCGGAGATGTCATGGACCTGCACCTCGGCGTGGCCGAGGTAGGTCCACTCGCAGGTGTCGTCCCAGTCAGCCCAGAACGCGACGTACTCGGTGCTGCCGGGACCGCACAGGTTGCCGGAGTAACCGGACGGCCTCTTCACCACGAAGGTGCCCACCAGCCACTCGCGGTTGGAGTCCAGGCCGATGCAGGTCAGCTCCTCGTAGCTCGTGTCGCCCTTCGTCTTCTCGACCGCGGTCACCGCCTCGGCCCAGTCCAGGCCGAGCTCCTTCCACGCTGCGATCTTCGCCGTCACGGCCATCGGTTCGACCGCCGGCGACTCGAGTGCGGTCACGATCTGGCTGAAGCCGAACCGGTGCGGCTCGACCTCCATCTTCGCGGCCGCGCCCTTCGTCGCCTTGCCCTTGGCGGCCGTCGCGTACATCTTGGCAAGGTCCGCGAGCTCGACCGGCGGCGGTCCGGGCTCCGGGATCGGAATCTTCTCGAGGTGCTTGAAGGCCTCGGGGATGTCGATCTTCTTGCCGAGCTCGACCGCGATGACGTCGATGACATCCAACAGCAGCTTCGGCCGCGGTCGGATCTGGATGTGCCGGTCGAGCACGTTGCCCCACACCGGAGGCTCGATGGGATCGGTGGACGGCATGACGTTCCACGACAGGACGCCGCGGACCCTGGGCATCACCGGCGTACCGCAGAAGTTGCGCTTCGGGTCGACCGGCATCGTGACAACGTAGGTCAGCGGCTTGTTTGGTTTGTCGGCGCAGTCGGTGTCATCGGGAAGGTCGTGGATCGCGAACCCGGCGACACCCAGGTCCTCCCAGCCCCCGCCGTAGTCGACGAAGAACCGTACGTACTCGGTCGTGCCGGCGGCGCAGAGGTTGCCGCCGTAGCCATACGGTAGCTTGATCCGCACCGTGGCTTCGAGCAGGTCGTGGGCGGGGTTGAAGCCGATGCAGGTCAGCTCCTCGTACTTGGTGTTGCCCGCGATCTTCTTCACCGCCTCGAGCGGGCTGTCGGCGAGCGTGCCGAAGTGGTTCGGGTTCTTCAGCAGGAGTTGCTTGAACTCGGACCGTTCCTTTTCGATCGTGATTCGTCTCGTGACCTTCTTCTTCTGAGCCATACTCATGCCCTCCTCGGGTCGCCCCTGAGGCGGCGGGTTGCGACGGCGCTCTGCAACGGCATGGACGATCCCCACGCCGGTCGTGACGCGTGACGCGCCATCGGATGCCGCGGGTCGATACCTGTGGTGTGACCTGGATCCCGTCGCCGCCACCTCCGTTTCTCGGGCACGCGCCGCCTGGGGTCATGGGCCACCCCGACGGTGCGGCACCGGTTGTCGTTCCGCTGATTCTCGGTCCGAAGATCAGCCCCTGGAGGTGGGCCTGTCATCACCTAAATGGGTGAAGTCCCTCCCCCGGCCCGCGCCGATCACGGCCGAGCTGTCGGCAATCGGGAAGAAGATCCCGAAGGCGCATTCCTGTGGCCGCGAGTCACCGTCCGCCCCGGCTTCACCCATTTGGGTGATGACACAGCGTCTCGATTAGGCTACTGATGGATACACAGTGCTCGGAAGCCGCGTCTCGAACGCACACACGGGTCCACCGCGGAGGGACCTCGAGCCCTGACCGCCGAGGGAGGCCGCATGCCGGAGCGTCGACGTCCGAAACGCCGCCGATCGCGGGTGATGACCCTCGATCGCAACCGACTCGCCGCCGGCTTACGGCTCCTTCCGGGCGACCTGGTCGCGCCGTGGCTCGACCCGCCGCGCCGCCGACCGGACGTCGCCTTCGACCTCATTCGCGCGAACGATCTGGTGGCGCTGTCGGTCGAGGGCTATGGTGTGGAGCTCGTGGTCGGCCCGAATCCCCGTCTCCGGCCGAAAGACGGCGAGAGCTCGCGCCTGGTCGTCGGCTTCGCCTTCCAGCACCTCGGGGAGTCTGCGATCTACGAGGACAGCGAGGACGACCCCGAGCGGCCGCATCCGCCGGTGCCGGCACTGCCCGCTCGGCCGAGCCGGCTGGTCCTCGAGGTCCCCGACGGAGCCGAGATCCCGTTCAGCACGGAGGGCATTCTCGAAGCGATCTCGCGCCTGTCGATGGTCGTCCACCCGCTGGCACGGCCGAAGCCCGGCGCCCTCATCGTGCTGCCCGACGCCGGCGTCCTCCACCTTCCGGGAGGCCTGGTCGCGTCGGTGGGCGCCCGCGGTCTCACGGTCAGCAAGGCCACCACCCGCAGCAGGGTGCCCGACACCTCGACCGCCGCCGGCATCGCCGCCGTGGCCCGCGATCTGCGGCGGACCCGGGCGCTGCTCGCCCACGGGGCCGGCGTGGCGGTGCGCCTCGGCGACCTCGCGGTCGACGACACCCCGCGCACCGTCAGCCTCGGCGGGGTCGAGTACGCGGTGCCGTCGCTGATCGGGCCCGGCGCTCTCGTCCGTCCGGATCGCCCGGTCCGGATCCGGCCCCGGGCCGAGCTGAGTCGAAGCCCGCGTGCGCTGGAGACCGCCATCGAAGCGCCGTTCCGCCTCGTCATCTCGCCGAGCAACCGCGGCGGCTGGAAGCACGCCGCGACGCCGGTGGCGGCGGAGGGAGCTCCGCACCGCGTCGAGCTGTGGCACAGCCGCCTCGGCGTCCGCGTCGGCGACGGCCACGACGTCGCGATCGACGAGCGGGCGAGCTGGCAGCGCATCGTGCGCGCCATCTGGGCACGCGATCGCGAGGCGATGCCCGACTGGCAGGACGAGAAGGACCCCACCCACACCAACCTGCCGTTCCGGATGTCGCTCGACGGCGCCGATCGGCACATGCTGGTGCGCCAGACCTCCGAGACGTGGCTCGGTCAGAAGAACACGCCGATCGCCCCTGATCCCGTCGACGTCGAGGCGCTGTGGCTGTCGAGCCTCGGCGCGTGGCTCGACCTCCACGGCGATTGGAAGACCCTGCCGTACTCGAAGGCCGGCATGGCCTCCATTCTGAGCTGGGACCAGGTCGCGCCGATGGGTCGCGACCAGTACGTGCGGGTCGCCTACCCCGGCTACCTCTTCCCCTTCGGCCACCGGGCCGTCCTCATCAAGCTCACCGAACGCAAGATGAAGGACGCGGCGCCCTCGGTCGCCGGTCTCTACCAGCGCAAGTTCCTGGTCGTCAACGAGCCGGTCAAGGCGTTCAGCTCGCGCAGCCTGCCGCTGACTCGGGTGCGGCTGGCCCCCCTCGTCACGCCGCCGATCGAGGACCCCGGAGCGGCCCAGAGCAGGTTCTTCTTCCCGATCGTCGACGGCGAACCGTTCCGCTTCGTGCTGCACTGCCTCGACCAGGAAGGTCGGCCCGTCCGTCTCATCGCGCCGCTGATGTGGGTCGCGGAGCACTACACGCCCCACAGCGACGTCGACTCCGCTTACAACACCAGCCCGTTGAGCGAGGTGCCGGCCGGCGCCCAGGAGATCGCCTTCGCCGCGGTCAAGCGCGGTGGCGACACGATGCTGCCGACCCACGAGCTCAAGTTCGCCGGGACAGCGAAGTTCGCCACCTCCATCCCCCGTCTCGCCACCGCCAAGGTCGAGGTCCCCGCGGTGCAGCACCTGTCACCGGTCGGCCACGTCACCATCAAGCTCGCGCAGGTGTTCGTCGACCACGGCTTCGGCGGGTCGCAGAACGCGGGCGAGGTGTGGGCCGAGCTCGAGGGCGCGCCTCCGGCCCTGTCGTTTGGTGGCAGCACGAACGCCGGCTCCGACCGCGCCGGCGGCTTCATGCAGCCCGACCTGCCGATCCGCGGCCTGTCGCGGGTCAAGGGAACGGTCGGCGACGTTGCAGGCAGCGCCAAGGGTCATTTCAAGCCCACCGACTTCCTCGCCGGCGCGCTGCCGAAGCTGTTCGGCCTGGTGCCGCTCGTTGACCTCCTCGACGCGGCCGGGGTCGACCTCAGCAAGGACGCACCGGCGGTCATCTCCGAGGCCCTCGACTCGATCGAGAGCTTCCTGTCCGACCTCGAGGCCGCCAAGACCGCGGCCCAGGAGGCGGTCGACGACGCCGGCCGGCTGGTGCAGCGCGCAGCCGGCCAGGCCGCCGAGAAGCTCGCCGCCGCGCAGCAGGCGTTCCAGGCCGCGCAGCAGCTCCAGCAGACGGTCAGCAACGCCGTCGACGACGTCATCCAGGCTTTCGGAAACCTCGCCAGCGCCTCCCAGACCGACATCGAGAACGCGCTGACCGCGCCGTTCCAGGCACTGCGCCAGGCCGCCGCCGACATGCGCCAGGTGGCGCCGTTGCTGCCGCCGCTCGTGAACCGACGCCTCCTGCAGCTGGCGGCGAAGCTCAAGAACGTCGTCGATGCCGCCGAGGTCTTCGAGGACATCTTCCGCTTCCTCAACGGCCTCGCCTCCGGCTCCAAGGAGGTGGCGTTCCGCTTCGAGTGGAGCCCGAAGCTCACGTCGTGGCCGGACAACACCAATCCCGTTCTGAAGCTGCAGCCCGACAGTCTGGTGCTGGCGGTCGACGGCCGCGCCAGCGGCAAGGGCTCGATGGGCGTCGACGTCCTCGCCGAGCTGCGAGACTTCGCGCTCCACCTGCTGCCCGGCGCCGAGATGGTGCGCTTCAAGTTCGAGCACATCTCGTTCCGCGGCGGCTCCGACGGCAAGGCCGAGGTCGACGTCGTCATCAACGACATCGAGTTCGTCGGCCTGCTCGGCTTCGTCGAGGTGCTCAAGGACCTGATCCCGCTCGACGGGTTCTCCGACCCGCCCTACCTCGACGTGTCGCCGTCCGGGATCACCGCCGGGTTCAGCCTCGGCCTGCCCAACGTCGCGGTCGGGGTCTTCAGCCTGTCGAACATGTCGCTCGGCGCCGACGTCCAGGTGCCGTTCCTCGGCAAGGTGGTGACCGTCGGCTTCAACTTCTGCACCCGCGAACGGCCGTTCGCGCTGTCGGTGACGTTCATCGGCGGCGGCGGATGGTTCCTGATGCGCCTGTCGCCGGACGGCCTCGAGGTGCTCGAGCTCGGTCTCGAGGCTGGCGCCATGCTGTCCGTGGACTTCGGCGTCGCGTCCGGCTCGATCTCGGCGGTGATCGGCATCTACATGCGCCTCGAGGGGGACGCCGGCTCACTGACCGGCTACTTCCGGCTCCGCGGCGAGGTTGACGTCCTCGGGCTGATCTCGGCCTGTATCGAGCTCTACCTCGCTCTCACCTATCAGTTCGACACCGGCAAGATGGTCGGCAAGGCCAGGCTCACCATCAAGGTCGAGGTCCTCTTCTTCTCGGCGTCGGTCACCATCGAGGCGGAGCGCCGTTTCGCCGGTTCGAATGGCGACCCGTCGTTTGCCGACGTCATGGTGCTGCCCGACGGCACCTCCCCAGCGTGGTCCGAGTACTGCGCGGCTTTTGCAGGAGCGTGAGACATGGTCGTTGAACGACTTTCCGTCGTCGCCCTCCCCTACTCGCGCGCTGCCGACGCGGACTTCCACGTGTCGCTGTTCATCTCGCCCGACCTCACTCCCGACGGCGCCGTCGGGAAGCTGTCGCAGTTCGAACACTTCAGGAAGTGGGCCGCGGTCCTTCGCGACAACGCCACGATCGAGCTGTTCGACGAGCACAGCCCGATCCCCGCGAAGCCGCTGCGAGATCCTCTCGATCCCGAGCTGTGGGAGGCCGTGTTCCCACCCGGTACGCCGGTGCGTGGACGGACTCCGCTCGACTGGTCGAAGCGCCGCTGGCGGACCTTCCGCGCGGCGGAGCTCCACGACGCGGCCAAGGTGCTCCACGCGGCCGCCGTGTTCGCGTCCCCTGTGTCGCCGCCGCCGGCGAGTCGACACCCACTGCGAGAGGTCATCTTCAGGCTCGGCGTGAAGTTCCGGGGCGGCCGAACGTACGATGAGTCGGACATCACGCGCCAGCTGGACCAGATGATCGGCGAAAACCTCCGAAAGGGCGCGAAGCCGCCGTCGCTCGCCGAGCTCGAGAGCATGGTCAACGACACCGAGCCGCTGCGCCGGTTCGCTCTCCAGCTGCACCGTGCCCGACGCTTCTACGAGCGCCCGGAGGCGCTGGAGGAGTACAAGGACCGCCCGATCGAGGGGCACAATCGGCCGCGACCGGACAAGCCGGATCCCGACTTCCACGAGCGCTGCACCCTCGTCAGCGACCACCCGAGCCTGCAGCGCCGGCTCGGCCTCGTGCTCGACCTGCGCGTCGACGATCCGTCGCGTCTCGACGCGAGCTCGTGGCTGTCGGCGCGCATCGTGCCGCGCGGCGACACGAGCGCCTGCCGCCTCACCCGCACGCGCTGTGCGGCGGTCGGTGATGACCTGGTGACCGTCCCGACCGGTGACGACTGGGACCGGGGACGCCTCCGTCTCGGTGACCGTCAGCGCTTCGCGCTGCTCGACGTCGACCCTGACGGCGCCGCGCTCAAGCTCGACCGCTACCTGTGGTCATTCCCCCGTTTCGCGCTCGCCGAGTCCAACGACGAGCCCGTGCACGCGGCGCCGCCGGCCCTGCGCTCCGTCGGCTTCACCGTGGTCCGCAACGAGAAGGCCCTCGACACGCAGGACAAGCTCGCGCGCCAGGTCGCCCTCCACGCGACCGCCAACAACCCCGCGCCGCCACTGCTGAGCACCGAGGACGTCAACCAGGGGCTGCGGGTCGAGGTGTGGGACGACGAGGCGAAGGCCTGGTTCAGCCTCCACGAGCGCCGCATCACGGCCGCCGTCGCGGATCACGGCGTCGTCGCCAGCGACCTGCCCGAGGAGGGATTCATCCAGGGGACCACGACCACCGAGACGCCCGACGTCGACGATAGCCCGGTGCACGTCCACGAGTCCGTGTTCGGCTGGGAGGGCTGGAGCCTGTCGGCGCCGCGACCGGGCAAGCGCGTGCGTCACGAGGACGGCAACGAGATCGTCGAGGACCCCGCCTCGAACCCGGAACCGGTGACACCGCTGGTCGTCACCAACGCGGTCGAGCCCGGCACCCTGCCGCGCCTGCGCTACGGCCGCAGCTACGCCTTCCGCGCGTGGGGGGTCGACCTCGCCGGCAACAGCCGGCCCCACCTTATCGGCACCGTGCCGCCGCCGTCGTCCGCGACGGTGTCGGCGGTCTCCTCGGTGCTCGAGTCCATCGGAGCCCGCCATGCGGTGGCGGCGCCGCTCGAGTCGCGCCTCCGCGGCGAGACCGAGGCCGTGGTCGCGCAGAGCGGACCGAAGCCCGAACCGCCGACCGTGAACGTCGAGGCCGCCGAGGGCGTCCTCGCCCCACAGGCCGAGGCCGAACGCGAGGTCTTGCGGCGGCTGCGCAGGGTGCGCGGCGCGCGACCCCGGACCGCCCGTGTCGCCGCCGATCGGGCGTCGCTGGTCGAGCGCGCCTTCGGCGCGAGCCTCGCGGAGAACGCCGAGCCGCTGGTCGCCTCGACGGCCGTCGTCGAGGCCAACAGCGTCGGTCGGCTGGTCGCCGCCCCTGCCGTAATCTCACCCGGCGTGATCAGCGGTCTCGTCACCACCGTCACGCCGCTCAAACCGTTCCTGCGCTGGGATCCCGTGCAGCCACCCACGGTCGTGGCCCGCCATCCGTTGTCCGCCGGCGAGTCACTGCGCCAGGTGGTCATCCGCTCCGGCGTCACCCAGGACATGGAGACGCTGGAGATCACCGTCACCCCACCCGACGCGTACGCGGCCGGCGTCCCGGCCGAGCTGCGCTACCGGGCCACCGGCGAACGCCACCTCGCACCTCCGAAGACCAGTCAGACCGAGGCGGAGCTCCACGGCGCCTTCGACGGTGCGATCGGAACCTCCGACGCCAACCTCCACCGCCAGGCACTCGCGGTCGCCCTGCGCGAGGCGGGCTCCTTCTTCGACGTCGACGTGCCGCGGCTCGACGACCCGAGCGTGCGCGATCCCCAGCCGGGCATCGCGCTCGCCCACGACCCGGAGGTGCCGCCGTCGACCATGAAGGCCCTGCCTCTGTCCACGGGCGAGGCGCCGGCCCCCGGTCAGTACATCGTTCACGACACCGACCAGCTCGTCCTTCCCTACCTGCCGGATGTGCTCGCTCGTGGTATCTCGCTGGTCTTTCCGGAGGCCGGGCGCGACCGCCACATCCCCTTCCCGTTCGGCACCGAGGGCTTCACCGCCCGCTACCCCGGGAGCTGGCCGGAGCGGCTGCCGTTCCGCCTCGTGCTGCACGGCTCCGACGAGCTGACCGGCGCCCTCGCCGGCACCACCCTCGGCATCGGCTTGCCGCCCGGCGACATCCAGCGCTTCCGCCTCGCCTCGTCCCTCGACCGCGCTGAGCTCGATCTGTTCGGGATCTGGCGCTCGCTGCCGAAGGCGATCCGCGACAACCACGACGTCGCCGAGGCCGCGGCCGACGGCTGGCTGTGGGCGCTGACGCCGTTCGACGACATCACGCTGGTGCACGCCGTGCCACGGCCGCTCGAGGCGCCGCGGCCGACGCAGCTGTTCGCGCTGCGTCCCGCGACGGACGCCACCGAGGCCCACATCGTCGGCGCCGTCGACGTCCACGGTCCCAGCACCGACTCCCTCACCCTCGAGGCGCACTGGATCGACCCCATCGACGACCTCAGCATGCCCGCGCCGCACACCCTCACGCAGCAGGGCGTCGCCTTCACCACCAAGATCCGTCCCGAGGAGGACCTCGCCGTGCTCGGCGCCATGGCAGGCCAGACCGAGGACACGCTCGTCAAGATCCCAAGCGTCGGCCCGGTGTGGATCCACCTGCCGGTGCACCAGCTCGGAGACACCAAACACCGCACCATCAGCTACCGGTTCCGGGCGGCAACACGCTTCCCCGAGTACTTCGACCCGCAGACCCTCGCCCCCGCCGGCAACGGCAACGATCTCCCGGTGGACGACGGTCAGAGCGTCGTCGGTCCCGAGGTCGTGGTGTCGGTGCCGAGCTCGGCGCTTCCCGCTCCGCCGATCGTGCACTCGGTGCTGCCGCTGTTCCGCTGGGAGTCCGGCACCGAGCCCGAGCAACCGGTCGCGGTGCGGCGCCGCCGCCGCGCCGGTGTCCGGCTGTACCTCGAGCGGCCGTGGTTCTCCTCCGGCGAGGACGAGCTGCTCGGCGTGCTGCTCGCGCCCGGCGGCGACGATACCAACCACCACACGGTGGTCAGCCAGTGGGGCGCCGATCCGGTGTGGCTGAGCGCCCCGGTCGAACGGCGAGCGATGTTCCTCGAGCTCGACAACCTGCTGCGGGTGACGGGCCTC
The DNA here is from genome assembly GCA_035464095.1 of Candidatus Methylomirabilota bacterium. GTDB lineage: Bacteria > Acidobacteriota > Thermoanaerobaculia > Thermoanaerobaculales > Sulfomarinibacteraceae > JAHECW01. Next base: position 28,782 of record DATHSO010000191.1, on the reverse strand, counting down.
GACGACGACCCCGGTGACGCACTGCCGGTCGTCCCTCCCGGCACCCACAGGCTCGCGGCCGACTCTCAGAACCGAAGCGTCACGGTCCTCGGCTACCGGCCCCAGTTCAGCGCCGACCGGAACATGTGGTACGTCGACGTCGCCATCGAACCCGGCGACTCGTTCTGGCCGTTCGTCCGTCTCGCGGTCGCCCGCTACCAGCCCGACAGCATCGCCGGCTGCCACCTGTCGAAGCACGTGCGCTGCGACTTCGTGCAGCTGACCCCCGAGCGCACCACCAGCGTCAGCCGCACCGACGTCCGCCACGTGCGCGTCGTCATGAGCGGACCCGTCGGACTACGCACCGTGCCCGGCCGTCGCGGGCTCGGCTTCCTCCGACAGCCGCCAACCTTCGAGGAGCTCGTCGACGCGGTCGCCACCAACCGCACGGTCGTCGCCCGCCTGCAGCGCCGCGACCCCGAGATCCCGACCGACCTCGGCTGGGAGAACGTTTCCGCCGTCGAGCTCGTCATTCGCGGGTTCGGCGAGACCGCGTGGGAGGCCGCGTGGGTCGGCGAGCTGACGGCGCCGGAGGACATCCCGCTGCAGCGTCCCGGCGATCAGCCCGGGTGGCGTGTCGTCGTCGAGGAGTGGGAACGCCTGGCGGGCGACCCGGCCGACCTCGGCTTCATCGGCATCGTACCGCCGCCGCCGGTGTGGGAGCAGCGGCTGATCTATGCCGACGAGATCACGCTGTGATCGCCGCGGACTCCCGCCGGTGCGCCGACGGCGTCACCGCTTCGGACCGCGGGCCCGTCGAGGCTCCGCGCTCTCCCTCGGGGCGGAGCTGTCGAGCGGGTCGCTCTGGTCGTCGGAGGCCTCGCACTCCTCGTCGATCTGCTCGATGATCGGGTCGCCCCTGAGGGAGATGTCGGAGCAGAGCTCGAGTTCGGGCTTGGTGGTCGGACGCGACGGTCTGTCCGCCTGGAAAGGCTCGGTGCGGGCGCGGTAGATCGGCCCCGGCAGCTCCATCCAGGCGGCCTCGATCGCCTCCTTGACGAGGCGGATCGCCTCGCTCAAGGTAGAGATCGACGGATGGTACCGACGTTCATTCCACCGTGTCGGACCACCCCGTGATGTCCCCGAGCTCGAACCCGTCGAGGAAGATCAGACCCGTTCCAAGGGGATGCCAGGAACGCACCTTTGTTCGCGGCGAACGACGTTGGAGCCAGGCACCCGGTCCGCGAGACCTCGTGGTTCTGCCGACCGAAAACCGATCTGCCGCCTCCCGTCCTGCGTCCAACCGCCGCGCGACACCAGCGCATGGACGTGCGGGTGCCACTCGGCCAGTGGCCGGCGGTCTGGACAACGGCGACCATCCCCGGCCGCATCCCGGCGCGGCCGCCACCCGGACTGAACGGACTCGGGCGGAGGCCGGAGCCCCCGGGAGTGGGCGCGGATCGATCGCTCGAGCGCCCCGCCATCGTCGCTGCCGTCCGGGCAGTCAGGGCCGGCGACCGCTACAGGAAACGAGGCCCGTTTCGGGCCGCCGCGGCCCGACCACGATTCGTTGCGCGGTTCGCCCGGCGAACCGTCCGGCAACGAATCGTCAGTAGGAGTGCTCGCCGAGCTCGACCTTGCCCCGGAAGGTCCAGTAGATGATGCCGGTGTAGGCGAGCACGAAGGGCATCCCGATGACGGCGATCAGCAGCATGATGCCCAGGGTCTTGGCGCTCGAGGCGGCGTTGTAGATCGTCACGCTCAGAGCCGGGTCGTTGCTCGCGGTCACCAGGTTGGGGAACAGGGCGGCCCCGAACAGCGCCACCAGGGACACGATGGTCACGATGCTCGAGATGAAGGCCTGCCCCGGGCGGTCCCAGTACAGGCAGCGCGGGATGTTGGCCACCGCCAGGACGGCCGCGATCACCACCACCACCAGGGCCGGGAAGCGCTCGAAGTTGAGGGTCGCCCGCGGCACCTCGGCCACCGTGTAGACCGTGGTCAGCATGAAGGTGACCAGGAAGAAGCCCCACGAGCGCCACATCCAGTCGCGCAGCCGGTGCTGGAACTCGCCCTCGGTCTTGAGGTAGAGGTAGAGGCCACCGTGGAGGGCGAACAGCGACACGGTCATGATCCCGACCAGCACGGCGTAGGGGTTGAGCTGCTCGAGGACCGAGGCGAGGACGTTGCCCTCGGCGTCCAGGGGCAGGCCGTGGACGGCGTTGCCCACCGCCACCCCGAACAGCAGGGTGGCCAGCGCCGAGCCCGAGAAGAAGCCCCAGTCCCAGAACCGCCGCCACGCACGGGACCGGTTCTTGCTGCGGAACTCCAACGACACGGCCCGGAAGATGAGCGCGAACAGCAGCAGCATGAAGGCGACGTAGAAGCCCGAGAACACCGTGGCGTAGGCGTTGGGGAAGGCCGCGAACAGGACGCCGCCGAAGGTCACCAGCCAGACCTCGTTGCCGTCCCACAGCGGGCCGATGGAGTTCATGGAGATCCGCCGCTCGGTGTCGTCGTGGGCGACGAAGGGGTGGAGGATGCCGACGCCGAGGTCGAAGCCGTCGAGGACTGCGTAGCCGGCGAGCAGGACGCCCGCGATGAAGAACCAGATAACGCTCAGGGTCTCGAAGTCCATGCCGCCCTCCTCACGCCGTCTCGTCGGCGGCGCCCCGCCGGTCGCCGGTCATCCCGCTCGCCCGCTTCTGCAGGGCGGTGGCGGCCTCGACCAGGTCCTTCTCCCGGTCCTTGTCGGGGGGCTCGGGCCCCTGGCGGATCTTGCGGTCCAGGACGAAGACCCAGACCGCGCCGAGCAGCAGGTAGATCAGGCCGAAGCCGATCACCGAGCCCAGCACCTGCCCGGCGGTCACGTTGGGGCTGACCGCGTCGGTGGTGCGCAGGCCGAGCTTCTCGTCGTACTCGACGACGCCGCTCGGCCCGACCACGAGGTCGCCGCCGTCGGTCCAGGCCACCGGCGGGTGGACGATCCAGGGCTGTCGGCCGACCTCGGCCGCGACCCAGCCGACCTGGTTGGCGACCATGGCGCCCACCACCGCGAACACGAAGACCCACAGCAGCCACCGCGTCTCCCACAGCCGACCACGCCAGAGCAGGAAGCAGGCGAGCAGGGTGACGGCGATGAAGGCCATGCCGAGCCCGATCATGAGGTGGTAGGTGGCGAAGGGGATGAGCAGCGGCGGCCGGTCGTCGGGCCGGAAACGGTCGAGGCCGACCACCGGCACCGCTGGATCCCAGTGGAGCAGGAAGCTCAGGCCGCCCGGCACCGCGAGGTTGAAGCGGACCACCTCGGCCTCGGCGTCCGGCCAGCCCACCAGGCTCATGTCGGCCGGCCCGGTCTCGAAGTGGCCCTCGAAGGCGGCGAGCTTGGCCGGCTGATGGTGGTAGACCATGTCGGCCTGGAGGTGGCCCGACACCAGGGCGGCCAGGGACGAGACGGTGGCCAGCAGCAGCGCCCCGGCGAAGGAGTGCTTGGCGAACTCCAGGTGGCGGCCGCGCAGCAGGTAGTAGGCCGAGATGCTCATGATGAAGAAGGCGCCGACGATGAAGGCCCCGATCAGGACGTGGCCCAGCCGGTGCACGGTCGAGGGGTTGAAGACCAACGCCCAGAAGTCGACGATCTCGGCCCGGAACACCGGCTCGCCGCCGATCAGAAGCTGCTTGCCGTCGCGCAGCACCGGCACGATGTGGTGGCCGGCCGGGGTCTGCTGCCAGCTGTTGGCGACCACGATCCAGACCGCCGAGAAGATCGAGCCCAGGGCGACCATCAGGGTCGAGAAGAAGTGCATCTTCGGCGACACCCGGTCCCAGCCGAAGACCAGCACCGCCAGGAAGCCCGACTCCAGGAAGAAGGCGAAGATCCCCTCGGCGGCCAGGGCCGAGCCGAAGACGTCGCCCACGAAGCGCGAGTAGGTCGCCCAGTTGGTCCCGAACTGGAACTCCATGACGATGCCGCTGGCGACGCCGATGGCGAAGTTGAGGGCGAAGATCTTGGTCCAGAACCTGGCGGCCGTCTCGTAGATCTTCTTGCCGGTCTGCAGGTACCGGCCCTCGAGGAAGACCAGCACGATGCCCATGCCGATGGTGAGCGGCGGGAAGATGTAGTGGAAGGCGATAGTGAGGGCGAACTGAATGCGGGACAGCAGGACGACGTCCATGTCGCGCCTCCTCGGCCCCGAGTCTAGCGAATCCCGGCCGGCACGGACAGCGTCGCCCGCAGCCGCCGATCAGAGCGGGAGCAGCGGCGGGTTCGGCCCCACGGCTACCAGGTAGGTGGGGAGCAGCCCGACGCTCGGCCTCGAATCGTGGCCGCGTCACCGCCGGGCGCGTCGATCGAGATATCCGACACCGCCCCCGGTCGCGATCAGGCGACGCCCCAGAGCATGAGATTGCAACGCGGACTCATGATCCATGAGTGAAGAAAACCTCAGCCCGCAGATCGTGAGCTCGGAGCCCGCCGCCGTCGCAGCGGGGGCTCACGGTCGGGAAGGGCCGAAGGCGAGGGAAGCTCCATGGACCATCACATCCGCCCCGTTCCCCTGGCAGCCCTGGTCATCGCAGCATTGTGCTCGATCGTGGCGTCTCCAACCGACGCCAGCGATGCCGACATGTACCGCGTAACCCTCGAGAACCTCACGTCGGGCCAGCCGCTGTCACCCCCGGTGGCAGCGACCCACCGACCCAACCACGTTCTCTTCGAGGTGGGGCAGCCGGTCTCGGCCGAGGCCGAGCTGCTCGCCGAGAACGGCGACCAACAGCCCCTGGTCCAGCTCCTGCTCGGTTTGCACGGAGTCAACGAGGTCGTCGACTTCGGAGCACCTCTGGTACCGGCCGGTTCGAGCGCGGGCGGCTTCACCGACCGCGCCACCGTCGACATCCAGGCCCGCGGCGGCGACCGGCTGTCGCTGGTGACCATGCTGGTGTGCACCAACGACGGGCTCAGCGGCGTCGACCGCATCAAGCTGCCGAAGGGAGGCGACACCTACCGGCTCCTCGGCTTCGACGCCGGCAGCGAGGACAACACGGAGCTCAGCGGCGACCTGCCGGATCCCTGCAGCGCCCTCGGCCCGGTCGTCCTCGCGGGCGACCCGAACGGCAACGAGAACGTGGCCGTCGACTCGGTTCCGCACCAGCCGGTGGCGCTCCATCCGGGAATCGCCCTCGTCGGCGATCTCGGGGCCCAGCACGCCTGGACCGGACCGGTGGCCCGACTGACCGTGGTCGGCCTCGGCGACGAACGCAGCCGGCAGTTCTCGACCGACCTGAGCGGCTTCGCGGAAGCTCCGCCGGCAGACTCGGACGCCCACGGTGAGGCACGACTCAAGCTCGAGGGCAATCATCGCCTGAAGGTCAAGCTCAAGATCAAGGACCTGTACGGTTTCACGGCCGCCCACATCCACCTCGGTGATCCCGGTGTCAACGGCCCGATCGTGGCCACGTTGTACCCGACCGACGACTGTGACAACCCCGGCAACGGCAACTGCGAATCCCAGGGCTGGCGCCACGGCGCCGACCGAGGCGACGACGACTGTGACGACGACAGCGGCGACTGCGACGACGACGAGATCGAGATCGAGATCACGCTCGACGAGAGCGACCTCGACGGCGGTCCGTTCGCGGGCGACTTCCCGGCGTTCGTGTCGGCGCTGCGCACCGGCGCCCTGTACGTCAACGCGCACACCACGACCTACCCGGGCGGCGAGGTCCGCGGCCAGATCGGTGCCCGCGACTGACGCGTGCCGGGCCTTCGCGGACCGCGACGGCTCCGGCCGTGCGGTCCGGTGACCAACCACACGGCCCAGCCACGGGACCCCACGGGGTCCCCGGCTGGGCCGGAGGCTCGGCTCGATCGCGGCTGGCTTTCCCGGTGCTCGAGGTCGATTTGCCATCACGGACGTCCTCCGCCGCAGATCGGAAGAACGACCCTCGTCCCCGGGTTAGTCGTGGAAACGACCGTCGAGCCCGTAACAGCGAGTCGCTCGAAAGGGACGTGCATGGCGCCCCAGATGGAGAGCCCACAGATCGAAGCCCGGCAGAGCCGAGGCGTGAGGCCGCCCGAGCGGCACGGTGGCCCGGCACCTGAGGATATCCGCCGCGGTCTCGCCGCGCGCCCCCGGTCGATCCCCAGCAAGTACTTCTACGACGACCGGGGGTCGGCCCTGTTCGACGCCATCTGCGACCTGCCCGAGTACTACCCGACCCGGACCGAGCAGCGCCTGCTCGACGAGCGGGCCAGCGAGATCGCGCGCATCACGAGGGCCTCGGAGCTCGTGGAGCTGGGGTCCGGCACCGCCCGCAAGACGCGCGCACTGATCGGCGCACTGGTCAGGGAGGAGCCGGAGCTGCGCTATGCACCGCTCGACATCAGCCGCTACGCCCTCGACGAGGCCGCCTCGGTGGCCGACGAGTTCCCCGGCGTCCGGGTGGACGGCGTGCTCTGCGACTACACCCGCAGCCTGGCCTCGCTGCAGCCCTCGCCCGGCTGCCTCGCCGCCTTCCTGGGCAGCACCATCGGCAACTTCACGCCGGTTGCCGGCGTTTCCCTGCTCCGCCGCCTGCGCGAGCGGCTAGCCGACGGCGACTGGTTCCTGCTCGGGGTCGACCTGGTCAAGCCGGTGGCGGTCCTGGAGGCGGCCTACAACGACCGGGCCGGCATCACCGCCGAGTTCAACCGCAACATCCTCGACGTGGTGAACCGCGAGGTCGGCGGCGACTTCGACCCCGCCGACTTCGAGCACGTGGCGATCTTCAACGCTGCGGCCAGCCAGATCGAGATGTACCTCGAGGCACGCCGCGACCTGCGGGTGTGCCTCGAGGGCTTCGACATGGTGCTGGACATCCGCCGGGCCGAGCGCATCCGAACAGAGATCTCGCGCAAGTTCACCCGCGACAGCGCGGCGGCGCTGCTGGCCGGCGCCGGCTTCACCCCGCGCCACTGGTTCTGCTCGGAGGACGGCTACTTCGCCCTCGCCCTGGCGTCGGTGGCTGGCGGAGAGCGTCCCTGAGGTGGCCGAGGTCCTCGAGGAGCTCGAGTCCACGGTCCGCTTCCTGCCCTGCACGTGACGGCGCGGTCGCGACCGGTCCGCCCTCTCCCGGACCCTGCTTCAGTCGCCGCTGGACAACGACCACGCGCCCAGGTCGCCGGTCTCCCAGCCGTCGACGAAGACGGCGATTCGGGTGTCGACGGTGGCCGCGTTGTTGGCGGTGATCGGGTCGAGCTCCGCCGCCGTCACCGAGGCGGTGTTGCTGAACGAGCCCCACACCGGGTGGCCGAGGACGGTCTCGACGGTGACCTGGATGCTCTCCAGCGCCGCCATGGAGCCGAGATCGCAGGTCAGGGTGCCGCTTGCGAAGCTGCAGTCGGGCGGTCCCGGCGTCGACCCGACGAAGCTCAGCTCGGCGGGCAACGTGTCGCTCAGCGTCACCGAGCTCGCGGGAAGCGGCCCGTTGTTGGTCACCGTGACGGTGTAGGTCAAGGGCCTGCCGGACGGAGCCGGCTCCACCGACGCTGTCATGTCGACCAGGAGGTCCGGGCCCTCGACGATGTCGACCACGAGGTCCTCGACCTCGCCGTCCGCGGCGTAGCCGGAGACAGCCAGACCTCCGGCCGAGTCGAGACGGAAGCGGGCGAAGGTCGTGCCCAGTGTCGCGCCGGCCGGGACCGGGAAGCCCAGCACGTTGACGCCAGCGACCACCGGTCGATCGATGAAGACCTGCTCCCCGGCATCGTGCCAGTCGCCGTCGGCATTGAGGTCGACCCAGGCGTTGACCAGCCCGGCTCCCGACGCCGTGACCTCGAGCGATGCCTCGAGCCCTCTGCCGAGACCCGATGTGAAGACCACGCCGTCCTCGTCGTCGGTGCCGTCGAGGTCGTCGCCGTCGGCGCTCGCCGTCGGCTGGCCGTCGAGCTCGGCGTCGACGGTGAAGCCCAGGAACAGGCCGGAGCCCAGCCCGTGGCGGGCGCCGTCGGAGGCCATCAGAGTTTCGTAGGAGGGGTCCGGCGCATCGCCGAAGTCGCGTTCGACGACCGTGGTGTCGTCGGTGGCAGTGTTGTCGGAGGGCTCGGGGTCCTCGACGTCGGGGGAGGTGGCGACGGTGGCGGTGTTGCTGATCACACCGCTCGTGGCCAGCACCGTGCAGCCGGCAGTGTAGGTCACCGCACCCCCGACGGGAAGGCCGACGGTGTCGTCGATGTCGCCGACCACCGGGCCGGCGGCACACGACGCGCCGCCGCTGGCCGCGCAGGTCCAGCTGCAGTCGAGCCCCGCCGGGAAGAGGTCGACAATGTGCGCAGCAGGGTCGTCGGAGGGCCCGCTGTTGGTCGCGGTGATGGTGTAGGTCGCGGTCTGCCCGGGCTCGACGGCGCTCAGACCGTCGTCCTTGGTGATCGCCAGGTCGGCGGCGACCACCGCGCTCCACAGCTCGCGGCCGTGGATCCCGTCGTCCGCGGCGAAGAACAGCCGGCGGCCGGCGCGGGTCCACTCATCCGGCGACGACGAGTCGGCACCGGGATTGACGTCCAGCGCCTGCAGCGTCCCCGAGGAGGTGCCGTCGGTCTTCCACAGCTCGGAGCCGGTGAGACCGTCGTGGGCCGCCAGCCAGGCCGAGCCGTTGAAGACCGGGTAGGGCTCGAAGCGGTCGGCGAGCGGTGTGCCGACGGCACCGGGCGCCAGGTCGACGACCTGGACCGTGCCGGCGGCGGTCCCGTCGGTGATCCAGAGCTCACCGCCGCTGACCGCGTCGTTGGCGAGGAACAGCAGCTGCCCGTTGAAGGGGGTCAGGTAAGAGGGGTACGAGTTGCCGCCCCCGGAAGCTAGGTCGATGACCTGGACGGTCCCGGCCGCGGTGCCGTCGCTCGTCCACAGCTCGCTGCCGCCGTCGCCCAACGCCCTGAAGAACGCCGCCCCGCCGAGCTCGGTGAAGCCGTAGGGGAAGTTGGTCCCGGCGGCGATGGTGCTCACCAGCTGGGTTCCGGCCGGCGTGCCGTCGGTCCTCCAGAGCTCCGAGTCGTACACAACGCTGAAGTACACGACGCCGCCAACCGCTCCGAAGTGCTTGGGATTCGACGACGACGGCCCGGCCACGATGTCCTTGACCATCGTCGTTCCCGCCGGCGTCCCGTCGGTCTTCCAGAGCTCGGCGCCCACTGCGCTGGCATAGCACGAGAAGTAGACCGTGGAGCCGTCGGAGTAGAAGTCGATGGCGTTGCTGCACGAGGCGGTGAGCTTGACGGTCCCGGCCTCGGTCCCGTCGGTGACCCAGGGGTTGACCGACGGATCGCGGGCGGCGAACACGACTCTATCGCCCAGGACCACCAGGTCTTGCGGCAGGGCGTGGCTCGAGCCGGGGTTGATGTCCTTGATCATCGAGGTGCCTGCGGACGTGCCATCGGTGATCCAGAGCTCCTGGCCGGCGACACCGTCGTCGGCGACGAACACGACCGACCCACCGAGCGATGTCATGAAGAAGGGAGTGCTCCCCGACGGGCCGGGCGCGATGTCCTCGACGAGGCTCGTCCCCACCTCGGTTCCGTCGCTGACCCACAGCTCGTGCCCGGTCGCAGCCTCCCAGGCCGAGAACACGACGCGGTCACCGAGGGGCGCCAGGTCGGACGGGTCGCCCGATGCCGCCAGCTCGCCGTACTCGAGCATCGCCGTGCCAGGGCCGGTTCCGTCGCTGACCCACAGCCGCCTCACATCGTCCGCATCCTCCGCCGAGAACGCCAGCGCGCCCCCGACGGCGGCGAGATCCCTCGGGTAGGAGTGATCGGCGCCCGGCGAGATGTCCGCCACAAGCACCGTCCCGGCCTCGGTGCCGTCGCTCTTCCACAGCTCGTTGCCGGTGGCCGAGGTCTGGGCGGAGAAGTACAGCTCGCTGTCCACCGGAGTCAGGGAGGCCGGGTTGGAGGAACCCGCGCCGGGCCAGAGGTCCTTGACCTGCACGGTTCCTGCTCCGGTGCCGTCGCTCTTCCAGAGCTCCCGCCCGCTGCCGCTCGACGCGGCGAAGAGGAGCGTGCCGCCGAGGTCGGTCAGCTGGCTCGGGGAGGACCCGCTCGAGCCCGGGTTGATGTCCTTCACCAGCACCGTGCCGGGTCCGGTCCCGTCGGTCTTGAACAGCTCGTAGGGGGTGACGCCGTCGCTGGCCACGAAGAAGAGGGTGCCCCCCGACGAGGCGAGGGCCTGGACGTAGGAGCTCGCGGAGCCCGGGTTGATGTCCTTCACCAGCACCGTACCGGCCTCGGTGCCGTCGCTCCTGAAGAGCTCGTCGCCGGCAGTGGGGTCGTCCGCCGAGAAGTAGGCGACACCGTCGTGGACGTAGGTGCCGCTCGGATCGCTGCCGGGATTGCCGGGCTTGATGTCCTTGACCATGAAGGTCCCGGCGAGCGTCCCGTCGCTGCGCCACAGCTCGGAGCCGTGAACGCCATCGCTGGCGGTGAAGAGCAGCACTCCGCCGAGGTCGACCGCACCCCCGCCGCACGACGAGCCGTCGCCCGGGTTGATGTCCATGACCAGGCTCGTCCCGGCCTGGGTGCCGTCGGTCACCCAGAGCTCCTGGCCGAGGCCCGGGCTCGAGGCGCAGAAGAAAACCCTGTCGCCGACGGTGGTCAGGTAATTGACGTCCGAGTAGCTGTAGCCGGGGTAGGCGTCGGAGACCCGCACCGTGCCGCTCGGCGTGCCGTCGGTCTTCCACAGCTCGTCGCCCCACTCCTGGTCGTCGGCCACGAAGAAGAGCTCCCCCCCCATCACGCAGCTCTCGGAGTTGCTCGTCATCGACCCATAGGGACCGAGGCGGATGTCGCGCAGCAGGGAGGTCCCCGCCGCGGTCCCGTCGGTTGCCCAGAGCTCGAAGCCGTGGGCGAAGTCGTCGGCGAAGAACACCACGCTGCCGTCGAGCGCCCGCAGGTTCCTGGGGTCGCCGGGCATGGTGCCCGGCCCGGCGGCGATGTCCTTGACCATCGCGACCTGCTCCGAGGCCGACGACGGCACGAACCCGACGACCAGCGCCGCGATCACGATGAACGCGAAACGAACCCTCTCGAGTGCCTTCATGGAGGTCTCCCCATCGCGGGGACGCCCGCCCGTGACCCCGATCGGCCGCTGGACAGCTTCGGTCCCCCTGTATCTCCAGACGACATCGGCCGAGAAAAGGGATCACCGCGTCACCGAGCGCGTCCTCCCGAAGGACCCGGTCCGCTCCTCGCTGTCGATCGGGTTGCAGAAGACCGCGGTTACGAGCTCGCCGCCGGCGCCGCGGCCTCGGGGTAGGCGGCGATGGCGGCTATGTCGAGCCGGAAGGGACCCTCCTGGCGGCTGATCATGAAGCCGAAGGTGGTGATGCGCGAGGGGTCGAGGGGCGGGTGGTCGGACAGCACCCGGCCGCGGTAGACCGGCTCGAAGTCGCCGAAGGGGACGGCGATGTCGGCCCACTCCCCCGCCGGCGGCTCGATCGGCGCCTGGTAGCTGACCCCGTCGAAGGCGGCGTCGGTGCGCAGCCGCAGGCCGTAACGGTGGCCGTCGCCGCGGACCCGGACCACCACGCCCTCGTATCCCGACAGGTTCCGGAGCCGCGGTCGGGAGCGCACCGAGGCGAAGCCGCCGTTGTTGTCGAACGAGACCTTGCCGCTGAAGGTGGCGATGCCGCCCGCGACCACCATCTCGCCGTCGGAGACCCCGCCCATGACGCCGTCGTTGATGCTCGGCCACGGCTCGTCGCCCCGCGCGAAGTCGAAGATCGTCATGAGCCCTCCACCGTCGGCGCCTGCAAGCAGGGCGGCCGCCACTGCGAGACCGACGACCACGGGGTAGCAGCGCGCCACCGTCCCGCCCTCACCGGGCGTCCCGCGGACGCATCAGGGTGTGGATCACGAACCACTCCGTGCCGCCGCGATACCGGAACAGCTCGGAGCAGGCCATGAAGAACATTCGCCAGCGGGCGAACCAGCGCCCGGCGTCGATGCCGTAGGTGGCGTTGAAGACCGGCATCAGCCGCTCCCGTTCGCGGTCCATGTTGGCCAGCCAGGCATCGAGGGTCCGGCTGTAGTGGAGGCCGTTGACCCGCCACTGCTCGACCACCTCGAGGTGCTCGGGAAAGCGCCGCGGCAGGTCCGCCGACGGCATGATGCCGCCGGTGAAGAAGTACCGGGCCATCCAGTCGGCCTCGCCCTCGTCCTCGTAGTGGTAGGCGAAGCGGCCGTGGCAGAAGACGTGCTGGAGGAAGGCGCCGCCGGGCTCGAGCCAGCCCGCCACCCGCTCGAACAGGCGCGGCCAGCTCCGCATGTGCTCGAACATCTCCACCGACACCACCCGGTCGAAGCGGCGCGAGGTGGCGAAGTCGTTCATGTCGGCAGTGACGACCTCGACCCGCTGGTGGCCCTCGGCGCGGCAGCGGGCACGGATGAACTCCGCCTGCGTCCGCGAGTTGGAGACCGCCAGCACCCGGCAGCCCGGGTAGTGGCGGGCGATCCACAGGCTCAGGGAGCCCCAGCCGCAGCCCAGGTCGAGGACCTCCATGCCGTCGGCGATCCCGGCCCGCTCGCAGGTCAGCTCGAGCATCCGCTCCTCGGCCCTCGCCAGCTCGTGGACGTCGTCGGTCCACAGGCCGCTGGAGTACTTCAGGTAGGGCCCCAGGACGGCCTCGAAGAACTCGGCGGGCAGCTCGTAGTGCTGCCGGTTGGCATCGTCGGTGGCCACAGCCACCGGTGACGAGCGCATTTCCTCGACGAAGCGGTGGAGGGCCCGGCCGCCCAGCTCCACGTCGCGCCGCCACTCCTGGTGGAGCCGGCGGCCGAGGATGCGGCGCATCCCCGCCCGCACCACCGGGTCGGGGAGCACCCGCCGCTCGGCGAGCTCGACGGCCCAGCTCACCGCCCCGGCTCCGCGGCGGCGGCGGCCCGGCCCAGCGCCAGCTGGAGGACGCCGATCTGGCGGTGGCGGAAGGCCGCCTCGCAGGTGGCGAGGTAGAAGCTCCAGGTGCGGATGAAGCGCTCGTCGAAGCCGAGGGCCAGGACCTCCCGGCTCGCGGCATTGAAGCGCCGCTGCCACTCGGCGAGAGTGGCCGCGTAGTCGGCGGCGATGTTGTCGAGGCGGTCGACCACCAGGCCGGTCCGTCTCGCCAGCGCCCCCTGGATGGCGCCCAGGGACGGCAGGTGGCCGCCGGGGAAGATGTGCTTGCGAATCCAGTCGGTGCCCCGCCGGTAGCGGTGGTAGACCTGGTCCGGGATGGTGATGGTCTGCAGCGCCATCCGTCCACCGGGCTTCAGCACCCGGTCGCAGGCCGCGAAGAAGCCGTCGAGGAAACGGTGGCCCACCGCCTCGAGCATCTCGATGGAGACCACCGCGTCGAAGCTGCCCGCCAGCTCGCGGTAGTCCACGACCCGGATCCGGACCCGGTCGGCCAGGCCCCGGTCGGCGACCCGACGGCGGGCGAGGGCGGCCTGCTCCTCGGACAGGGTGATCCCGGTGACCCGGCAGCCGAGCTCCGAGGCGGCGAAGGCCGCGAAGCCTCCCCAGCCGCAGCCGATCTCGAGCACGTGGTCCCCCGGGCGGATCGCGGCCCACTCGGCGAGCCTCTGGTACTTGCGCAGCTGGGCCGCCTCGAGGTCGAGACCGGGGCGGTCGAAGAGCGCCGACGAGTAGGTCATGGTGCCGTCGAGGAACAGGGCGTAGAGCTCGTTGGAGAGGTCGTAGTGGTCGTGGATGTTGCGCCTCGCCTGGAAGCGGGTGTTGCTGCGCAGCACGTGGCGAACGCGATCGCGGGCCCGGCCGGCGGCACCGAGAAGGCCCGGCGGCGCCAGCTCGGCCTCGTTGTCCAGGAAGAGCCTGGTCAGGCCGACCAGGTCGGGCGAGTCCCAGTCGCCGTCGACGAAGGCCTCGCCGGCCCCCACGTCGCCGCCCCTGAGCACCCGGGAGAAGAAGCGCCAGCGGTGGACCTCGAGCTCGAGCACGGGGGCCGCGCCGCCGTCGCGACCGGCAAAGGTCACGGTCTCGCCATCGGGCAGGACGACGCGCAGGTGGCCCCGCCGGATGCGCTCGAGGCGGGCGAGCAGGACTCGGGCCGCCAGGGGCCGGGCTCCTCGGCCGGTCAGGCGGGCGGGGGTCTCGACGGCGCGGTCGAGAGTGGCACGGACAGGCCGGAGCGCCTCCTGCGCAGCGCCTTCTCGGGGTCGGGTCTCAGCCATGACGGGTTCTCCATGCCCCTGCCGGGAGCTCCGGCTTCGGGTGAAACGGCGCCTTCTTGAACCATAGCCGCAGCGCCTGGTAGTGGATGAGCGCCAGGGTCCTCAACCCGGTGTGGGGGTGCCGCAGCACGGTCGCCGCCAGGGACCGGGAGCTCAGCTCGCGGCGCTCGGCGCCGAGGGTCGAGTCGAAGACCCGCTCGCCGTCGCGCAGCAGGTCGATGTGGACCGTCAGGCGCTCCCCCGGCGGGGAGACCCGGAAACGGTAGCGCCCGGTCACAGGCTGGAAGGGCGACACGTGGAAGACCTTGTCCGCCTCGTGCCGCACCACCGAACCGTCGACCTCGAGCAGGTAGCAGAAGGTTTCGCCGAAGGTGTTGTTGACCTCGGCCACCACGTGCCGGAGCCGGCCCTCCCGGTCGCGGCAGAAGAAGAACGACACCGGGTTGAAGACCCCGCCGAGGACGCGCAGGTGGGTGAGCAGGGCGACCGAGCCGAGGTCGGTGTCGACACCCTGGTGGCCGAGCCAGGACTCGAGCTTGGTCCGCACCGGCGCCCGGGAGGCACCCAGGTGGTCGCGGTCGTCGAAGCCGGTGAGGTTGAAGCGGTTGTGGGAGAACAGGCGCAGGCGCCGGTCGAGCTCGGGCAGCTCGTCGAGGTCGACGAGGGCGTGCCACACGCGGACCTCGAAGCCGTGCTCGGGGCGGCCGTAGCGGCGGTGCCGCACCCGCCCGACGTAGAGGGCCGAGGCGGTCACGGCCAGGAGACCCCGAGGTCGGCGGCCACCGCCACCGCCGAGCGCAGGCCGTCCTCGTGGAAGCCGTTGCCGAAGTAGGCGCCGCAGAACCAGGTGCGGTTCGTGCCGTTGAGGCCCGGCAGGTCGCTCTGGGACCGGACGCTGTCGGCCGTGTAGACGGGGTGCGTGTAGGTGAGGCGCCGGATCACCGTGTCGGGGGCCGGCTCGCGGGCGGGGTTGAGGGACACCAGGTAGTCGCGGTCCTCGTCGAGCCGCTGGAGGCGGTTGAGGTGGTAGGTCAGGGAGGCCGCGGCGCCGCTGCCGTCGCCGATCAGGTAGTTCCACGACGCCCAGGCGGCGCGGCGGCGGGGCATGAGCGAGGCGTCGGCGTGCAGCCAGGTGTCGTTGACCGAGTAGCGCCAGGCTCCGAGCAGCTCCCGCTCGGCGGCGGTGGGCTCGGTGAGCATGGCCAGGGCCTGGTCGGCGTGGGCCGCGATCACCACCCCCTCGGCGTCGTGGGTCGAGCCGTCGTCCAGGACCAGCCGCACCCCGTCGGCCGACCGGTGCACGGCGGACACCGCCCGGCCTAGGTAGATGCGCTCGCCCAGGGGCCGGATCATGGGTGCGACGTAGCTCGAGCTGCCGCCCGCCACCGTCCGCCACTCGGGCTGCCCGGTGACCTGGAGCAGGCCGTGGTTGTCGAGGAAGTGCAGCAGGGCGTCGCGCGGGTAGTCGGCGGCGGTCCCGGTGCCCGACGACCAGATCGCGGACACCATGGGAAGCAGGTAGAGGCGGGCGAAGGTCTCGCCGAAGCGTCCCTCCTCGAGGAGCTGGCCGATGGTGGCGTCGGGGTCGCCCGGGCCGGCCAGCAGGCGGCGGCCGCGACGCCCGAAGCGCACCACGTCGACGAGCATCTTGAGGTAGGCCGCCGAGGCCAGGGCGGACGGCGTCGCGACCAGGCCGCGCAGGCCGTGGGAGGCGTACTCCAGGTCGGGGTCGGCCGAGCTCACCGAGAACGACATGTCGCTCGCCTGGGTCGCGACCCCGAGCTCGGCAAAGGCGCGGGTGAGCAACGGGTAGGTGCGCTCGTTGTAGACGACGAAGCCGGTGTCGAGGGCGAGGCGGCGGCTGCCGGCCGTGTGGGCCACGGTGTGGGTGTGGCCGCCGAGCCGGGTGTCGGCGTCGAACAGGCTCACCTCGTGGCGCCGGCTGAGCAACCAGGCCGAGCCGAGCCCCGCGATGCCGCTTCCGATGACCGCGATCCTCATCGCTCCGTGGTCCCCTTCGAGCCTCCCTGCGCGGGCGCTCAGTTTGTGTGTGGTCGGGAGACTGTCCCCGCCTCAGGCAACCGGCGGCACAAGTGCCGAAATTCCACGTCGTCGAGCGGCCACCGGCGCGGCGCGTCGGAAATAGAGCGGGCCCTCGACCGCTTGCTCCGAAGTGTGCTCCGGCGCCCGGAGGAGATCCCATGCCCGACCGCAACGCCCTCGTCTTCGTCGCCGCCCTGGTGGTGATCGGTCCGCTTCTGGTCGCGGGGCCGCACCCGATCCTGCCCGGCTTGGCCGCCGCGGTGGCCGCCTTCACCGGCCTGTGGCTGCTCAGCCTCGCCCTCGGCCGGGCCGACATCGTCGACGTCGCCTGGGGCCCGGGCTTCGTTCTCGTGGGGGCCGTCGGCCTGGCGGTGGTGCCGGGGGCGCCGACCTCGCGGGGCCTGCTGGTCCTGGCCCTGGTCGCCCTCTGGGCGGCGCGACTGGCCCTCCACATCGGCACCCGCAACGCCGGCGCCGGGGAGGACTTCCGATACCGCAAGTGGCGCGAGGAGGCGGGCGGCTCGTTCTGGTGGGTGTCCTACCTCAGGATCTTCCTGCTCCAGGCCCTGACCCTGTGGGTGGTGTCGTCGCCGGTGGTCCTGGCCCAGGTCCCGGGGCCCCGGCTCGGCCTGCGCGCCGCCGACCTGGCCGGGCTCGCCCTGTTCGCCGCCGGCTTCCTCTGGGAGGCCGTCGCCGACCGCCAGCTCACCCGCTTCAAGGCCGACCCCGCCAACCGGGGCGAGGTGCTGAGATCCGGCCTCTGGGGCCTGTCCCGCCACCCCAACTACTTCGGCGAAGCGGTTCTGTGGTGGGGCATCGGCCTCCTTGCCCTGCCATCCGGCGGTCTGCTGGCCCTGGCCGGGCCGGCGGTGCTCACCTTCGCCCTGCTGCGGGTCTCCGGGGTCGCCATGCTCGACGCCGCCCTCGTCGAGCGCAAGCCCGGCTACGCCGACTACATCCGCTCGACCCCGGCCTTCTTCCCCCGGCCCAGGCGGCTCCGCTAGCTGCCGGGGAAGAGCTTGAGGAAGAAGACCCGCAGCGCGACGTTGCCCTTGCCCGGGCCCGCGACCGCGTAGCCGACGTCGAAGTTGACCAGCACCTGCCAGGGCAGGGCCAGGGTGCCGCCGATGCCGACGCCGGCCAGGAGTTCGTTGTCGAGGCCGGTGGTCTCGTTGCTGGCCCACATGGCGTCGGCGCTGGCGGTGAGCCGGATCAGCTCCAGGTAGTTGACCCCGACCGTGAGGTGGCCGCCCCAGGCCTGCTCGGCCCGCACCAGGCCGCTCTGGTAGCCGCCCACCGTGGAGTCGCCGAAGAGGCCGAAGTCGAAGCCCGAGAAGCGGTCGGTGTCGGAGCTGTCCAGGTACTCGAGCGCCAGGTTGATCTTGCGGAACTCGGGCAGCCACCAGGTCTTGGCGGCGGTCAGCTTCCAGCGCCGGTAGTCCTGCTGCGCGGGGTCGTACTCGTCGTTGCCGGGCAGCCCCCAGGGCGCCCAGGTCGCGCGGTGGTCGAGCTCGCCGCCGACGGAGATCCGGTAGCCGGCGCGGTTGTAGTCGAGGCTCGCCTCGAAGCCGTGGGTGATGGTGCTCTCGGGCAGCACGAAGTCGTCGGCGGTCTCGTCCGAGCTGTCGAAGCCCTGGTACCACGCCTCGTAACCGAGCTCGAGGGAGAAGAACTTGCCTATCGGCCGGCCGGCGAAGAGGTTGAAGCTGCCGGAGCGCCGCCGCACCTCCTCCTCGGGGACCACCTCGCCGTCGCGGTAGAGCTCGTCGGTTGTCTGGAAGACCCGGCCGCTGACGTTGGCGCCGGCGTTCCACCTGGTGCCCAGGAAGTCGGGGTCGGCGATGTTGGCGGTCAGGAACACCCCGGCGAAGAAGACGTTGAGCTGGGCGCCGCTGTCCTTGAAGTCGAGGTCGAGGTAGTTGACCCCGACCGCCGGGATCGGGTAGTCCAGCGACTCGTCCCACAGCACCCCGCCGAGCAGGAACAGCCGGCTCGAGTCGAACTCGGTCTCCACCACCCGCTCGCCGGACTTGGTCTGGTTGAGGTAGCGCAGACCCTCGTCGGTGTCGGTGAGCATGGTGGCGTCGGAGGCCAGGGCCGCGGACCGCCGGGCCTCGAAGTCGTCGCCGTTGATCCGGACGTTCTCCAGCCGGATCTCCACCTCCACCGGCACGGTGGCGTTGAGGATCGAGAACACCTGCTGGCCGGAGACCCTTAGCGGCAGGACGAAGGCGTCGTCCGACCACGCCACCGGCTCGCCGGCAACGTCCACCGGCCGCCAGAAGTAGGTCTCCTCGTTGGACAGCACGTCGCCCTCGAGACCGATCTGGACGGCGCGGGTGCGGACCCGGGCGTAGACCTCGCGGTCGACCCAGACCGTGCCCTGGTAGAGGCTGCGGCCGTCGACCGATCCCACCGGCTTGAAGTCCACCACCCAGCAGTCCCGGCCGTCCACGGTCTCGGTGCCGCGCAGCCGGTAGGCGTAGTCCTTCTCGAGCTTGATCCGGATCGGCTGGGAGGCCACCTTCTCGGGCTGGATGAGGGGCACCTTGGGCAGCTTGCGCGAGCGCCACCGGACCCCGCCGACGTAGAACTCCGACCACACCCAGTCGAAGGTGTCGTCGCGGAAGAAGGCGTCGCCGGCGTAGGTGACCTCGATGGAGCCCTGGCGGCCCTGGAAGCGGAGGTTCATGGTGCGCCGCGCGCTGAAGTGGTCGAGGCGGCGCTGCTGGGCGTCCTCGAAGGCCTGCAGCCGGCGCAGAATCTCCTCCACCGGCATCTGGCGGCCGCCGCCGACGTCGATCTCCTCGCCGAAGGCGTCGAGCTCCTCGACGGTGGCCCGCTCGAGCCGCAGCAGGGCCAGCTCGGGGGCGGGATCGACCACCACCACGAACTCGCCGCCCCGGCGGACGCCGGTGACCGGCCGCACCTCGCCGGTGGCGAGGTCGACCAGCTCCGCCCCGCGCAGGGTCGGGTCCGGGAACACCAGCCGCATCCGGTCGGCGCCGGGCGCCGGCTCCGCCACCACCCGCAGCGACAGGTCCTCTCGGACGAAGGCCCAGGCGGGGCCGGCGCCGGTTGGCGCCGCCGACGGGTCGGCGACCAGGCTGCCCTCGAGCTGCCGCGCCGCCACCGCCAGCGGGGCGAGGTCGGGCTCGGCGACGGCGACCGCGTCGAGGAGGACCACCTCGAACCCGGCCGCGGCAGCGGCCGCGACCGAGGCGACGGCGCCGCTCGTGGTCTCGGGCCAGGGGAGGGCGTCCACGGCGGCGGGCTTGCCGGGGTCGAGCTCGGCGACGGCGGCCAGCGCCGCCTCGAGGCCGGCGCCGGGGGCCAGCACCACCACGTCGAGGTAGGCGGCCACCTCCTCGGCGTAGAGGGCGGCCAAACTCTCGGGGTCGCGGGGCAGCGGCCCGGCGGCGAAGGTGGCCCCGGTCAGGGCGCCGGTCACCGCCACCGCGGCCCGCTTGAGCACGTAGCCGTGGTCCCGGACCGATGGCTCACCGGCGGCCGGCGCCCACAGCACCTGGATCACGGCCTCGCCCCCGGCCGCCCCGGCGAGGCTCGCGAGGCCGGCGAGCTCGGCCTCGAGGCCGGCGAGGTTGTCGGCCACCGGCGCCGGGGTCGTCAGCACCGCCCGCAGCCAGGGCCGCGCCCCGGCGTCGCGGACGGCATCCGCCGCGCCGAGGTCGGCGGTGCCGTCAAGGGGCGCCGTCCAGGCGACGAACAGCAGGTCCTCCGGCTCGACGGCCGGGCCCCGGGCGAGCCGCGCGGCCGCGACCCGGGGGTGGTCGACCACGACCCCGGCCGCGACCCGGCCGGTGAGCTCCACCGCCCCCGCCGAGGCGGCGAAGGCGAGGGTGACGACGGTGGCGAAGGTTGTCCCGAGCTTCGGTGGTGTCACTGCTGTTCCCGTGCTGTCAAGGGCGGTTGCGCCACCCGTGATGGTCGTTCATGACCTCGGCGGTCACTCGAGTCGGTCGTGGCGACGACGGCGCAGGCGACGTCACGGCGCGATCATACCCCGGTCACGGCGTCACGATATCCACCGCACGGCTGGTGAAGGACAGCCCGTGGACGCCGTCCATGCCCACCATGACCGCCTCGATGATCGGCGCCTCCGACGCCGTCTCCGCGCTCCACTCGACGATGAAGTTGGCGCCCGAGCCGCCGCTTGTGTCCTTGGACTCCACCAGGAACTCGGCGGTCGCCAGGGGGCCGAGCGCGAGGGGCTGGTCGAGGAAGCTCCGGACCTCGTTGCCGTCGGTGTCGAAGTAGCGCACCGAGTGGACCGTCAGCGCGCCGGAAGGGCTCGTGTTGCGGACGCTCAGGGTGGTCTCGAGCAGCACCGAGCGGCCGCCCAGGGCGTAGATGTGGGAGTAGGCCGGGACGTAGGCCGCCCGCGCCCCGCTCGCCAGCGGCGCCGGCGCCGCCGGCGTCCCCGGGACCTTGACGATGGGACGGCGGTGCGCAATCTGCTCCTCGAGCGAGCGCAGCCGCTCGTGGAGAAAGAAGAAGCCGGCGACAAGGATCGACCCCGCCGCTGCCGCGAGCAAGGCGACGAACCACAGCGGAAGCCCATGCCGGCGACGTGAAGTTCGCTCATCGATCATCGTGTCCCTCCAGCTGCTGGGGCCCTTCGCCCGATCGCGGCCCCTCGGGGGTGGGTCCGTCGGTCGATCACCGTTCCTGCCTCGTGGCGGACGCGAGCAGGGCCGCAAAGGGTGCCGAGCCCGCCAGGTTCTGGCCGCCGTCCACTACAAGCAGGGTGCCGGTGATGTAGGACGCCAGCGGGGACGCCAGGAACACCGCCGCGGCGCCGATCTCGTCCACCGTTCCGTAGCGGCCGAGGGGGATGGCGGCCTTGAGCCGGTCGTGCACCGACGGGTCGTCGGGGCCGAGCCGGCGCATCCCCTCGGTGCCCTCGATGGGGCCGGGGGCGATGGAGTTGCAGCGGATGCCGTAGCGGCCCCACTCCAGGGCGAGGTTGCGCATGAGGTGGTCGACCCCGGCCTTGGCGGCGCCCACGTGGACCTGCGCGGGGTACGGGATGAAGGCCTGGCCGGCCGAGATGAAGGTCACCGAGCCCCGGGTCTCGGCGAGCTGCTCGAAGGCGGCGCGGCAGGCGTTGAAGGAGCCGAGCAGGTCGATGTCCACCACCGCCTTGAAGCCGTTGGCGCTGAGCTGCTCGGCGGGGCACGGGAAGTTCCCCGCAGCGCCGCACACCAGCACCGACAGGGGCCCGAGCTCGTCGCGGCTGGCCTCCATGGCGTGGACCAGGGCGTCGAAGTCCCGGACGTCGGCGGGCACCGCCACCACGTGGGCGCCGAACGCCTCGAGCTCCGCCGCCGCACCCTCCAGGCGCTCGGCCGACCGACCGCAGATGGCGAGATCGGCGCCGAGGGCGGCAAAGGCGCGGGCGATGCCGAGGTTGATGCCGCTGCCGCCGCCGGTGATGAAGACCACCCGGCCGTCGAACAGGTCCTCGGGGAGCATGTCCAGAAGCTCGAGGTCGGTCACGGCTCGCCTCCTTCGATCGCCCGCCCGAAGCTTAGCCGAACCGCATCCGCGGGGAAGCATCGAGCGGCCATGGGCGTTGGAACTTAAGCATGAACCAGCAGGCGCATCGATCGGGGCGGCCCCGAGTGGTCATCGTGGGCGGCGGCTTCGGCGGCCTCAACGCTGCCCGGGCGCTGGCCGACGCCCCCGTGGACGTGGTGCTCGTCGACCGCAGCAACCACCACCTGTTCCAGCCCCTGCTCTACCAGGTCGCCACCGCCGCGCTGAGCCCCGCCGACATCGCGAGCCCGATCCGCAAGGTGCTCAAGAAGCAGGCCAACGCCGCCGTGGTCCTGGCCGAGGCCCGGGAGGTCGACCCCGAGCGCGAGGTGGTCCGCACCGACCTCGGGGACATCGGCTTCGACGTCCTGGTGCTGGCCGCCGGCGCCACCCACTCCTACTTCTCCAACGACCACTGGGCGCCGTATGCGCCCGGCCTGAAGACCATCGACGACGCCACCGAAATTCGGCGCCGCTTCCTGCTCGCCTTCGAGGCGGCAGAGCTCGAGCAGGACCCCGAAGCCCGCCTGGCGGCGCTCACCTTCGTCGTTGTCGGCGCCGGCCCCACCGGCGTCGAGCTCGCCGGCGCCCTGTCCGAGATCGCCCACGAGGCCATCCCCCACGACTTCAAGATGATCGACACGACCACCGCCCGGGTCGTCCTGGTCGAGCTCAAGGACCGGGTGCTGCCGGCCATGGACGAGCGCTGCTCGAAGGATGCCCACCGCGCCCTCGAGGAGCTCGGGGTGGAGGTGATGGTGGGCACCGAGGTCACCGCCATCGACGAGGGCGGCGTCACCATGGGCGGGGACCGGATCGACGCCGACAACGTGTTCTGGGCGGCGGGGGTTCAGGCCTCCCCCCTCGGCCGCAGCCTCGGCGTGGAGCTCGACCGCGCCGGCCGGGTCAAGGTCGAGCCCGACCTGAGCATCCCCGGCCACGACCGGATCTTCGTCATCGGCGACCAGGCGCACGCCGTCGACCCCGAGACCGGCGCCATGGTCCCGGGCCTCGCCCAGGGGGCGATCCAGGGCGGCCGCTACGTCGCCGGCATCATCGCCGACGAGGCCGAAGCCGCTGCCGCCGGCCGGCCGG
This sequence comes from Candidatus Methylomirabilota bacterium, assembly GCA_035464095.1. Taxonomy (GTDB): domain Bacteria; phylum Acidobacteriota; class Thermoanaerobaculia; order Thermoanaerobaculales; family Sulfomarinibacteraceae; genus JAHECW01. The sequence continues at coordinate 5,912 of DATHSO010000191.1, read as the reverse complement.
CGCCCGAGCGCGAGCCCTTCCGCTACCGCGACAAGGGCACCCTCGCCACCATCGGCCGCAACAAGGCGGTGGCCGACATCCGCGGCCTCAAGCTGCGCGGCTTCGTGGCGTGGTTTCTGTGGGTGGTGGTGCACGTCATGTTCCTGGTCAGCTTCCGCAACCGGATGGCAGTCATGTCCGGCTGGATCTGGAGCTACCTGTTCTACGACCGGGGGGCGCGCCTGATCACCGGCAACCGCAAGGTCAAGGTGCGGCGATCGCTCTTCGTGCCGCCCGACGGCAGCTGATCAGCCCCTGCCCTTCTTCCGGCGCCTGGGCGAGCCCGCCAGGGCGTCGTCGAGGGCGTCGGCCACCGTCTCCAGGACCTTGAGGCGGGCGAAGCGCTTGCAGTCCCCCTCGACCAGGGTCCAGGGCGCACTCCCGGTGGAGGTGCGCGCCACCATCTCGGCCACCGCCGCCTCGTAGGCGCCGCGCTTGGCCCGGTTGCGCCAGTCCTCGTCGGTCAGCTTCCAGCTCTTGTACGGCGTGTCGCGTCGGGCCTCGAAGCGCCGCAGCTGCTCGGCGTCGGTGACGTGGAGCCAGAACTTCAGCAGCACCACCCCGAACTCGGTGAGCTGCGACTCGAAGTCGCGGATCTCGCCGTAGGCCCGCCGCCACTCGGCCTCGGTGGCGAAGCCCTCCACCCGCTCCACCAGCACCCGGCCGTACCAGGAGCGGTCGAAGAGGGTCATTCGACCGGCGCGGCTCAGGTGGCGCCAGAAGCGCCACAGGTAGTGGTGGGCGCGCTCCTCGCCGGTTGGCGCGGCGATCGGAACCACCCGGAAATCGCGGGCGTCCATGGCGGCGGTCAGGCGGCGAACCGCCCCGCCCTTGCCGGACGCGTCCCAGCCCTCGAAAACCGCCACCACCGGCAGCTCCTCCTCGCGGGCGAGCCGGGCGAGCCGGTTGACCCGCGCCTGGAGCTCGGCGAGGCGGCGCCGGTAGTCCTTCTCGGACGCCGAGCGGGTCATGTCGAGCTCGTCGAGGGCGCTTCGGGTGGCTTGCTTCTCGCCCGGCGGCAGATCGAGAGCCGCCGGCGCGGCCACGGCGGGCTGCCCGTCCAACCGCTCCCGCAGGCGGTCGCGGACCAGGCGCGCCACCGCCAGCGACCGCCAGCGATCGTCGGCGCCGTCCACCAGGTGCCACGGCGCGGCGTCGGTGGAGGTCCGGCGCAGGGCCTCCTCGGCGAGCGTCGCGAAGCGGCCCCAGTGCCGGCTGAGCTCCCAGTCCATGGGCGCGACCCGCCACCGCTGGAGCGGGTCGTCGGCGAGCGCCCGCAGGCGCGTCTCCTGGCGGTCGCGGTCCAGGTGCAGCCAGAGCTTGAGGATCAGGGCGCCGTCGGCGGCCAGGGTGCTCTCGAAGGCCGCCGCCCGCTCGAGGTGGCCCAGGAAGGCCCGGCGCCCGAGCTTGCCGTTGAAGCGACGCACCATGGGCTGGGTGTACCAGGCGTGCATGTAGATGCCGATCCGGCCGGCCGGCGGCAGGTCTCGCCAGTAGCGCCAGAACGGCGGCCGCGAGCGCTCCTCGGGCGACGGCTCCCAGTAGGCCTCGGTCAGGAGGAAGCGCGGATCCAACCACTCGTTGAGGAGGTTGACGGTCTCCGACCGCCCGGCGCAGTTGATGCCGCTGACCAGGATGACGACCGGAAAGGCCGCCGTCTCCCGCAGCCGTCGCTGCAGCTCCACGAGCTCGAGGCGCAGCTTCGGCACCTCGGCCTCCCACGCCGCCGTCGAAACCTCCCGGGCACGCTTCACGTCGTCGAGCACGACGGACCTCCCAGGCGAAGCGATGCCTCAGAATACCCCAGGGCGGCTCGCCACATCGCGCCGCCCCGGGTCGCCTTGTCGAGGCCCAGGCGCCCTGCTACCGTCGTCGGGCGATGCTTGCCGTGCACCGGAACCCGTTGCCGCCCGCCATCCTCGTGACCGCGATCTCGGCCCTGGTCGTGGCGGCCTGGGGTGTGCCGGCGGCGGCCCAACCCGAGGGCGTCCAGGGTGTGGTCACCGACGGCGACGGCCGCCCCGTCGCCGGCGTCGAGGTCGTGCTGCGCGAGGCCGGCGGCGGCGACGTCGTCGAGCGGCACACCACCGACCGCGAGGGCGCCTTCGCCATCGGCGCCGGCGAGATCCGGCCGGGCCGGGAGCTCACCCTCCACCTGGACGGCTTCGAGGACGTGGTGCTGGCCATCGGCCCCCAACACCTGGTGGTGTCCAGGATCGAGCTCACCATGACGCGGTCGGTGAGGATGGATGCGGAGCCGGCAGCACCGTCCGAGCCCCGGGAGCCGGCCGAGAGCCGGTACGCACCGATGTCGAAGCAGCGCGAGCGGGCGATCCGCCTGTACAACAGCGCCGTCAAGCAGTACGACGACGGGGTCAGAAAGAACATCGAGGAAGATGTGCTCGAGGCCGAGACGAAGCTCCGCGAGGCGGCCTCCCTAGACCCGACCTTCGCCGAGCCCCACCGGGTCCTGGCCCGGATCGCGGTCAAGAACCAGAACTGGGCCGAGGCCTCGCGCTACGCCGAGGACATCCTGCGGATCGACCCCAACGACATCGAGGGCATCCGTACCCTCTACCTGAGCCTGGTGGTCCTGCGCCACCACCTTCGGGTCGGCGACGCCGCCGTCCGCCTCGCCGAGGCCGAGCCGAGCACGATGACGTCCATCGAGGAGCACGCGCGGACCTTCTTCGGTAACGGCGTCTACCTGATGGCCCGGGAGCTGTACGAAGCCCTCGCCCAGGTCCTGGAAGACCCGGTCACGGCGTACCTGAACCTGGGGATCTGCTGCGTCGCCCTGGACGACGCCGAAGGCGCCAGGGCGGCCTTCGAGAGCTTCCTGGAGCTCGCCCCCGAGGACCACCCCGACATCCCCATGGCCCGCGAGCAGCTCGAGTCCCTGCCCTGACCTCGGGTCACCGGCGGCACGGCCCGCGGTACCATGGTGCTTCGGTGAAACCACGTCACTTCAACCTGCGGCTGTATGCCCACCGCGGCGCATCGGCGCGGGCGCCCGAGAACACCCTGACCGCCTTCGCCGCCGCCCTGGCCGACGGCGCCGACGCCCTCGAGCTCGACGTCCACCGCACCGCCGACGGCCACTTCGTGGTCGCCCACGACCCCGACGGCGCCCGGCTCAGCGGCACCCCCGAGCGGATCGCCGACCTCAGCCTGGAGGGCGTGCGCGGCTGGCGGGTCGCCGGCGAGCCCCTGCCGAGCCTGGCCGAGGTTCTGTCCGCGTTCCCCGACACCCCGCTGAGCATCGACCTCAAGCCCGACGACCCCGGAGCCGTGGCGCCGCTGCTCGAGCTGCTGTCGGCCCACGGCGGCGAGCATCGGGTGACGGTTGCGAGCTTCCACGACCGGCTGGTGTGGCGGGCGCGGCGCCTGGGCTGGACGGGCCGAACCGCCCTCACCCAGGTCGAGGTGGCCGCGCTGCGGCTGGCGCCGCTGACGGTGGCGCGGCTGGTGGTCCGGGGCCAGGCGGCGCAGGTGCCGCAGCGCTCCGGAGCAGTGCGCCTGGACCGCCGCTCCTTCCTGGAACGCTGCCGGGCCCTCGGGATTCGCGCCGACTTCTGGGTCGTCAACGACCCCGACGAGGCGCGCCGCCTGCTCGCCGCCGGCGCGACCGGGGTGATGTCCGACGACCCGGCTCGGCTGGCGCCGGTGTTCGAGGAGTTCCGGTGATCCGGTCGGCGGTCGGCCGCCTGCGCGAGTGGGCGTCCACCCGACGGCGCCGCGCCCTGCTGGCGGGCTGTGCCGTGGCGCTGCTGTGGGCCGCTGTCGGCTGCTGGCACACGGTCAAGCCGCTGCCCGCCGACCTGGTCTTCGCGGGCGCCCCGGTGCTGGTGGCGGGCTCCGACCTGCGCTTTCTGATCGACCTCAGCTACCGAGACCGGAACCACCGCACGGTCCACGAGCAGGAGATCTTCGACCGCGTCTTCGAGCTCGTAGCCGGTGCCCGGCGGCTGCTGGTGCTGGACCTGTTTCTCCTCAACGACCACCTGGGCCCGGACGGGGCCTGCCTTCGCCCCCTGAGCTCCGAGCTCACCGGCGCGCTGCTGGAAGCCCGCAGCCGCACCCCCGGCATGCCGGTGGTGCTCCTCACCGACCCCATCAACGACCTCTACGGCGGCGACCCCTCGCCCCAGCTCGAGGAGCTGCGGGCGGCGGGGGTCCAGGTCGTGGCCACCGACCTGGTCCGGTTGCGCGACTCCAACCCCCTCTACTCGGCCGTTTGGAGGCTGCTGTTCAGCTGGTGGGGCAACTCCACCGGCGGCGGCTGGCTGCCGAATCCCCTCGACGCCAGGGGCCGGTCGGTGGGCCTGCGCACCTACCTGCAGATGGCCAACTTCAAGGCCAACCACCGCAAGGTGGTGCTCGCGGACGCCGGCCCGCGCTGGCACACCCTGGTGACCTCGGCCAACCCCCACGACGCCTCCAGCGCCCACTCCAACGTCGCCCTCGAGGCGGCGAGCGCCGGCCTCGCGCGCCAGGTGTACGCCGCCGAGATGGAAGTGCTGCGGCTGTCCGGGGGCACGCCTCCCTTCGCCGAGCTGCCCGAGCTCGGCGGCAGCGACCCGGGCGGCGACCACCTGGTCGCCTACCTCACCGAGAGCGCGATCCGAGACCGGGTGCTCGAGCTTCTCGGCGAGGCCGGCTCGGGGGACGAGGTCGACCTTGCGATGTTCTACCTGTCCCACCGCGGCGTGCTCAAGGCCCTGGTTGCGGCGGCCCGCCGCGGCGCCTGGGTCCGACTGGTCCTCGACCCCAATCGGGACGCCTTCGGCCACGCCAAGTCGGGCATTCCCAACCGCCAGTCGGCCGAGCGCCTGACGCGGGAGGCCGGGGGCGGGATCGCGATCCGCTGGTACGCGACCCACGGCGAGCAGTTCCACACCAAGCTGCTCGTGGTGCGGACGGAGCACTCGGTCGACGTCGTCCTCGGCTCCGGCAACTTCACCCGCCGAAACCTGGACGACTACAATCTGGAGGCCTCCCTGTGGGTGCAGGCCCCTCGTGGCTCCGACCTCGACCGCGAGCTGCGGCTCTACATCGACCGGATCTGGACCAACCACGACGGCGCCTTCACCCTCCCCTACGCCGCCTTCCGCGACACCTCCCGCCTGCGGCGCTTCGCCGCCTGGCTTCAGGAGACCACCGGGCTCGGCACCTTCTGATCCCTCGTCCGCGTCCGTATCCGTATCCGTTTCCGTTTCCGTTTCCGTGCCCGTGCCCGTGCCCGTACCCGATGTCATCGTCGGCAACCAGCAATCAGGGACCAGCGTCGGCAACCAGCGGCAGCAAGCAGGGGCAGCAACCGGCGATCAGCGATCAGTGATCAGCCATCAGCGATCAGCCCCCCTCCGTAGTTGCCCCAGGAAACACCCGGGAAGTACCAGAGGGTGTTACTCAGGAGCGGTGGTGGCAGCGGCAGAGGTCAGTGGTAGCGGCGCGTGCCAGTGGTGGAGGGCGAGCGGGGGAGGGGACAGCCCGGCGACGGGCACGGTTGTCTCGGCGAGCCGCCACTTTCGGGTGCACCAGGATCGGACGTCTCCGCTCCGCACCCTGGCGCTGATGCACCAGCCGCCGCCGCCCGCGGCCAGAATCGCCGAGGCGTCCTGGTCGGGGTGGCCGCGGGTCGTGATCAGGTCGCCGGCGGCGCCCGACCACTGGATGGCAGCGGGACCGGCCCCGACCGCGGTGCCGACCGAACCGTGCAGCAGCGTTCGGTCTCCGAGGTCGAGCCGGAGGTTGTCGACCCTGCCACGGGTGTGCAGCTCGAGGTCGATTGCCCCGCCCCCAGAACGGCCGGTGAGGACCCACCCGTCACCCGGAACGTCGGCCCACGGGCGGTCGAGGACGCCGACGTG
>DATHSO010000190.1:0-12563 GCA_035464095.1 Candidatus Methylomirabilota bacterium | reverse complement strand
TGCACAAGCTGGCCCTGCTCCACGCCATCCAGGTGCATGCCATGAAGGCCAAGCACGGCACCGACCTCGGTGAGATCGAGAAGCTGCGCGAGCTCGTCGCCAAGTTCCGCAAGGCCTACTTCGGCGAGGAGGGCGGCCACAAGCACTGAGCTCTCGGCGCTTCCGGTGACGCGATGGGAGCGGTGCCAGGCACGCGGCGACTCGTCGGACGAATCGCCGGATGCCAGGCACCGTGTCCGCGAACCCTGGTCGCGTCACCGGCGGCGCGTGATGCGCTCCGCGGCCCGCCGGCAGGCCTCGCCGAGGAAGGCGACGTCGTCGTCGCTGTGGGAGGTGGCCGCTGCGCCGTGGGCCAGGAGGAGGTGGACGTCCTCCACCAGGAGCGCCAGGCCGAGCACCTGCTCGCGCAGGACGATGTCGCAGCGGGCCGGGTCGAAGACCGTCTCCGGGCTGTCGAGGACCGTGTCCTCGTCGTGGGGAAAGTGCACCGTCACCATGGAGCTGCCGCAGCCCAGGTCGGAGAAATCGCCGGTGCAGCGGGCGAGGATGCCGGCCTCCGCGAAGGCCGTCTCGACGGCGGCCCGCATGCCGGCGCCGAGGGCCGCGAGGCGGGGGTAGATTCCGTCGGCGTGGGCCTCGAGGTGCTCGAGGAAGACCTTGGCCGCGAGCATGGACGCCGGGTGCGCCGAGTAGGTGCCGCCCGAGAACAGGACCCGGCGGCCGGTGGCGCGGCCGGCCTCGGCCATGACCGCTGCGCTGCCCGCCACCGCCGCCACCGGCATGCCGCCGCCCAGGGCCTTGCCGTAGATGGCCAGGTCGGGGGTGACGCCGTGCAGCGCGCCGAGACCGCCCGGGTGGAAGCGGAAGCCGGTGATCATCTCGTCGAGGACGAGCAGGGCCCCGTGGCGGCTGCACAGCTCCCGGGCCAGGCGCAGGTAGTCGCCGGTGGCCGGGATGGTGCCGCCGGCACCGAGCATGGGCTCGAGGACGATGCAGGCGAGCTGGTCGGCGACCCCGGCCACGTCGTCGACGAGGCGTTCGGGGTCGTTGTAGCGGGTGACCACGATCCGCTCGGTGAGGGACGGCGGCAGGCCCTGGGAGTCGACCCCCTGGAAGCCGACCCCGCCGTCCCGGTAGGCGACGCCCTTGAGCAGCATGGGCTGGGCGCCGTGCCAGCCGCCGCCGGCCTTGATGACCGTGTCGCGGCCGGTGAACGAGCGCGCCAGCAGCACCGCGTACATGGTCGACAGGCTGCCGCTGGTGGTGAACCGGACCCTCTCGGCGCCGGTCAGGCGACACACCAGCTCGGCGAGCTCGGCCTGGAGGCGGTCGACGAGGCCGCTGAGCAGGCCGAAGCCGTCGGCGAAGGCGCTCGACAGCACCGAGGTCACGACCTCGGGGTTGTGGCCGAGGACGTTGGCCAGGTGGCCCTGCCACAGGTCGAGGATCCGGTGGCCGTCCTCGTCCGTGATCCAGCCGCCCTCGGCCCGGACGATGCGCGGCGGGAAGGGCTCCATGAGGCGCAGGCTGTGGCTGCCGCCGTCCACGAGGTGGCGCAGGGCCCGGTCGTGGATCGCCGCCGACCGCGGCGAGCGCCGGCGGTGCTCCTCGACGAGCTCCTCCAGCAGCGGAGCATAATCGGGCGTCCTCATGGGAGGGCGATCTTACAGCACTCTGAGCCGCTGGGGATGTGCCGTGAGATCAACCGCAAAGGCGCGAAGGGCGCGAAGCTTGGCAATGGGGCAGAGAGAAGATCGCCTGCGCACGGCGATGACGGGTCGTCAATCCGTGCTCTTTGCGTTCTTCGCGTCGTCGCGGTTCAATCGGTCAGCCGCCGGCGACGCCCTGGACGTCCTTGACGGTGAGGTCGAAGACCAGGTCCTTGCCGGCGAGGGGGTGGTTGGCGTCGAGGCGCGCGATGTTGTCGTCCAGGTGCACGATCATCAGGGGGAACTGGTGGCCGTGCTGGTCCTGGGCGGTGACCATGGCGCCGACCTCAGCGTTCGGCGGCAGCTGGGCGCGCGGGATCTCGGTCACCCGCGACTCGTCCCGTTCGCCGAAGCCCTCGGCCATCGACACCTCGGCGACCGCGTGGCCGCCGGGCTCGAGGCCCGCGATGGCGGCCTCGACGGCGGGCAGCATGACGCCGGCGCCGAAGATGAAGCGCATGGGGCCGCTGGTGGCGCTCGAGTCGAGCACGGCACCCGCGCCGTCCCGCAGCTCGAAGTCCACGGTGACCAGGCGGCCGGGGCGCACGTCGGGGGTGCCCTCGATGGGAACGATCCGCGGCTCCTCGTGGTGGTGGCCGCAGTGCCCTTCGTGGCCGCCGCAGGTGTGGTCGTCGCCGAAGACGCGGGTGGAGCCGGCGATGCACAGCTCGACGGCCTCGCGGACCGTGGCGGCGTGCTCCTTGAAGTGGACGTCGATGCCGACCTGCCGGAAGCCGGCCAGGGGCCTGGCGCCCATGCCGCCGGTGATCAGGACGTCGACGCCGCGCTGCTTGAGGAGGGTCACCGGGGTCATGCACCCGCCCTGCTCGTGGGCGCCGTTGGCGAGGATCTCGACGTCGCCGATGGCGCCGTCGTCGACGGCGACCAGGGTGAAGGCGGCGCAGTGGCCGAAGTGCTCGGAGATCTTGGCCTCGAGGCCGTCGATGGTGTCGGATGGTACGGCAATCAACACGTGGGACTCCTTTGCGAGGCCGATCCTAGCCGCGCCCCGCGGATGTGTCCATGGTCGTCCTCGTGGTCACCGGTCGGGGTATGGTGGTCATGCCCGTCCCGGCGAGGGCCGACGCGGGAGAGAGGATCGAGTCGTGCTGAACATCTTCGTCGATGCCGACGCCTGTCCGGTCAAGCAGGAGGTGTTCCGGGTCGCGGGCCGCTACCGCCTGCAGGTGACCCTCGTGGCCAACTCCCGGATGGCGGTGCCGAACGAGCCGTGGATCAGGCTCGAGGTCGTCGGTGATGCCCTCGACGAGGCCGATGACTGGATCGTCGATCGCGTGGGGGCAGGCGACATCGTCGTGACCGCCGACGTGCCGCTCGCCAGCCGCTGCCTGAAGGCCGGGGCCCGGGTCATCGGCAGCACCGGGAAGCCGTTCACGGACGACAACATCGGCGCTGCCGTCGCGACCCGGGACCTGCTGGCCGACCTCCGCGGGGCCGGGGAGACCACCGGCGGTCCGCCGCCGATGACGAAGCGGGATCGCTCGCGTTTTCTTCAGGCGCTCGACGAGGCGGTGCAGTCGATTCGTCGCTCGGTCACCCGATCCGCTGGTAGTGCAGGTAGGTAAGAAACCGGAAGACCCCGACGACCGGGACCATGACGATCAGGAACCACGGCGTGGTGCCGTGGCCCAGCTGCCAGCCGATCATGCCGAGCCAGACCAGGCCCACCAGCATCAGGGTCAGCCGGTTGGCCCGCAGCCAGGCCTCGCGCTGGCGCTCGTCCATCCGCATCGCGTCCATCTCGTTGGTCATCGCCCATTCTCCTCGGGGTCCGCGAGCTCGAACAGCTCGTCGACCCGCATCCCGAGCTCGCGTGCGATCCGCAGCGCCACCAGGGTCGAGGGGACATAGTGGCCCTTCTCGATGGCGAGGACGGTCTGGCGCCGGACCCCGACGCGGTCGCCGAGCTCCTCCTGGGTCAGGTCCAGCCTGGCCCGGTGCTGCTTGAGGTGGTTGCGCAGGTGGCTCATGGGGAGAATATTCGCTCGACACGATAATTTGTCAAGTCTACCGAACAAAATGTACGCAAATGAGGACGCAGTTGCGACTGAACCGTCCGTCGGGCACGGGCACGGGCAAGGGCACGGGTGCCGTCCTGCGACAGTGGCAGCGACAGCGACAGCGACAGTGGCAGCGACAGCGACAGCGACAGTGACAGCGACAGCGGCGGCAATCAGCATCCCACCCTTGTTGCCCCGGGAGACGCCGGGGAAGTGACACAACACTGGTTCCAGCAGACATCCCCGACCAAGTCTGCGGGGGTGTTACTTAGGAGCGGCAGCCCCGGGAGCGGTGCTACTCACTACTCACTACTCCGACTCACGACTCACGATCCGTGAGAGACTCGGACGAGAGTCACTCAGGGAGGTGCCATGGCCGACCCGAGCGCGTCCGTCCACGAAGGCCGCTGTGCCTGTGGCCTGGTGCACTACCGGATGCTCGGCGAGCCGATGTTCGTCCACTGCTGCCACTGCAGCTGGTGTCAGCGGGAAACCGGCAGCGCCTTCGCCGTCAACGCCCTCATCGAGGCGGATCGGATCGAGGTGGTCCGAGGCGAGGTCGAGGTCGTCCACACGCCCTCGGCCAGCGGCAAGGGCCAGCGCATCAGCCGCTGCCCGGTCTGCCGGGTGGCCCTGTGGAGCAACTACGGCGGCGCCGGCGACGTGATCCGATTCGTCCGGGTCGGGACTCTCCTCGAGCCTGGCCGGCTGCCGCCCGACGTCCACATCTTCACCTCGACCAAGCTCCCCTGGGTGACGTTGAGCGGAGACATTCCGGTCTTCGAGGAGTACTACAGGACTCGCGAGCAGTGGTCGGAGGGGAGCCTCGAGCGACGCCAGGCGGCCATCGAGGCCTTCAAAGCGAGGGTGTCGTGATCGCCGAGACCTCCCGGCTGACCCTCCGCGAGCTGACCGTGGACGACGCGCCCTTCGTGCTCGAGCTGGTCACCGACCCCTCGTTCGTCGCCAACATCGGCGACAAGGGCGTTCACGACCTGGATGCCGCCCGACGCTTCATCCTCGAGGGCCAGTGGACGGCGCTGCAGCCGCCCGGCCACGGCCAGTTCCTGGTCGAGTGCAAGATCACCGGCATGGCGGTCGGGGTGTGCGGGGTTCTGTACCGCGAGCGGCTCGGCGTCTCCGACGTCGGCTGCGCCTTCCTGCCCCGCTTCCGGGGCCGCGGCCTCGCCCTTGAGGCCCTCCGGGCGGTGCTGGAGTATGCCCGCTCGACGCTCGGACTCGACGAGGTCGTCGCCCTCACCGCGCCCCACAACCAGGCCTCGCTCAGGATCGTCGGGAAGCTGGGCATGACCTACCGGCGGACCGTCAAGATGAGCGACGACGATCCCGGCACACTGCTGTACGCGTGACGGCGTCCTCCAGGGAGGATGGCGTCCCGATTCGCGATGGGAGCGGTGCCAGGCACTCGACCCCGTTCGCGGCGAACGAGGTCGGAGCCAGGCACCGAGTCCGCGTGGCCTCGGGGTGAAGGCTGTTCGAGCGGTGGCGTGTCGGTGCGTCCCCCGCATAGCGTGCCAGGTACGGCGACATGACAAACTCGCCGCGATCCGCGTCGTTGCGACGTCGCCAGCGAGTTTGTCAAGTCGCCGTACCTGGCACCGTCCGGTCGAGTTTGTCAAGTCGCCGGGCTTGCCGCTGCCCGCGTCGCCCCGTCGTTTGTCGGGCACGGGTCCGGATGCGGGGCGTCAGCCGCGCTCGGTGAGAGCGACGCCGGCGATGACGAGCACGGTGCCGAGGACGAGGCCGAAGGTGATGGGCTCGTCGAGGACGGCGGCGGCGGCGACGGCGGTCATGGGCGGGATCGAGTACAGGTAGACGCCGACCTTCTGGGACTCGGTGCGCTGCAGGGCGGTGAAGTAGAGGAGGACGGCGAGGAAGTTGCAGCCGGCGCCGAGGTACGTCACCGCGGCCCAGGCGGTGGGGGTGATGTCGGCGAGGTCGAAAGCGGTGCGCTGGACCTCGAGCCACCCGACCGGCGCCATCCAGGCGGCCCCGATGAGGGTCACCGCGGCGGTGACGGTGAGGGCCCCGAGGCGGTCGGTGACCTTCTTGCCGAGGACGGTGAAGCAGCCCCACATGACGATCGAGCCGATGACCAGGAGGTCGCCGGCGAGCCCGCCGCTGAGCTCGAAGCGGGCGATGGTGTCCGGGCCCATGACCACCAGCACGCCGACCACCGCGATGGTGATGCCGACCACCTTCGGCCTGGTGAGCCGCTCGCCGAGGAAGACCACTGCCAGCAGCAGGATGGTGATCGGTCCGGTGGCGACGTAGACCGAGGCGTTGGAGGCGTTGGTGGTCTGCAGGCCCACGGTCTGGAAGCCGTAGTGGAGGCCGGCGCCGAACAGGCTCAGCCCGGCGAGGCGCAGGACGTCGGGCCAGCCGTCGATCCGGCGCCAGCGGCCGGTGAGCACGAGCAGGGGCAGGAAGCAGGCCGAGGCGACGAGCAGGCGCAGGGACACGACGGTCAGTGGCGGTGCGACCTGGAGAGCGATCTTGGTGGCGACGAAGGACACGGCCCACAGGGCACAGGCGCCGAGCAGTGCGAAGCGCGTGGCGTCTGTCACCTGGTCAGAGCCCGGTGGGCGTCGATGGCGCCTCGGATCGCCCGGACGTGGTCGGGCCCGGTGCCGCAGCAGCCGCCGATGACGGCGACGCCGAGGTCCATCAGGGCGCCGACCCGCTCGGCCATGAAAGCCGGGGACTCCGGGTAGTGGAGCTCGCCGCCGCGCTGCTCGGGCAGGCCGGCGTTGGCCTGGATGACCAGGGGCACGCGGCTGTGGGCCGCTAGCTCGGCGGCGAGCTCGACCATGGCGTCGATGCCGTTGCCGCAGTTCGAGCCCACGAGGTCGGCGCCGCTCGCCTCGAGCACCGCGCAAGCCTGCTCGACGGCGTTGCCCATGGTGGTGAAGAAGCCGCGCGGCGTCCGGTTGAAGGTGAGGGTGGCGATGACCGGAACGTCGCCCGCCGCCTCGCGCGCTGCAGCCACCGCCAGCCGGGCTTCCTCGAGGTCCATCATGGTCTCGATGCAGACCACGTCGACGCCGGCCTCCACCAGGGCCGCGATCTGGCGTCGGAAGGCGCCGTGGACGACCTCGGACTCGGTGTCCCCGTAGGGCAGCAGCAGGCGACCCGTGGGTCCCACCGAGCCCGAGATCAGGGCCCGGCCGGTTGCGACCGGGCGGATCGCTGCCACCGCGGCCCGGTTGATCTCCTCGGTGCGCTCGGCGAGGCCGTGCCGCTCGAGGGCGAGGGGCGAGGCCCCGAAGGTGTTGGTGGTGAGCAGGTCGGCCCCGGCCTCGAGGTAGGCGAGGGCGATCTCGGCGAGCAGCTCGGGCCGCTCGAGTCCGGCCCGCTCGAGGCAGGCTCCCGGCACCAAGCCGCGGGCCATGAGCTGGGTGCCCCAGGCGCCGTCGCCGCACAGCGTCTCCCCGGCCGCGATGCGCTCGAGCAGGCCCCTCATGGCGAAACCCCGACCAGCCCCTTGACCACCTCCACGGCGCTGCCGGCGTCCCATGCGTAGGCGTCGGCGCCGATCTCGTCCGCGAAGGCCTGGGTCACCGGGGCGCCGCCGACCAGCACCCGGACCTCACCCGCGAGGCCGCGCTCGTGCACGAGCTCGACGACCTCGCGCATGGCGCCCATGGTCGTGGTGAGGAGGGCCGAGAGGCCGACCACGGCGGCGCCGCGGTCCACCGCGGCCTCGACGAACCGCTCGGGCGCCACGTCGGTGCCGAGGTCGACGATCTCGAAGCCCGCCCCGGCGAGCATGGTCGCCACCAGGTTCTTGCCGATGTCGTGGACGTCGCCCCGGACCGTGCCGAGCACCACCGTGCCGCGGCTCGGGACCTCCCCGCCGACGAGCAGGGGCCGGACCACGTCCATGCCGGCCTTCATGGCGCGGGCCGCGAGCAGCACGTCGGGCAGGAAGATCTCGTGGGCGCCGAAGCGGCGGCCGACCACGTCCATGCCGGCGAGCAGGCCCCGTTCGATGATCTCGCTCGCCGGCACGCCGTCGTCGACGGCGCGGCGGACGAGCTCGGCGACCCGCCCGTGATCGCCGTTCTCGAGGGCCGTCCCGATCTCGTTCAGAAGCTCCACCGCCGTCCTCCCTGCCGGGCGCCTGGTCATCACCGGGGTCGGTGCCGTCGAGGCGTCCGATTCCGGGGCCGACCTGCCCGCGCCGCCCGAAGATACAACGAATCTCAGGCCAAGGGGATCGTCGACGTCCGGCGGGGCACGACCGAGGGGCGCACCGGGGTGCGGATCGGCTACCCTTCTGGAGAACAGCGAGGCGACCCTCGGAAGGGCTGGAGGCGATGGCCGACACCGACTCGAAGAGCTGGATGAGCTGCCTGGGCTGGGGCTGCCTGACGGTGGTGGTGCTGGCGGCGGCGGGGATCGGCGGCTGCGTCTGGCTCGCCTACAAGGGCGGCTCCGATGCCCACCAGACGGTGGAGTCCTACCTGCAGGCCGTGGCGGAAGGGCGCTTCGAGGAGGCCTACGGTCTGCTCGGCCCGCAGTTCACCGGCGACCACCAGCTCGGCGACCTCATCGCCTTCGAGCGTTCCGCACGGCACGAGCTCGGGAGCTGCTCGGTCTGGCGTCTCGCCGGAACCGCCCTCAACCGGGATCAGGGACGCTCGACAGCGGTGCTGACCTACCGGATCGACTGCGAGCACGGGCCGGTGGAGGCGGTCTTCAACCTCGAGCGAAGCGCGGAGGGCTGGCTGATCCAGGGGCTGGGCTATCGCGAACCCGGGGCCGCAGCCGTGCCGACGTGCCCGGCCTGCGGCGTGGTCGTGCCGCCGGCCGCCAGGTACTGTCCGTCCTGCGGGGCGGCCCTCACCGAGACAGTGCCGAGGCAGGACGACGGACCGCAGCCGACCGCTGCGGTGGACTGAGGCCGAGGCGGCGATGGCTCGGCTCCCGGACCCCGAGCTCGTCCGCTTCGTGCGCGAGACCCTGGGTTGCGGCTGCCCGGAGGAGCTGGTGGAACGCACCGCCCTCGACCGCTCCGAGGCCGGCGAGCCAGGCCTCGACGTGGGTGGCCGCCTGCTGGTCCGGGTGCTCATCGGGGACGACGTGGAGGGCCTGGTCCGCAACCTCCCCGGCGCCGTCCTGAGGCTGCGCGACGAGCGCGACCGCCGGGGCTTCAACCGTGTCCGGGTGGTGGTCGCCCACGACCGGCTCGGCGACGTGGCGGCGGCGCTCGACCGGGTTGTGGCCGCCCTCGGTCCCGGCGACGACCGGCTCCACCTCCACCTCCTGTCCCCGGCCGACCTGCCGGCCGCACTGCTCGAGGACATCGAGACGCCCGGCACGAGGGAGCCGGCGATTTGAGCCTCGCCGACGGCGCGGGTACACTCGTCGACCGTCGGCGCCCGGTCCGCAACGCACGAAGGGCACGACACCAAGGGGAGCGCTGAGATGCAGATCCCGGAGTGGTACACAGGGTCCGACCTCTCGGGTCAGGTCGCGGCGGGCATCGAGTCCGTCATCGAGCGCATGGACGCGCGCATCGCCGACCACGACGACGTGAGCCGGCTCGAGGACCTGATCGCCCTCGAGGAGGAGGCCAACTGGCGGAGCTTCCTGCGCGGCCTCGTCGGGACCATCTTCTACGACCTCGAGGAGATCGACAGCGCGCGCGAGCACCTCGCCGAGTCGGTGGCCGGCTTCAAGGTCTATCTGCTGTCCTTCGACGAGGTCCTCAGCGTCTACTGCCAGGCCTGCTACACCCTCGGCGTCATCCACTTCGACAACGGCAACTACGGCGAGGCCATCCCATGCTTCATGCGCTGCCTGCCGTACATGCACGAGGTGTACGACGAGACGTACATCGGCCACATCTTCACCTTCCTCTCCCTGTGCTCGAGCTGGACCAACCAGGCCGACGGCAGCGTGGTCTTCGCCGAGGCCGCCGCCTTCGTCCGGCGCTGCGACTGCGAGTCCCTGGAGCAGCTCATGATCTCGCTCACCAACTCCGGCGCAACCGACAAGGCCGCCGACGTCTTCCACCTGCTCCAGACCAACTGCCAGGACTACGAGCACTTCGACCGGGTGCTCGAGTACGCCGAGCAGAACCTGGGCGAGTCCGGGGTGGTGAACTGACCGACGCGCGTTCCGGTACGGAATCGGAGCGGCTGACGGTTTCTCGATCCTCCGAGCTTCAGCGAGGGTCGTGCTGTCAACGCGAGGGTTCCCTCCGGGATCGGCCGTAGCGTCGGACGCCCCGGCCGATCTCGGAGAATGGGTGTCGAAGTCGAGGATGGCGGTCGGGCACGGGTACGGGCGAGGTCAGAACGGCCAGAACACGGGGATGAGCAGCGTCACGAGCAGCCAGTAGATCAGGGTGAGGGGGACGCCGACCCGGATGTAGTCGCTGAAGCGGTAGCTGCCGGGGCCGTAGACCAGGAGGTTGGTCTGGTAGCCCACGGGGGTCATGAAGGCGGCCGAGGCGCCAAAGGCGATGGTGATGATGAGCGGCCGCGGGTCGATGCCGAGGCTGGCCGCGGTGGTCAGGGCGATGGGGACCAGAAGCGCGGCGGTGGCGTTGTTGGACATGAACGCGGTGAGCAGGGTCGTGACCAGGAACAGAGCCGAGACGATGGCCACGGGGCCGTAGCTTCCGACCCCCTCGACCAGCAGGCCGGCGAGGAGTGCGGCGCCACCGGTCTTCTCCAGGGCGAGGCCGAGGGGGAGGATGCCGCCGAGCAGGAAGACCACCTGCCAGTCGATGGCGGCGTAGGCCTCGTCGAGGTGCAGGCAGCGGGTGAGCACCAGGGCGATGGCCCCGACAACCGCGGCCACCGCGATGTGCGCGAGGCCGGTGGTGGCCGCCACCACCACTCCGGCGACGATGGCCGTGGCGACCCAGCGCCGTCGAGGCTCCTCCTCGAGGGGCCCCATGTCGGAAACGACCACGAACTCGCGGCGGTCGCGCAGGCGGCCCATCTGGCTGCGCGGGGCCTCGATGAGGAGGGCGTCGCCGGCGGCCAGGGGGGTGGTCGCGAGGCGGCTGTGGCGAATCTCGTCGTGGTGGCGAATGGCCAGGACGGTGGCCCCGTAGCGGTTGCGGAAGTCGCTCTCCTTGAGACTGTTGCCGATGAGCGGCGAGCCCGGCGCCACCACCGCCTCGATGATGGTGGCGTCCCCGGCCTCGAGGCTCTCGTCGGCCCACTTGCGGCCGGGGCGGATGCGCACCCATTCGGCGGCGCGGAACGTCTTCATGGCCGTCAGGTCCGACCGCACCCAGAGCACGTCCCCCTCCTCGAGCACGGTGTTGACCCGCGGCAGGGTCATGGTCCGGCCCTGGCGCACGATGGCGAGCACGTCGACGTCGACCTCGCGGCCGAGGGCGCTGGCGCCGAGGGTGGCCCCGACGAGCTCGGAGCCGGGCACGATCTCGAGCTCGGTGAGGTAGCTCGAGACGCCGAACTCCTCGGTGAGGTCGAGGCCGCGGCCCCGGTCGGGCAGCAGCTTCTGACCCAGCGTCGCCATGTAGACCAGCCCGGCCACGGCCAGGATCAAGCCCAGGGGCGACAGCTCGAACATGCCGATGGCCGGCTGGTCGTAGCGCTCGGCCATGGAGGAGACCAGGATGTTGGTGGAGGTCCCGATCAGGGTGCAGGAGCCGCCGAACAGGGAGGCGAAGGAGAGCGGGATGAGGAGCTTCGAGGGGCTGGTCCCGATGTGCCGGGCCATGGTCAGCACCGGGGGCAGCAGGATCGCCACCGCTGCCGTGTTGTTGATGAAGGCCGACACCGCTCCCACCGAGACCATCATCACCAGCAGCGCCCCGTGCCGGTTCCAGCGGCCCAGATGGCCGAGGAGCTCGCCGACCCGGGTCACGGCGCCGGTCCGCTCGAGGCCGGCGGAGAGCACGAACATCGCGGCCACCGCCACCGTTGCCGGGTGGGCGAAGCCGGAGAAGCCCTCCTCGGGGGCGATGATCCCCGTCGCGAGCAGGGCGCCGAGGATGATCATCGCCACCAGGTCCGAGCGCAGCCGGTCGCTGACGAACAGGACCACCGCCAGGACCAGCAGGCCGAGCACGATCACGGTGTCGGGGCTCATCGGCCGGATCATACATGGGTCGGCGTCAGGGCTGATTCCGGGCCCGAGTGCAGCGAGCGCCGCCGGGCCCCGCTGTGCGGGACCGGGCGGCGCTCGCTGCAACTGACGCGCTGCGCGCGTCACGAAGAAGGGGTGACAGCGGCCGCAATTCGTCGGACGAATCGCGGCGGCGCGTCGGATGCGCCGACCGGCCTGCGGGGGCAGCTGGGTCGCTCCCGCTCCCGACCGGACCCGGACCCGGAGCCGGTGCCGGTCGCTGCCGCTGGCCGCTGATCGCTGCCGCCGGTTGCTGTCGCTGCTTGCTGTCCCTGATTGCTGGTCGCTGATCGCTGACATCGGGCACGGGCACGGGTACGGGCACGGGCACGGGGCCGAACCGGACGCAGGCGAGGTCAACCGGAATCGTCCCGACAAGGCCGGCGAGCCGCCGGCCCCACAATGCGGCTCCAGGTTTCCTCCACGTCAGCACCTTGGATGCAGCAGCCGCCAGGTCATGGCGCGCACCTGGTCGAAGAGTTCGAGCGCCTCGGCGGCTCGCTTCGCATCGACGGCGCCGGCCCGGGCCAGAAGGCTGAGATGCGCATCGACCTCTTTCGCGGAGGCGAAGGCGATGCGCCAGTGGTGGATCCGGTCGCGGCCCGACCGCCCATGGCCCTCGCTGAGGTTGCTCGTGCGCTTCGCGCCCGGCGACCCACCCTCGTTCGGCTGCGGTCAGAGCCGTCCTCGCGTTGCG
>DATHSO010000189.1:0-3655 GCA_035464095.1 Candidatus Methylomirabilota bacterium | reverse complement strand
GGGCCGGATCCCGCGGCGGGGCGGCTCGACGCGCTGAGCCGGGTGGTCGCCGGCGACCCCGACCCGGCGGTGCGGGCGGCCGCTCTCCAGCTCCTGTCGGGAGCCGGCGCCGCGGGCGGCCCGGACGAGCTGCTCGCCCTGGAGGCGTCCTGGCGGGGCGACCGGCTGGCCGACGCCCGGGCGGCGGCCGTGACCGCCGCCCTGGTCGCCGCCGATGACGACGCCGGGCGCCTGGCGGTCCTCGAGCACGCCGCGGCGGCCGGCGACCCGGCGCTGGCGGTGATGGTCACCAACGCGGCCCGGGACCTGGGCCTCGGGGTGGCGGCGCCCGAGCGGGAGCCGCGCCACGGCCGGAGCTGGTACGTGGAGCTCCTGGACTGGATGCTCGAGCCGCGCTTCCTCGACGTGGTCACCGACCGCGGCAGCTTCCGCATCCGGCTCGAGACCCGGGAGGCGCCGATCTCGTCGCGCGAGATCGCCGATCTGGCCGAGCGCGGCTTCTACGACGGCCTCGAGGTGCACCGGGTGGTGCCGAACTTCGTGGTCCAGGGCGGTGACCCGCGCGGCGACGGCTGGGGCGGCCCCGGCTTCACCCTCACCGACGAGCCCGCCTACCGGCCCTTCGACGCCTGGCGGGTCGGCCTCGCCACCTCGGGACCCAACACCGGCGGCAGCCAGCTCTTCGTCACCACGATGCCGGCGGATCACCTGACCGGCCACTACACCAATCTGGGCGAGGTGGTGGCCGGCCGCGAGGTCGTGGCCCGGCTGCGGCCGGGGGACCGCATCCGCCGCGTCGAAGCGCTCTCGGGCGAGCCGCCCGCCCTGGCCCCGACCCTGGTCGGAGAGCTCGAGTGGGACGACCTGGCGGCGCTGCCGGGCTGGCAGGCGGAGCACGACGGCTCCGAGCCCGACCCGGGTGCCCTGGCGCGCCTCGCCGCCGCCGGCGGGTCCTACCGGCTGGTGACGGTGCTGGGGACCTGGTGCTCGGACTCCGAACGCGAGGTGCCGCGCCTGGTCAGGGTCCTGGACGGGGTCTCGGGCGAGGTCTTCGACCACCTCATGATCGGTGTCGACCGGACCCGCCGGATCGACGACGATGCCCTGGCGGCCACGGCCGGGATCGAACGGACCGTGGAGCGGGTGCCCACCATCGTCGTCCTCGACTCGGACGGGGTCGAGCTGGGCCGGGTGGTGGAGACCGCCGAGCGGCCTCTCGAGCAGCTGCTCGTCGACTTCATCGCCCGCGCCGAGGGCTGGCAGTGACCCTCGACACCTGGATTGACCACGACGGCCGGTGACGGTGAGTGCACCGTCACCACGGCCGGTGACGGTGAGTGAACCGCAAAGCGCGCAAAGACCGACGCAAAGGCCACCGAGGGAGGAGCGATCCATGCAACGCTGTGTCGCTGTCACGTCGGAGCTGCCGGGGCGGGCGGTCGAGAGGCTCGAGGAGCGGCACTCCGTCCGGCTCAACCGCGGCCGGCAGCTCACCGGCGAGGACGAGCTCATCGACTTCGTCGGCGACGCCGACGCGGTCCTCACCCTGCTCGCCAACCCGGTCACCGACCGCGTCCTCGAGGCCTGTCCCGAGCTCCGGGTGGTGGCCAACTGTGCCGTGGGCTTCGACAACGTGGACCTCGAAGCGGCCCGGCGCCGCGGCGTCTGGGTGACCAACACCCCCGACGTGCTCACCGAGGCCACCGCCGACCTCACCTGGGCCCTGATCCTGGCCGCGACCCGGCGCCTCGGCGAGGCCGAGCGCTACCTGCGGGCCGGCCGCTTCGACGGCTGGTCGCTGGAGCTGCTGCTCGGCTCGGGGATCCAGGGCCGCCAGCTCGGGATCGTGGGTTACGGCCGCATCGGCCGGGCCGTGGCGCGTCGGGCGGCGGGCTTCGGGATGACGGTGGTCCACCACAGCCGCACCGAGCGCGCCGACCCGGATCCGCCGGCCGCCTACCTGTCGCTCGACGAGCTCCTCGCCACGAGCTGGGTGGTGAGCCTCCACGTGCCGCTGAGCGCCGAGACCCGCCACCTCCTCGACGAGGCCCGCCTGCGCCTGATGCCGCGGGGCTCGTTCCTGGTCAACACCGCGCGCGGGCCGCTGGTGGACGAGGGGGCGCTGGCGCGGGTGCTCGCCGACGGCCACCTGGGCGGCGCCGGCCTCGACGTCTTCGAGAACGAGCCGGCGGTCCACCCCGAGTTGCTGGGGCGCGAGGATGTGGTGCTGCTGCCCCACCTCGGCTCGGCGACCCGGGAGACGCGGGCCGCCATGGCCGAGCTCGCGGCCGCCAACATCCTCGCCGTCCTCGCCGGCGACGACCCGCCGACCCCCGTCGTCCGGCCGTAGATCTCACCGCGAAGACGCCAGGGACGCGACGGTCTTCGCGGGCTTGGCGTCTTGGCGGTTCAATCGCTCCGGCGGCAGAGGCCGAGGATCAGGGCGGCGACGACCTCGGGCGTCTCCAGCGGCAGCAGGTGGCCGGCGTCGGCGACGATCTCGAGGGAGGCGCCGGGGACGGCGGCGGCGATCTCGTCGGCCCAGGCCCGGAAGCCCGGCATCTCGCGCTCGCCCACCAGCACCCGGGTCGGGACCGCGACCTCGGCGAGCCGCTCGGGCACCGTCCAGCCGCGCTCGACCCGGTCGCGGTCGGAGGCCAGGAACTCGGCGCCGGGGAAGTCGCGGACGATGGCCAGCGTCGCCTCCCTCACCCCGGGCCTGGTGAAGGAGTGGGCGAACAGGGGGCCGTCGGCCCAGGGCCCGGCCATGGCCGCCGGTACGCCCTCGCTGCGGATGGTGCGGGCCACGGCCCGCAGGTTGTCCATGAACTCGGGCTCGAAGGGGCGCTCGGGCAGCACCGTGGAGATCAGGCCCAGGGCCTCGACGCGGCCGGGGTGGGTCAGGGCGAGCTCGAGGGCGACCCCGCCGCCGAAGCTGAAGCCGACCACCGCGGCGCTCTCGACGCCGGCGTCATCGAGCACCGCCGCCACGTCGGCGGCGTGGTGCGAGACGTGGTAGCCGCGGTCGGGGCGGCCGCTGCGGCCGTGGCCGCGCAGGTCCGGGCGGATCACCCGGCACCCGGCCTCGAGCAGGGCCGGCAGCTGCGGCTCCCAGACCCGGTGGTCGAAGGTGTGGCCGTGGAGCAGGAGCACGGCCGGCCCCGAGCCCTCGTCGGCGTAGAAGATCGTGACCTCGTCCCTGATCACCTGTGGCATGGATCGGACCTCCGGGCGTCGAGTCCGGGTGATTGTAGCGGGCCCGGCGGCGCGGGTGCGCGCCGCCGGGCCCACAACGAGCCCCCCGGACGCGCAAGTTCAGGGTGACGGATGGAGGAGCCTCCAGGTCATGGCGCGGACGTCGTCGAAGAAACGCAAGGCACGGGCAGCCCCGGACACCATCAATGACACCGGCGGCCAGCAGGATGCCGAGGTGGGTTTCGACCTCCTTTGCGGAGCCGAACGCGACGCGGAACTGGTACGCCCGGTCCTTCCCAGCCCGCCCATGCCCATGTTCCGTAGATCCAACGATCTCCGAGGGTGCCAGGTACAGCGACTTGACAAACTCCCCACATAGCGTGCCAGGTACGGCGACTTGACAAACTCGCCAAGAACCGCGCCACCGCTGCATCGATGACGAGTTTGTCAAGTCGCCGTA
>DATHSO010000188.1:0-23520 GCA_035464095.1 Candidatus Methylomirabilota bacterium | reverse complement strand
GCGGGAGAGGCGTTACTCCGGGAGGTTGGTGGCGGCCCGGCCGACGCCGTGGTAGGTGAAGCCGTGGTCGGCCATGCGCTGCGGGCTGCAGACGTTGCGAAGGTCGACGATGACGGTGCCTGCGAGGGTTCCGCGCAGCCGTTCGAGATCGAGGAAGCGGAACTGGTTCCACTCGGTGACGATGACCAGGGCGTCGGCGCCGGCGGCGGCGTCGTAGGAGTCCTCGCAGTACTCGACCTCGACCGGGAGGATCGCCTTGGCGTTGTCCATGGCCACGGGGTCGAAGGCGCGGACCCGGGCTCCGGCCTCGACCAGGGCATGGGCGATGGGGATGGACGCCGACTCGCGCATGTCGTCGGTCTCGGGCTTGAAGGAGAGCCCGAGCAGGGCCACGGTCTTGCCGGCGAGCTCGTTGCCCAGGGCTGCCCGCACCTTGTCGACCGCCCGCACCTTCATGCGCTCGTTGACCGCGACCACGGTCTCGACGATGTCGAAGGGCCGGCCGGCGTGGCGGGCGATGTCGGTCAGGGCCTGGGTGTCCTTGGGGAAGCAGGAGCCGCCGTAGCCCGGCCCGGGGTGCAGGAACTTGTCGCCGATCCGTTTGTCGAGCCCCATACCCTTGGCGACGTGGTGGACGTCGGCGCCGATCAGCTCGCACAGCTCGGCGACCTCGTTGATGAAGGTGATCTTGGTGGCGAGGAAGGCGTTGGAGGCGTACTTGATGAGCTCGGAGGACTCCACGTTGGTGATGACGAAGGGGGTGTCGCGCAGGAACAAGGGTGAGTAGATGTCCCTCATGATGGCGATGGCCTGGGGGTCGCGGGCGCCGATCACCACCCGGTCGGGGCGCATGAAGTCCTCGATGGCCGAGCCCTCGCGCAGAAACTCGGGATTGGACACCACGGAGAAGGGCTGCTTCGAGGCGGACCGGGCCTTGATGGTGTCCTCGATGAGCTGGCCGGTGCCGGTGGGCACCGTGGACTTGGTGATCACCACCTTGTAGCCGTCGAGGTTGTCGGCGATGGACTCGGCGACCTCGATGACGTAGGACAGGTCCGCCGAGCCGTCGTCCTTCGGGGGGGTGCCGACCGCGATGAACACCGCCAGTGCGCTGCGAATCGCCGGGTCGAGGTCGGTGGTGAAGTGGAGCCGACCGGCCTTGGCGTTCTTCTCCACGAGGGCGTCGAGGCCTGGCTCGTAGATCGGCATCTCGCCGTTCAGGAGCTTGTCGATCTTGGCGACGTCCTTGTCGACGCAGGTGACATTCATGCCGAAATCGGCCAGACAGGCCCCCGTCACGAGGCCCACGTAGCCAGTCCCCACCACGCAGATCCGCATCGCTGTCCTCCAGGCGCGTCGGCGCGGGCGCATGGTAGCAGAGGCGGGGGGAGAGGGGGTTGGGAGTTCAGAGTTGAGAGAGTTCAGAGTTCAGAGTTCAGAGTTGAGATTAGAGAGTTGAGAGCTGGGGGTGTGCATCGTGGGTCGTGAGTCGGGCCGTCTCGGCTCCGGGTCCGGAGGCTGCCGCTGCCACTGATCACTGCCACTGTTTTCGTGTACCCTGTCCGGGCCGTGCGGCCGCTGCACGGCCGATCTTCGCCGCCCAAGGAGTCACGCCATGCCGGTGCCGCTGCTCGACCTCACCCGCCAGTACGAGCCCCTCAAGGACGAGCTCGACCGCGCCCTGCTCGGGGTCGCCGGCAGCCAGCGCTTCATCCTCGGCCCCGAGGTCGAGGGCTTCGAGCGCGAGGCGGCGGTGTGGCTGGGGGTCCGGCATGCCATCGGCGTGGCATCGGGCACCGACGCGCTGCTGGTGGCTCTGATGGCCCTCGACGTCGGTCCCGGCGACGAGGTGGTCCTGCCCACCTTCACCTTCTTCGCCACGGCCGGGGTGGTGGCCCGCCTCGGCGCGACGCCGGTCTTCGTGGACATCGACCCGGTGGACTTCTGTATGGACCCGGCGGGCCTCGCGGGGGCGATGAGCGACGGCACGAAGGCTGTGATTCCGGTGCACCTGTTCGGCCAGTCGGCCGACCTCGCGGCCATTCGCGAGGCGGCGGGCGGTGTCCCGATCCTGGAGGACTGCGCCCAGTCCTGGGGCGCCGACTTCGAGGCGCGTTACTGCGGCGGCCACGGGCTCATGGGGGCGTTCTCGTTCTTCCCCTCCAAGAACCTGGGCGGCTTCGGCGACGGCGGCCTGGTCACCACCAACGACGACGAGCTCGCGTCGAAGCTGCGTGAGCTCCGGGTGCACGGCCAGTCCGGCCCCTACATGCACCCCCGGGTGGGCGGCAACTTCCGCCTCGACGCCCTCCAGGCCGCGGTGCTGCGGGTCAAGCTCCCCCACGTCCAGGCCTGGATCCAGGGCCGCCGCGCCAACGCCATGCGGCTGGTGGACCGCTTCACCCAGCGCGGCCTCGACCGGGTCATCGGCCTGCCCCTGGCGCTGGCCGGCCGCGGCCACACCTTCAACCAGTTCGTGATCCGCGCTCCCCGGCGCGACGATCTCCGCAAGCACCTAGGCGAGCGCGGGATCGGCTGCGCCGTGTACTACCCGCTGCCCCTGCACCTGCAGCCCTGCTTCGCCGAGCTCGGCCACCAGGAGGGCGACTTCCCGGTCGCCGAGCAAGCGAGCCGGGAGGTGCTGGCGCTGCCGGTCTTCCCGGAGCTCACCGAGGCCGAGCTCGACGAGACCGTGGGCGCGATCGCGGAGTTCTACGGAACCTGAGGCCGCCGTGCGGGTCCTGCTGGTCGCGAGCCGATTTCCCCTGCCGCCGTGGCGCGGGAACCAGCTCCGGAGCGTGCAGTGGCTCGAGGCCCTGACCGAGCACGACCGGCTGCTGCTGTGCCCGCCCGGCCGGCCGGCCCCCGGAGCAGGCGGGGTCGGCGCCGACACCGTCGCCCTGCCGCGCGGCCTCCTCGGGGGCGGCGCCGGACTGGCGGCGGCGGTGCTCGGCGGCCGGCCGGCCCAGGAGGGCGTCTACGTGTCCGGGGCGGCGCGCCGGCGGCTCGCCGAGGAGGTCGCCGCCTGGCAGCCCGACGTGGCGGTGGTCCAGATGGTGCGCTGCGCCTGGGCGGCGGACGAGATCCGTCGGGTCGCCCCGAAGCTGCCGGTGCTGTTCGACGCCGTCGACTGCATGGCCCTGCACTACCGCCGCGCCGCGGCCGCCACCCACCCCCTGCTGCGCCCGGCGTACCGGCTCGAGGCCGAGCGCTGCCGCCGGCGTGAAACGGAGCTGGTCCGGAGGGCGGCGCTGACCGTCGCCGTGACCCGCCGCGACCTCGAGGCCCTCGGGGCGGGCGACCGCGGGCGGGTGGTCCCGGTGGCGGCGGGCGCCCCGCCCGACCCGGCTCGAAGCTCCGGAGGCGCCCCGCTGGTTCTGCTGTCCGGCAACCTCGGCTACCGACCGACGGTCCGGGCCGCCCTCTGGTTCGCCGACCGGGTGTGGCCCGAGCTGCGGGCGCGGGTGCCGGGCGCCCGCTGGCTGCTGGCTGGGGCTCGTCCCGCGCCGGCGGTTCGGCGGCTGGCGTCGCGGCCGGGGGTCGAGGTCGAGGGCGACGTCGGGGACCTGGCCGACCGCTTGCGGCGGGCCACGGTGGCGGTCGCCCCCATGGACAGCGGCTCCGGGGTGGCCCTGAAGATCCTCGAGGCCATGGCGGCCGAGGTGCCCGTGGTGGCCGACCCGTGGTCGGCGGCCGGGCTCGAGGAGGCCTCGGCGGTGGCGGTGGCGGGCGATCCGGAGCACTGGGTCTCGACCCTCGCCGGCCTTCTCACCGACCCCGCGGCGGCCCGGCGGCTCGGGGAACAGGGGCACGCCTCGTGGCAGCGGCACTACGCGCCCGAGGTCGTCCGGCGTCAGCTTCGAGACGCCGTCGAAGCGGCCGCCGGTGGTGCTGCCGCTCCGGAGTGACCGGCCGTGGTCGAGTTCCTGACCCTCTTCGTGGGCCTGGTCATCGGGGTGCACGACGTGGCCGTGACGGTGTCGGAGCCGGTGGCCCGGGTGGAGATCCGCCGCGACGGCGAGGTCCTGACCACCCTGGAGGGCGAACCCTGGCGGGCGACCTGCGACCTCGGTCGCGAGCTCCGGCCGGCGCGCCTCGAGGCGGTGGCCTTCGACCGGGAGGGTCGCGAGATCGGCCGCGACCTGCAGTGGCTGAACCTCCCCGGCGAGCGGGCGCGGGCCTCGATCGTGGCGCTGCGGGACGAGGCGAACCGGGTCGTGGCGGCCCAGCTGACCTGGTCGAGCCCGGAGCTCGTACGGCCGCGGCGGATCGAGGTCGAGCTCGACGGCGAGCCGCTCCGGGTCCGCCCGCCCTACCGGATCGAGCTCGGCAGGATCCCGCGCGACACCGTCCACGTCCTGACCGCCGACTTCGACTTCGGCTCGGGGGTGGTGGTCCGGCGGGAGCTGATCTTCGGCGGCGACTTCTCGGGGGACCTCGACTCGGGGCTGACCGCGGTCGCGGTGCGACTCGGAGACGTCGACGAGCTGCCGGCGCCCGAGACCATGGCGGGCTGGTTCACCTCCGGCGGCGAGACCCTGCGGGTGGCGGGCAGCGAGCGGCCGGAGGCGCGGGTGGTTGTGGTCCGCGACCCGACGGTGGTCCTTCGCCTCGCCGACATGACGCCGGAGCTCGAGCGGCGCCGCAAGCGGGCGGCCCGGAACGACGGCCGCCGCCGCGATCTCGACGCCTTCGACGAGGATGTCGAGCTGCGCCTGCTGTCCCCGGAGCCGGTGGCGTCGTCGGGTCGGGAGGGCGCGCCGCTGCTCTTCCCGTACTCGGAGGACCCCGCGCCGGGTCCGGACGGGGTGGTGGCCGCGGCCGTGGAGCACGCCCCGGCGTCGCTCCTGGGTGGCCCGCTCATGATGGCCGACGCCGTCGCCATGGCGGGCCTGCGCGCGGCCGAGGGCAACCGCCGTCGGGCGGTGGTGGTGCTGCTCGGGTCCCGCCGGGAAGACGGCTCGCGCTTCCCGCCCGAGGTCGCCCGGCGGTACCTGGCCGACCTGAGGGTGCACCTCGAGGTGTGGGACCTGTCGGGGCCGGCGGCCGAGCCGCTCCCCGGCTGGGGCGAGGCGCGGCCCGTGGACACCGTCGACGACCTGGTGCGGGCGGTCCGGCGGCTGCAGAACGCGCTCGACGACCAGCGCATCGTGTGGCTCGCCGGCCGCCGCCTGCCCCAGGAGATCACCCTCTCGCCCGAGGCGAAGGGCATCGCGCTGGTGGAGTGAGGAGGAGTTCAGAGTTCAGAGTTAGGAGTTAGGAGTTCAGAGTTTCCGGCCCGAATTACCACTCACGACTCTCCACTCACAGCTCGAACAGCTCGAGTGCGGCGACGTCGCCCTTGCCCTCCCGGAGCAGGACCGGAACGTCCCCGGACAGGTCCACCACCGTGGACGGGGTCGCGACCGCCGGGCCCCCGTCCACCACCAGGTCGACCCGTTCGTCGAGGGTGGACTCGACCTCCAGCGGGTGGATCACCCACTCGTCCGCGGGGGTCCGGACCGAGGTCGTGAGGAGGGGCTCGTCGAGGGCCTCCAGCAGGGCGAGGGTGATGGGGTTGTCGGGCATCCGCACGCCGATGGTGCGGCGCTTGCGGAGCATGATCTTGGGGACCTCGGGGGTGGCCTCGAAGATGAAGGTGTAGGGGCCGGGCAGGACCCGCTTCATGAGCCGGTAGTAGGGGGTGGTGACGCCCCGGGCGTAGTGGCCGATGGTGGTCATGTCGGCGACCAGGATCGCCAACGGCTTCTTGGGGTCCATGTCCTTGAGGGAGTAGATCCGCTTGATGGCGTCGGGGCGGGAGATGCCGCAGGCCAGGCCGTAGACGGTGTCGGTGGGGATGATCGCGACCCCGCCCTTGCGCAGCACCTCGGCGGCGCGGGCGACGAGCCAGGGCTCGGGCGAAACCGGGTCGATCTCGACGATCATGGCGGCCCTCCGGACCCCGTGTATAGCCGGACTCGGGAGCCGGCGTCAACCGGGGCGGCCCCCGACGCGCTACAATCGCCCTGCGCTGCCGCGTTGCGGCGAGAACGACACGAGGGACGAAACGGAGGCCAGGCATGAGCGAGAGCGGACTGAAGAAGATCGGCGTCATCGGCATCGGCACCATGGGCAACGGGATCGCGCAGGTCACCGCCCAGAGCGGCTTCGAGACCGTGGTCATGGACATCGACTCGGCCGTCCTCGAGCGCGGCATGGACGCGATCTCCCGGAGCCTCGACCGGCTCGTCAAGGCCTTCGAGAAGTCCGGCGGCGAGAAGGGCATCGACGCCGGCGCCAAGGAGCAGGCCCTGGGCCGGCTCGGCACGACCACCAGGATCGAGGACCTCCTCGACTGCGACCTGGTCATCGAGGCGGTGCCCGAGAAGCCGGAGCTCAAGGAGTCCATCAACCGCAAGCTCGCCGAGGCCGGCTACGACAGGATCCTGGTCTCCAACACCTCCGGCATCTCCATCACCCGGCTCGGCGCCGCCTACGGCAAGCCGGACCGCTTCATGGGCATGCACTTCATGAACCCGGTGCCGATGCAGAAGGGCGTCGAGATCATCCGCGGCCTGGCGACCTCGGACGCCACCTACGACACCATCGTCAAGCTCTGCCACGACCTGGACAAGATCGAGATCCCGGCCGAGGACAAGGCCGGCTTCGCCATCAACCGGATGTTCGTGCCCTTCGTCAACGAGGCGATCCGGGTGGTCGAGGAGGGCATCGCGGCGGTCGACGACGTCGACAAGTGCACCTACTGCCTCGGCCACAAGATGGGGCCGCTGATGACCGCCGACTACGTCGGCCTCGACACCATGCTCTTCATCTGCCAGGTGATCGAGGAGGAGCTCGGCAGCTTCTACAAGCCGAGCCCGCTGCTCAAGCGCCTCGTGGAGTCGGGCCAGCTCGGCGCCAAGACCGGCTCCGGCTTCTACACCTGGGAGAAGTACAAGGCCACCGGCGTCAACCCCGACGTCGCGCGCTACCGAATCGGCTGAGAGCGAACCGCAAAGGCGCGAAGGTCGCGAAGACATAGCACGAATCCACGAACCTGAATCCCGGGCGTTACTGCCCGGGCTTCAGCTTCGTGTGGACTGGCGATGGTCCTTCGCGTTCTTCGCATCTTCGCGGTGGATCACCCCGCGAGGGCGGGGCGGGTGGACTGCCACGCGGGCAGCGCCTCGATGGCGGCGTACCAGCGTTGGATGTTGGGGAACTCGGCCACG
Organism: Candidatus Methylomirabilota bacterium; assembly: GCA_035464095.1. GTDB lineage: Bacteria > Acidobacteriota > Thermoanaerobaculia > Thermoanaerobaculales > Sulfomarinibacteraceae > JAHECW01. The sequence goes on along the minus strand of DATHSO010000188.1, from coordinate 16,306 downwards.
GGCAGCCCGCAGGCGTCGGCGTAGGTCAGGTTGGCGGCCACGGCCAGGTCGGCGAGGGTCATGGCATCGCCGACCAGCCAGTCGCGGCCGTCGAGGTGCTGGTCGAGGGCCTTGGCGTGGCGGCGGAACTTGGCGATCGCCTCGGCCAGCCGCTCCTCGTCGGTTTCCTGCCCGATCAGCGGCTTGAGGAGCTTCTGGTAGAAGGCCATGCCGGTGGCGTACATGAAGTGGGACTGCTCCCAGAACATCCAGCGGAGGATCTCGATCTTCTTCTCGTCGGACCACAGCTCGGAGCCCGCCTTCTCGGCCAGGTAGATCGCGATCGCGTTGGACTCCAGCACCGTGGTGTCGCCGTCCACCAGGGCCGGCACCATGCCGTTGGGGTTGATCGCCAGGAACTCGGGCTTCGCCTGGTGGCCCTTGGGCAGGTCGACGAACACGAACTCCACGTCCAGGCCGAGCAGGTCGATGAGCGCGCTCACCTTGCGGCAGTTGGGCGATCCGGGGTGGTAGTAGTACTTCATAGGAGGCTCCTTTGGGGATCTCGGGAAGGATACACGATCTCAACGGATTCGTTCCGTGCCCGTGCCCGTGCCCGTGCCCGTGCCCGCGTTCGCGTTCGCGACCGCGTCCGCGTCCGCGTCCGCGTCCGACCCGTCCGCGTCGAGGTCACTGGTGACTCGTGAGTCGTCAGTCAGTCGTGGGTCGCGAGTCGGGCTCGATGGTGAGTAGTGAGTAGTGAGTGGCGCGGACCCGGAGCCGCCGCTCATCGCTGTTCGCTGTCCCTGTCGCTATCGCTGAAGCTGCCGCTGGCGCTGACATCGGACGCGGACGCGGACGCGGACGCGGACGCGGGTCACAGCACCCAGGCGTAGCCGAGCTTGACGAAGAGGGTGCGGTCGGCCTGCCGGAGCGGGACCTGCTCGGTGCCGCCGGAGGTGTCCGAGTAGCCGACGAAGAGGACGGTGCGGGGGTTGACCTTGTAGGAGAACAGCAGCTGGCTGAAGAGGTTCCGAGTCTCGGCATCGCGGCCGTCGCTGTAGAGCTCGGTGTTGAAGCGGTTGTCCACGAGCTGGAGGATGGCGCGGATCTGGCAGCGGGCGTTGAACTGCCAGGCGCCGGTGAGCTGGCCGACGGTGGAGGTGTAGAGCCAGCCCCCGTCGACCTCCATCCGCTCCCTGGCGAGCTGGGGCTCGACCAGGAGGTGGCGGCCGAAGCGGTACCAGAGGCCGCCGTCCACGGTCAGGAAGTCACCCGGCCGGACGTTGTCGTAGTCGACCTGGCCACCGCCGTTGACGTTCAACCAGACGTGGCTGTGCCGGTTGGGCCGGGCGCAGACGTGGAACCGGAGCCGGTTGAAGTCGAACTCGCGGCCGCCGTAGCCCTCCCGCACCCGGCTCGGTCGGACCACCGAGTGCGACTGCAGCGGGCCCTCCACCGTCAGCTGGACCACGTCCTCGTGGAACAGCACGAAGCCGTCCTGGTCGTCGGTGCGGGCGATCTTGCCGAGCAGCTGGATCCGCGCGTACCAGCTCGTGGCGGTGGGGTTCCAGTTGTAGCCGCCGCCCGCCTCGGCGTGCCGGTAACCGACCTGGGGCATGAAGCCGAGGTCGGCCCGGAAGTCGGCGCCGACGTCCGCCCAGGCGCCCCACCACTGCCAGGTACGGGTCTCGTGGAAGTACATCACCTCGGCGGCCCAGTCGTCGAAGGTGCCGGTGGGCTGGCCGAAGTCCCGGGCGACCTCGTCGGGGTAGCGGGTGCGCGACCCCAGGACCTGGGCGACCACCCGGTCGCGCGGGGACAGCCGCAGGTCGGCGTCGGCGCCGACCACCCGGTTGAGGTAGGAGCCGCCCTCGCGGTCGGTCGCCAGGCCGCCGACGGTGAAGCGCTCCCCGAGGTCGAACTTGTAGCGCAGCACGGTGGCGGTGTTGGAGCGCTCCAGGGTGGTGAGGTCCGAGGCCTGGCTTCCCGGGATGATGAGGTTGGTGACCTCGTCGTCGACCACGTAGGCCCCGACGGTGTGCGCTCCCTCCTGGCCGGTGAGCTTCACCCCCCATGCAGGCTCGCGCATCATGCGGGTGTAGACCGCGTCGAGGCTGGTGTCGAAGTAGTCCGCGCCCTCCATGAAGAACGGCCGCAGCTCCGGGAAGAAGATGGCGAAAGGCCGGTTGACGCTGAGCTGGACCGCGTCGGCCTCGACCTGGGAGAAGTCCGGGTTCCAGGCGGCGCTCACGGTCAGGTTGGGGGTCACGCCCCAGCGCACGGTGGCCCCCAGGTCCGACTCGGGGTCGCCCTCTTCCAGTGAGCCGCCGGCGAGCTCCGGGCGGGTGTCGGTGCGGGATGCGGTCACGGTCGGCACGATCTCGAGGTTGCGGCCCGGCGAGACCCCCGCGAAGCCCGAGATCTTGTGGGCCTGGCACAGGTAGCAGTTGTCCGACCGGTCGCGCGGGAACGACCCCATCTGCCGGTAGAGGTTGCGCGGGTACAGGCGGACGGCGTCGAAGCCCCAGACCTGGTCGCTCCCGCTGCGCTGGAAGCGCAGGGTCGAAAACGGGATCGCGAGCTCCGCCGTCCAGCCCCAGTCGGTGATCGTTGCCGCCGAGGTCCAGATCCCGTCCCAGGGAGTCTGGCCGTCCATGGTCTCGATGGCGTCGTGCTGGACGCCCAGGGGGTTGATCAGGAACAGGTAGTTGCGGCGCTGGTCGTTGAAGGTGTCGAGGACCACCCCGACCGCGTCGTCGGGTCCGAAGCTGTCCCGGTCGGCGAGGTGGGCGCGGATCGAAGCCGGATCGGGGTCATGGGCCCGGAAGCCGACGTAGAGCCGGCCCTCGTCGTGGTAGACGAGGACCTCGGTGGCGGCCGCGGCCGGGGTGTTCTCGCCGGGCTGGACCTCCCAGTCCAGGGTCATGGACCAGGCGCGCTGCCAGGCGGGCTCGTCGAGCGCCCCGTCGACGACGACGCTCGACTCCAGGCGTGGGATCGGGTGCGGCCCGAGGCCGTTGGCGGCCAGACCGCTCGCCCCGAGGAGCAAGGCACAGCCCAGGGTGACCGATCGCAAAGGTCCGATGCGGCAGTGATCTCGTGGGGCCCCCACCCGCTCCTCCATCCCGTCCTTGTACGGACGAGGGGGGCAGGTGTTTCGCCGTTTTCGAGAAACAGTTCCCCGCTAAACCATCGGTGTCGCAACGACATCGAACAGCTGAGGGCGTGTCGGTCGGGGACCCGCCGGGATCCCGGCAGGACAACGAAAGGGCGGCCCCACGTGGGGGCCGCCCGTCGCTGCGAGGGGGGAGAGTCGGGCCGCTCAGCGCCAGCCGAGGCGCTTGCCCCCGGAGCGCTTCCCGGCGCCGTGACCCGGGCCCATGAGCTCGAGGAGGTCGAGCACCTGCTGCTGCTGCTCGGGGGTCAGGACGTCCCACACCTGGTCGGCGGCGGCGGCGCCGAGGAGCCGGGCCTCGACGTGGATCCGGGCCTGGGACTCGAAGAAGGCGCGGTACTCGGGCTCGTTGAAGTCGCCGGGGTCGTGGTTCGCGCGGAAGTCCTCGGCCGCGGTGCGGGCCTGCTCCATGAGGTCGTGCACGGCCGGCCTCTCGGCGTCGACGATCGCCTGGATCTGGTCCCGCTGGGCATCTGACAGGCCGATGCGGTCGCCGACACGCTGGATGAAGCGGAGCAGGCCGTGCCCGCCGTCACCGCCGGGGCCACCCGGTCCGCCGGGTCCGCCGGGTCCACCCATCATGTGTGGGCCGTGGGGGCCGGTGCCGTCGCAGTTTCCGGGACCGGCCTGGGCCGAGGCGAGGCCCGGCACGGCGATCAGGGCCGCTGCGGTGAGGGTCAGGATGAGGTTTCTGGCGTTCATGTGCACCTCCGAGTGCTGGGCCGCCGTGGCGGCGTTCGTTCTGTCGCCGATGGTACGCCGCGGCCGCCTTCAGTGTTGATCGGTTTCGCCTCAGGAAAGCTGGGGAAGTCTTAAGAAAGGTCAACCGTCTGTTCCGAGGGCAGATCCCTGCGCTAGGATCGGCGCATGACGGAGATCCTGCTCGTCGACGACGACGCCGAGCTGTGCGAGCTGGTGGCCGAGTTCCTGGCCGGCGAGGGCTTCTCGATCGAGGCCGTGCACGATGGCCCGACCGGCCTCGATCGGGCGCGGTCGGGCCGCCACGACGCGGTGGTCCTCGACGTCATGCTGCCCGGGATGTCCGGCTTCGAGGTCCTGCGCCGGCTCCGCGAGACCTCGTCGGTGCCTGTGCTCATGCTGACCGCGAAGGGCGACGAGGTCGACCGCATCGTCGGCCTCGAGATGGGCGCCGACGACTACCTGCCCAAGCCCTTCAACCCGCGCGAGCTGGCGGCCCGGCTGCGGGCGGTGCTGCGACGTGTCGGGGCCGAACCGGCCGCGACGGAGCGCGTCACCGTCGACGATCTCGTGGTGGACCTCGGCGCCCGCACGGTGACCGTGGCCGGCCGCGAGGTGCCGCTGACCGGCGTCGAGTTCTCCCTGCTCGAGGCCCTGGCCCACTCGGCGGGATCGGTGGTGAGCCGGGACGACCTCTCCAAGGCCGCCCTGTACCGCCGGGCGAGCGCGTACGACCGTTCCCTGGACGTCCACCTGTCGAACCTCCGGCGCAAGCTGGGGCCGCTGGCCGACGGGGGCGAGCGCATCAAGACCGTGCGTGGGGTCGGCTATCAGTACGTCCGCCGGGCCGAGGGCGCCTGATGCGCAGCCTGTTCGTGCGCATCTTCCTCTGGCTGTGGTTGGCCATGGCCGCGGTGGCCGCCGTGCTGGTCATCACATCGCCGTACTTCACCCGGTCGAGGCCCGCCCTGGAGGACTGGCACAGCAGCGCCGAGACCTGGGCCCGCGGCCGTGTCGAGGTCGCGGCCCGCCAGATCTCCCACCTCGGCGCCGACGGTTTGAGGATGGGGCGCGGCCCGGGCCACGGCTCCGGCGGCCGTGGCGGGCCCCACACACCGGGCCGGGTCTTCGTCATCGACGGTCAGGGAGTCGAGGTGCGCGGCCTCGCCGCTCCACCCGAGGTCGCGGAGGCCGCCCGACGCGCCGCGGCCGCGGGGGAGGAGCAGGCGCAGCGCTCGGGAGCCCTGTACCTGGTAGCGCGTCCGGTCGTCGACCCCGAGGGTCGGACCCTGGTCGTGGTCGCCGCGCACCACAGCCCGCCGCGGCTGGTCAACCTGCTGGAGCCCAAAGCCCTGGCCTGGCGCCTGGCCGCCCTGGTGGCCGTCGTCGGAGCCGTCAGCTTCGGCCTCGCCCGCTACCTGAGCTCGCCCATGGCGCCGCTGCGCCGTGCCACCAAGCGGCTCAGCGAGGGCGACCTGAGCACCCGGGTCGGCGGTGCGGTGGCCCGCCGCCGCGACGAGATCGGCCAGCTGGCCCGCGACTTCGACGCCATGGCCGAGCGCCTCGAGGCCCTGGTCGGCGCCCAGCGGCGGCTCCTCGGCGACGTGTCCCACGAGCTGCGCTCGCCCCTGGCGCGGCTGGTGGTGGCCCTCGAGCTGGCCCGCAACCGAGCCGGCGGGGGAGCCGCCGAGCCCCTCGACCGCATCGGGCGAGAGGCGGACCGCCTCGACCGGCTGGTGGGCCAGCTGCTGCTCCTCGAGCGGCTGGAAGGCGGTGCCGCTGGAGGCCAGCCGGAGCCGGTGGACCTGACCCGCCTGCTCGGCGAGGCGGCCGACGACGCGGCCTTCGAGGCCGCCGCTGACGGCAGGGAGGTCCGCCTCGGCGCGGCTGAGGCCGTGACCGTGTCGGGAACTCCGGAGCTGCTGCGAAGCGCCTTCGAGAACGTGCTCCGCAATGCCGTCCGCTACACCCCGTCCGGATCCGCCGTGGAGATCGCGCTCGCAGTCGCCGGCGACGCCGTGGAGGTGTCGGTGAGGGACCGCGGGCCGGGCGTCGCCGACACCGACCTCGAGCGCATCTTCGAGCCCTTCTACCGGGTTGAGGAGGCTCGCGACCGCGCCTCCGGCGGCACCGGCCTCGGCCTCGCCATCGCCGCCCGTGCCGTCCGCGCCCACGGCGGCACGATCTCGGCCGCCAACCACCCCGACGGCGGGCTCGTCGTCACGGTGCGGCTGCGGGCTACACCACGATGTTGACCAGCCGTCCCGGGACGACGACGACCTTGCGGGGCGCCTTACCGTCCATGTGCTTGAGCGCCCGCTCGGAGGCGAGGGCGAGGCGCTCGAGCTCGTCCTTGGCCGTGTCCTTGGGCACCTGGAGCTCGTCGCGCTTCTTGCCGTTGATCTGGATCACGACGGTGATGGTGTCGTCGACGACGAGGGCCGGATCCCAGGACGGCCACTGGGCGTGGGCGATGAGCTCGGGCTCGCCGAGGCGCCGCCAGAGCTCCTCGCAGAGGTGGGGGGCGTAGGGCGCGAGCACCCGCAAGAAGGTCGTTACGGTGGCCCTGGGCAGGGTCGCCGACCGGGTGGCGTCGTTGACGAAGATCATCATCTGCGCGATGCCGGTGTTCATCTGCAGGCTCTCGGTGTGCTCGGTGACCTTCTTGACGGTCTTGTGGAGGGTGCGCTCGAGCTCGGGCTCCGAGCTCGGCGGGGCGTCGGTGAGCCGCTCGCTGAGCTTGCCGGTGCGCTCGTCCACCACCAGCCGCCAGGTCCGCTGCAGGAAGCGGTAGACCCCCTCGACACCCTTCATCTGCCAGGGCTTCTGGACCTCCAGCGGGCCCATGAAGAGCTCGTACAGGCGCATCGAGTCGGCGCCGTAGTCCGCGATGACGTCGTCGGGGTTGACGACGTTGTACTTGGACTTGGACATCTTCTCGATCTGGGCCTCGACGGGCTCGCCGGTGGCCTCGAGCACCACGGCGCCGTCGTCCCGCTCGGAGACCTCCGACGGCAGGTGGTACTTGCCGCCGGCGTCGCGGTAGGAGTAGGCCAGAATCATGCCCTGGTTGAACAGCTTCTGGAAGGGCTCGACGGTGGAGACCCAGCCGCAGTCGAAGAGCACCTTGTGCCAGAAGCGGGCGTAGAGCAGGTGGAGCACGGCGTGCTCGACGCCACCCACGTAGAGGTCGATCGGCATCCAGTAGCGCTCGAGGTCCTTCGACCACGGCGCGGCGTCGTTGCGGGGGTCGATGAAGCGCAGGTAGTACCAGCAGCTGCCCGCCCACTGGGGCATGGTGTTGGTCTCGCGGGTCGCCGTGCGGCCGTCGGGCAGCTCGACGCGCAGCCAGTCGTCGCCGGCGCGGGCCAGGGGCGGCCGGCCGTCGGCGGTGGGGCGGTACTCGTCGATGGCGGGCAGGCCCACCGGCAGCCAGTCCTCGTCGAGGGCGACCACCTCGCCGTCGTCGGTGTGGACGATGGGAAAGGGCTCGCCCCAGTAGCGCTGGCGGGAGAACAGCCAGTCGCGCAGCCGGTACTGGACGCGGCCCGACCCGAGCCGCTTCGCCTCGAGCCAGGCGGTGATGCGGGCGATGGCGTCGGGCACCTTGAGGCCGTCGAGGCTGAGGCCCTGGTCGTTGGCCGAGTTCACCATTACGCCCTCGGCGTTGTCGGTGTAGGCGGCCTCCTGGATAGGAACCTCGCTGCCCGACACCACCTCGACGATGGGCAGTCCGAACTGTCGGGCGAACTCGTGGTCGCGCTCGTCGTGGCCGGGCACCGCCATGATGGCGCCGGTGCCGTAGCCCATGAGGACGTAGTCGGCGACCCAGATCGGCACCAGCTCGTCGTTGACCGGGTTGACCGCGTGGGCGCCGGTGAAGACCCCGGTCTTGGACTTGGCGAGGTCGGTGCGATCGAGGTCGGACTTCTGGGCGGCCTCGCGGACGTAGGCGGCCACTGCGGCGCGCTGCTCGTCGGTGGTGATCTCGTCGACCAGCGGGTGCTCGGGGGCGAGCACGCAGTAGGTGGCCCCGAACAGGGTGTCCGGGCGGGTGGTGAAGACCGTGAAGTCGCGGTCCGAGCCGGCGATCCGGAAGACCACGTCGGCGCCGTGGCTCTTGCCGATCCAGTTGCGCTGCATCTCCTTGACCGACTCCGGCCAGTCGAGGCCGTCGAGGTCGGCGAGCAAGCGCTCGGCGTAGGCGGTGATCTTGAGCATCCACTGCCGCATCAGCCGGCGCTCCACCGGGTCGCCGGTCTCCACGTAGCGGCCGTCCTTGATCTCCTCGTTGGCGAGCACGGTGCCGAGCGCCGGGCACCAGTTGACCGGGACGTCGGCCATGTAGGCGAGGCCCCTGTGGTAGAGCTGGAGGAAGATCCACTGGGTCCAGCGGTAGTAGTCGGGGTCCGAGGTGTTGACCTCGCGGTCCCAGTCGTAGCTGAAGCCAAGGCGCTTGATCTGGCGGCGGAAGGTGGCGATGTTGCGGGCGGTGATCTCGGCCGGGTGCAGCCCCTCGCGGACCGCGGCGCGCTCGGCGGGCAGGCCGAAGGCGTCCCAGCCCATGGGGTGGAGGACGTTGAAGCCCTGCATCCGCTTCATCCGGGCGACCACGTCGGTGGCGGTGTAGCCCTCGGGGTGGCCGACGTGCAGGCCGGCCCCGGACGGGTAGGGGAACATGTCGAGGACGTAGAACTTGGGCCTCGACGCCAGGACCTCCGGGTCGGAGGGGGTCCGGAAGGTCCGGCGCTCCTCCCAGACCTGCTGCCAGGCGGGCTCGATGCTGTGCGGGTCGTAACTGTGGTCGGGCATGCGGACTCCAGGCCGGCAGCCGCCGGCAGTGCGGCGTATTCTACGTGGCCACCGCCGTCCGTGCCAGTCGCTGTGGCATAATCCGAACCGGCGGTGCGAGCCGCCGCCGTCAGCTTCGACTCTGGAGGAGACACAGATGAGCATGGAACGTCCGGACGCGACCGGTCTCAGGAAATCGGGCAAGGCCCTCGAGGAGTCCTTCTTCGCCAAGGAGAACGAGCGGCTGCTCAGGAAGCTCCAGGAGCAGGCGGAGGTGGCCGAGCGCCGCCAGGCCCTCAAGGAGGCCATGAACCTCGACGACGAGCAGGTGATCGACGCCCTGATCGCCTTCGACGTGCGCGCCGAGACGGTGGCCGCCTTCAGCATCGTGCCCCTGGTCGAGGTCGCCTGGGCCGACGGCAAGATCCAGCCCAAGGAGCGCGCGGCCATCATCAGGGCGGCCGAGGAGCGCGGCATCCAGGACGGCACTCCGAACCACGATCTCCTCGAGAGCTGGCTCGACCACCAGCCCGACCAGGCTCTCATGGACACCTGGAAGGCCTACGCCCACGAGCTCCACGAGAGCCTCGACCCGGACGTGTCGGCGGCCCTCAAGGAGCGGATGATCGCGCGCGCCCGCGGGGTGGCCGAGGCCGCCGGCGGTTTCCTCGGCCTCGGCAAGATCTCGGATGCCGAGCAGGCGATCCTCGACGAGCTCACCGACGCCTTCGCCTGAGGCGAACGGCGCCGTTCCGGACCGACCGCCCGACCGACGGTGGCGGGCTCGGTGCGCCCGGGGACGATCCCGCATCGCCCCGGAACGGCTACAGTAGGGGAGGAGGTTCCCCATGAGCTCGACCACCAAGGTCATCGCCGCCGTCTTCGCCGCGCTCCTCGTCGTCGCGGCCGCCGTGGTGCTGTGGCTCCTGTTCGCGGCCGACGAGCCCGGACCCGAGGGACCCGTGGCCGTCACGACGCCGCTGCCCGAGCCGAGCCCGACCCCGACCCTCGCCGAACGCCTGTCGGCGCGTCTCGCGGGCACGACCCTTCAGACCTCGGACGCGGTGGTCCGCGAGCTCGTCGGCCAGCTGTCGGCGCGGCCCGCCCTGACGAAGTGGCTCGCCCACGAGGACCTTGTCCGGCGCTTCGTGGCGGCGGTGGACAACGTCGGCAACGGGGTGAGCCCGACCACCCAGCTCACCTTCATGCGCCCCGAGGAGCCCTTCAAGGTCGTCCAGCGGGGCGACCGGTTCTTCATCGACCCGGCCAGCTACGACCGCTACGACCTGCCGACCCAGGTCTTCCTGTCCCTGGACACAGAGGGCACGGCGGCCCTGTACCGCGAGCTCGAGCCCCTCGTCGACGAGGCCTACCGCGAGATCTCGCCCCCGGGCAGCAGCTTCGCCGACCGCGTCGAGGCGGCCATCGACCACCTCCTGGAGGTGGTGCCCCCGGCCGAGCCGCCCCAGGTCGAGCGCAAGGTGGTGACCTGGGTCTACGTCGACGAGTCCCTCGAGAACCTGAGCGACGCCCAGAAGCAGCTGCTCCGCATGGGCCCGGAGAACGCCCTGCTCATCAAGGCCAAGCTCCGCGAGCTGAAAGCGGAGCTTTCAGCAAATTCTTAATTCTCAATTCTCAATTCTTAATGAACGATCACAAATTCATGATTCGTAATTAAGAATTAAGAACTAAGAATTAAGAGTTGAGAACTCGTAAGTCAGAGCTTTTTCAGCCGCTTCTTGACGGCCTTCGCTTCCTTCTTCAGTCCGAGCTCGGTGAGCAGCTCGAGCTGGCGCTCGAGGATCGGGCGGAGGCGCGGGCTCGACTCGCCCCAGGCCTCCTCCACGGTGGCCAGGAGCCAGGCGTTGGCGGTGGCCGCCCGGTCGAGGCGGCCGGCGGCGGTGAACAGGCCGATCAGGTTCTCCTGGGCGGCGATGACCGCCGGTGAGTCGACGCCCGTGAGGCCGCGCAGGGCGTCGACGCGGAGGCGCTGCCAGTGGGCGCTGTCCTCGACCTCGCCGCGCAGGGCGGCGACCTGGGCGAGCCGGGCGAGGTTCTCGCTCGCCACGGCCGGCTGAGCGCCGGGCTCGACGGCGCCGTGGACCGCCAACAGCCGGTCGTAGGCCAGGTCGAGCTCCGGATCCGGCGAGGCCCCGAGGTAGAGGTCGCCCAGGTTGTCGCCGCCCCGGCGGACCTGCATCCAGGAGGCTTCGGCCAGGGCCCTCCGTGCGGGCAGGGGGTCGACGCCCTCCTCGGCGGCTGCGGCGAGGGCCCGCTCGGCGAGCCGCTCGCCGACCGCGAAGGCGCCGGCGCCGACCGCGGTCTCGGCGGCGGCCGTCAGCATGGCGGCACCACTGCCACCCTCCTCGTCTTCCGCCCGCAGCTCGGCCGCCCGAACCAGCAGCGCCTCGGCGGCCTCGGGATCGCCGTGGCGCAGCTCCATCTGGGCCAGCGACTCGATCGCCGTCGCCCGCTCCAGGCCGGTCGGGCCGTGGGCCTCCTCGAGCACCGCCACCGCCTGCCGCTGGAGGGCCAGGGCCTCGTCGTGGCGCTCCTGGAGGGTGCCCATGCGGGCCAGCATGGCGAGCGCGAGCCAGCGCTCCTCGGGGTCGGCGGCGCCGGTTGCCTCGGCGATCTCCCGGTAGCGTTGCAGGCTGTCCTCGGCTGCGGGGATGTCGCCCGCCTGGAGCGCGGCGCGGCCGACCCCCAGCAGGGGAACGAGCAGCCCCGGGTGGTCCTCGCCGAGCCGGAACTCCGCCGCCGCCACCCACAGCTGGTACATGGGCAGAGCCTCGATGACCCGCCCATCGTGCTCGTACAGGCGGGCCAGGTTGCCGAGGCTCGCCTCGAGCCGCCGGTCGGGCGGCGGCAGCCGTTGGGCGATCTCCAGGGCGGTCCTGAACTCGGCCTCGGCGCGATCGGTGTCGCCGACCGCGAAGGCGTACTCGCCGGCACGGGTGTGGCTCTCCCAGGCGTCCTGGGCGGCGGCGAGCCCGGTCGCGACAGTGAGGGTGATGGCGAAGACGAGGGCTCGGCGAGCTGACATGGTTCAGGCTCCGATGGCGATGGAAAGGGCGATGAGCACTTGACCCGCGTAGTACAGGGGCAGGCCGACGGCGGGGTTGACGAAGGCGGCGCGGACGAAGCGCTGGCGGGCGACCGAGAGGTCCGAGAGGTAGAACAGGAGCGCGCCGGCCGCGACGGTCCAGGGCAGAGCTCCCGCTCGGGCGACGGCGACGGCGCCCCACACCATGGCGGTGATGACGGCGATGTAGGCGGCCACCGACGGCCGGCGGGACCCCAGGTACGGCCACAGCCAGGCGGCGGCGCCGAGGCTCACGGCCGCCACCGGCAGCGCGAGCCACGGCGGCCAGCCGGCCAGTGGCAGCGCGAGGTGGAAGGCGGCGATGTAGGCGACGTGGCCGAGGAGGAAGGCCGCCAGGCCGAGGTCGAAGGTGCGTTCGCCCAGAAGCAGCACGTCGCCGACGGCGCACAGGGCGAGGCCGACGACGAGCCAGCCGGCGACCGGGCCGCCGCCGCTCCACCGCACCGCGCCCAGGACCACGAAGGCCGCGGAGGCGGCGGTCTTGGCCAGCACCTCGAGCCCGCGGTCGCCGACGCGGATGCCCCGGAGCAGCGCCGCCAGGGCGCCGGCAGTCATCGCGATGAGGATCACTTCGAGCACGGGGGGATGGTAGCAGCTCGAGCGTGGCGACCACGGGGGAGCGGTGAGACATTCCGGCGAGGCGCCGCGGTCACCGGCTGCGAACGCTGTCGTCGGGCACGGACACGGGTGCGGGTACGGGTGCGGGTACGGACGCTGATCCCTGCCGCTGCCGCTGCCGCTGCCGCTGCGTGCTGTTTGCTGCCCCTGCTCGCTGATCGCTGTCCCTGCTTGCTGATTCCTGCCGCTGACCCCCGCCCTGGCCCGCCGGCATGGTCACCTCCGAGTCGTTCACAAGGCTCGGATAGTCGACGGGCCGTCCCAGGTCAAGGGCGCCCAGCCGCCCGACCTCCCTTGACATGGGCCGTCCCGCGGTCGATGCACATCTCAGTCTTCTGGCCCGCGCCGGTGCCGTCGATTCGTCTCGGGCTGCCGAAGCGATCGACCTGTTCGACCAGGTGCGCGCCATAACCTGGCGGCTGCTGCATCCAAGGTCCTGATGTTGAGGGAACCTGGGGCCGCATTGTGGGGCCGGCGGCTCGCCGGCCTCGCCCGGATGATGCCGGTTGATGGTGTCCGCGTCCGTGCCCGTGCCCGTGCCGGTGCCCGTGCCCGATGGCGGCAGCACCAAGCAGCGGCAGCAAACAGCGACCAGCAATCAGGGACAGCGATCAGCGATCAGCGAACAGCGGCGGCGATCAGGGACAGCAATCGGCCTCCGGCGACAGCCGCAGCGATCGGCGGCGGGTGCGGGTACGGGTCCGGGTCCGGATGCGCCCCCGGGGGGGTCAGTCCGCGTTGGCGACGATGAAGTAGATCAGCGCGGCGAGGATGGAGGCCTCCACGCCGGCCCGCAGCTTCTGGTTGGCGTTCATCTCGGCCCAGTTGCCGCGGCCCAGGGCGAGGGCGAGGGCGTTCGGGTCGCCGTCGCCGAGGGTGGTGGTGGCCAGGCCGAGGCCGACCATCCGGCCGCCGTGGACCAGCCCCTGCCGCCCGAGCATCGCCTCCTGCTCGGCGAGCGCCCAGCGGACCCGGCCGAGGTCCGAGTCCCACAGCGCCAGGGTCCGCTCGGAAGGGTCCCTCGGCGTCATCGCCGCCCGGTAGACCAGGCTCTCGCTCCGGTCGGGGCCGTCGACGTCGTCAGTCCCGATGCCTGCGACGAGCGAAGCGACGTCGGTCTGGTCACGGGCGCTGAAGTCCATCTCCGCCAACCCCAGCCCGAAGCCCTCCCCCGCCGCCACCGGCATCGAGACCGCAATGATGAGCAGGGTGATGATCGCCTTCATCGGCCTTCACCCATGGTACGCCGTCCCGGCCGCCCCGATTCACGAAGGTCGGGAACTCCCTGCCGCCCCAAGCGTCTACACTAATGTCATGCAATTCAAGCTGCACCCTCACCGCGCCGCCCGGATCACCCTCGCCCTCGTCCTCGTCGCCGCCACCGGGGCGGTCGGCCACGCCGTCCTCGCCGGGCCGGGGGACAATGGGAGCGCCGCCCCGCCGGGGCAGGTCGCCGTGCCGGAGGACGAGGTGAGCTGGGACGAGGTCCAACGACTGATCAGCGAGCAGAAGCTGGAGGCCGCCTCGAAGGCGGTGGCCGAGCTCCGCGAGCGCGCCGAGGCCGCGGGCGATGCGGCGGAGCAGACCCGGGCGATCATCGAGGAGGTCCAGCTGCGGACCGCGCTCCACGGCTACGAGACCGCTGTGCGCTTCCTGATGGACACACCGTGGCCGGAAGACCGCGTGCAGCGGGCGGTCCTGCAGCTGTACTTCGCCCACTCCCTGGCGACCTACGTCGACGCCTACTCCTGGGAGATCCGCCAGCGGGAGCGGGTCGAAACCTCCGGCGAGCTCGACCTGAAGGCGTGGGACCTGGACCAGATCGTGGCGGCTTCCAACGCCGCCTTCGCCGAGGTCTGGGCGCGCCGGGACGGCTGGGGGAGCGAGCCCATCGGCGTCCTCGCACGCTACCTGAGCCAGAACACCTACCCGCCGCGGATCCGGGGGACCCTGCGCGACGCGGTCGCCTACCTGTGGGTCGAGCTCCTCGCCGACACCGGTTTGTGGCGGCCCGACCAGGAGAACGAGCTCTTCCTCCTCGACGTCGGTTCTCTGCTGAGCAGCGGAGCCGCAGCCCACACCGGCGTCGACCTAGCGGACCCCGAGGTCCACCCCGTCGTCAAGATCGACGCCGTGCTCGACGACCTCGAGGCCTGGCACGAGGCGGCCGGCCGGCCCGAGGCGGCCCACGAGGCGCGCCTCGAGCGCATCCGGCGCTTCAACGCGGCCTTCACCAACCGCCACGACCGGACCACCGTCCGCGAGCACCTGGAGGCGCTTCAGGACGCCTTCGACGCCGACCTCGAGTGGTGGTCCATGGGCCAGTCGCTGCTCGCCGAGCTGGTGCGGGACGACGGGGCCCCCGACGCCCTGATCCGGGCCCGGGCCGCCGCCGTCGCCGGCCGCGACCGGCACCCCGACTCGGTGGGAGGGCAGCAGTGCGCGCACCACGCCGCCGCCATCGAGGCGCCGTCGTACTCGCTTCAGGCGATGCAGGCGGACGGGCCCGACAGGCGGTCGATCCGGATCACCGCCAAGAACCTCGAGTCGCTCCACCTTCGAGCCTACCCCTACGACCTCCGTGAGGCTGTCACCTCGTCCGAGGACTCGAACGTCCTGCCCGGCCACCGCGAGGTGCCCGGGATCATGGCCTCCGGGCAGCCCGTCGCCGAGTGGACGGTGGCCCTCGCCCCGACCCCCGACTACCGGGAGCACGCCACCTTCGCGGTGCCGCCCATGACCGAGCCCGGCGCCTACCTGGTGGTGGCGTCGGCCCGGCGCGACTTCGACACCAACCGGAACCACCTCCAGGCCCTCAACTTCCTGGTCACCGACCTGGTGCTCATCAGCCGTCAGGCCGACGGCGGCACCGAGGTCACCGCCCGCTCGGGCTCGACCGGCCGCGCCCTCGAGGGGGCCACCGTCGAGCTCTACCGTTTCGACTGGCGCTCCGGCCACCGGCGGCTGGCGAGCCGGGTCACCGGCCCGGACGGCCGGGCCTTGTTCAGCCACGCCGGCTGGCAGTACGAGCGCCACTTCCTCGTCGCGAGCCGCGGCGACGACCTGGCGGTCGACCTCGCCGGCCTCTGGCGCTCCGGCGAGCGCGAGCGCGGCGTCGACACCGCGGCCCTGGTCTACACCGACCGCTCGGTTTACCGGCCGCAGCAGACCCTCCACTTCAAGGTGGTGGCCTACCGGGGGGGCGGCGACGAGCCGAGCTACCGGACCCTGCCCGGCACCGAGGTCACGGTGACCCTGCGCGACGCCAATCACGA
Organism: Candidatus Methylomirabilota bacterium; assembly: GCA_035464095.1. GTDB lineage: Bacteria > Acidobacteriota > Thermoanaerobaculia > Thermoanaerobaculales > Sulfomarinibacteraceae > JAHECW01. The sequence continues at coordinate 660 of DATHSO010000188.1, read as the reverse complement.
GGAGGTCGCCCAGAGCGTCCTCACCACCAACGGCTTCGGCTCGGCGTCGGGCAGCTTCGAGCTTCCCCCCGGCCGCCTGCTCGGCAGCTGGAACCTCCAGACCTCCCTCGGCGGCGGCACCGGGGTCCGGGTCGAGGAGTACAAGCGGCCGACCTTCGAGGTCACGGTGAGCGACCCGCCCGACGCCCTGCGCCTCAACCGCGAGGCGCGGCTTCAAGGCGAGGTCCGCTACTACTTCGGCCTGCCGGTGGTGACCGGGGACGTGCGCTGGCGGGTGACCCGTGAGCCGGTCTACCCGTGGTGGTGGTTCTGGTGGAACCCCTCACCGGCCGGCGACGCCCAGGTCGTGGCCTCGGGGGAGGGCGGCCTCGACGAGGAGGGCCGCTTCCAGGTCGTGTTCACGCCCGCTGCCGACGAGCGCGAGGCGACCGACGGCGTCAGCTACCGCTTCAGGCTGGCGGTGGACGTCACCGACCCCGGCGGCGAGACGCGCTCGGCGGAGCGGACCTTCCGCCTCGGCTTCGTGGCCGTGGAGGCGGCCATCCGCAGCGACCTCGGCTTCGTCGCCGAGGGCGAGCCGGCGACCCTCACCGTGGTCAGGACCGACCTCGACGGCGCCCCGCGCGCCGGCGCCGGGGCCTGGCGGCTCGTGGCCCTCGA
>DATHSO010000187.1:0-2156 GCA_035464095.1 Candidatus Methylomirabilota bacterium | reverse complement strand
CAGCGACCAGGGATCAGCGGCAGCAACCGGCGCCAGCGACCAGCCCCGGGTCCGGGTCCTGCTCGGGCGCGACGGCGCCCGAGAAGGGGGGAGGGTGTAACCCCCCCTAAGAGCGGTTTCCGGTTTGCGTTGTGGCCTCCGGTGCGCGTTGTGGTTTCCGGTCAGCCTCGTGGTCCCGGTTCGGTTCGTGGTTGCCGGCTCGCCTCGTCGGTGCCGGATTCGCCGAGTGGTTGCCGGTTTCGTTTCATAGGGTCGGGTTTTACACCCGCCCTCACGGACGCTGCGGCGATCGGTAGCGCCGAACCTGGTTTCGGACGCTGCCGCTGACCCCGATCACCGTCCCTGATCTCTGCCACTGTTCGCTGCTTGCTGCCGCTGCCCCTGGTCGCTGACCCTGCTGGCTGTTGGCTGCCCCTGATCGCCGCCGCTGACCCCCCGCCGCGGTCCGCCGGCATGATCACCCCCGAGTCGTTCAGGAGGAGGGGGTAGTCGACGGGCCGTGACTATGGGGCCGGCGGCTCGCCGGCCTCGCCCGAACGATGCCGGTCGACTGCGTCCGCGTCCGGTTCGGCCCCGTGCCCGTGCCCGTACCCGTGCCCGTGCCCGATGTCAGCGGCAGCGGCAGCAGCAGCGACGCCTTCGCCAAGCCACCCCTCGCGTGCTTCGCGTCCTCGCGGTGAGGTGCCACGCCCGTCACATCTCGTACAGCGCCGCGACGGCGCCGGCGGGGTCCCGGACGACGCAGAACCGGCCCTCGCCGAGCGCCCGCTCCGCCACGACCACCTCGCCGCCGAGCTCGACGCAGCGGGCCATGCTGTCGTCGAGATCGGCGACCACGAAGTACGGCATCCACGCGGCCGGCAGGTCGGCGTTGACGCCGCGGGCATGGCAGACGCCGGTCACGGTGGCGCCGCCGCCGGGTGCGTTCATGTTGAAGTCGGCGTAGCCGCCCATGTCCACGTCCTCGGCCTCCCACCCCACCACCGCGGTGTAGAAGTCGCGGACGCCTTCGGCCTCCGGGACGGTGAGATCGATCCACACCATCGAGCCGATCTCGGGGCGCTCTGGGCTCATGCTTCCTCCCGTGTCGCTGCCAGGGTAGACCGCGGCGGCAAGCGCGCTATTCCCGGGCACGGCCGGTGTACCCTGGACGATGCAGGAACCGACCGCCGTGGACGCCGATACCACGACTTCCACCGAGCCCGGCCCGCCCGGGAGCCAGCCCAGTCCGGGGCCGCCGTTCTGGTCGCCCTGGGCGACCGTCGGCTGGACCCTGGTGGTGGCGGCGGTCTTCGTCGCCGTCCAGATCGCCGTCATGGTGCTCTGGCTGCTCTCCGGCGCCCGCGGACCCGAGGGGCTCGAGCTCGAGCCCGCCAGGACGGCCCTGGTCAGCGGCGACCTCTTCGCCGTGGCGACCCTGGCGACGGCCGTGGTCTGCATCCCCCTGGTGTGGGCGCTGACGGCCTTCAAGGCCCGCGGCGAGGCCGCCCGGGCCCTCGCCCTGCGGGCGCCTGACGGACGGACGCTGACCGCTTGGTTGGGGGCGACGGTGGTTCTGGTCGTCGCCAGCGACCTGCTCACGGTCGCCCTCGGGCGGCCCGTCGTCCCCGAGTTCATGACCGACCTGGTGCGGGCGACCGCGGTTCCGGCCCTGCTGTGGCCAGCGATCGTGGTCGCGGCTCCTCTCTTAGAAGAGCTGCTGGTGCGGGGTTTCCTCTTCGAGGGGCTCACGCGGGGACCCCTCGGCGCTCCCGGGGCCGTGGTCGTGACCGCCGCCGCCTGGGCCGCGGTGCACCTCCAGTACGACGCCTACGAGGTCGGCACCATCCTCGTCTTCGGCCTGGTCCTGGGAGCTGCCCGGGTTCGCTCCGGGTCGCTCTGGGTCCCCATCGCCATGCACGTCCTGGTCAACCTCGTCGCCACCGTCGAGACCCTCTTCGTCCTCGCCGGTTGACGCCGTTCGCCCCAGTTCCCGTGCCCGTACCCGTCCCCGTATCCGTACCCGATGTCAGCGATCAGCCCCCCACCCTTGTTGCCCCGGGAGACACCGGGGAAGTCTCAAAAACTTGTTCCAGCAAAACTCCCCGGCTACATCCCCGAGGGTGTTACTTAGGAGCGACCGGCGATCAGCTACAGCATCCAGCGGCAGCAACCAG
>DATHSO010000186.1:0-23806 GCA_035464095.1 Candidatus Methylomirabilota bacterium | reverse complement strand
CTGCTGGCGCCGGACATGATGCGGGTGTCCTCGGACTTCCGCATGATCGCGCTCATCGTGATCCTGCTGCGCGCCGGCTTCGAGCTGCGCCGCGACACCTTGAACCGGGTCGGCGGCGCTGCCCTGACCATGAGCTGCGTGCCGGCGCTGTTCGAGATCGCGGCGGTGACCGTGCTCGGTCCGGTGCTCCTCGGGCTGGGCTGGCTCGAGTCGGCGCTGCTGGGCTGCATCCTCGGCGCCGTGTCGCCGGCCGTGGTGGTGCCCCTGATGATCGACCTCATGGAGCGCGGCAAGGGCGAGGACAAGGGCATCCCGACCCTGATCCTCGCGGCCAGCTCGATCGACGACGTGTTCGTCATCGTGATCTTCTCGATCGTTCTGGGAATGGCGGGCGGCGGGGAGGTCAACTGGCTCTGGCAGCTGGGCAGCATTCCGGTCTCCATCGTGCTGGGCATCATCGCCGGGCTGATTCCAGGCTATTTTCTGTACCGGCTCTTCCTCCGCTATGACTTCAAGCCGCCCCGCCGGACCATCATCGTCCTCGGGGCGGCGATCGGCCTGCTCGGGCTCGAGGACGCGCTCAGGGGCGTGGTGCCGGTGGCCGGCCTGCTCGGCGTCATGGCGATCGGTTTCATCATCCTCGAGAAGGAGGAGGCGATCGCCCACATCATCTCCGCCAAGCTGAAGCGACTCTGGGTGTTCGCGGAGCTGCTGCTGTTCGTGCTGGTGGGGGCCCAGGTCGACGTCCAGGTGGCGTGGCGGGCGGGTCTCGCCGGCACGCTGCTCATCGTCGGCGGCCTGGCGGCCCGAAGCCTCGGGACCTACCTGTCGCTCGCCGGCACGCCCCTCACCAGGATGGAGAAGTTGTTCGCGGTCGTGGCCTACGTGCCCAAGGCGACGGTGCAGGCGGCCATCGGCGCAGCGCCCCTCGCCGCCGGGGTCGCCGGGGGCGAGGTGATCCTGGCCGTGGCGGTGCTCTCGATCCTTCTCACCGCACCCATCGGCGCCGTCGGGATCAAGGTCATGGGCGAAAGCGTCCTGGCCGAGGGGCGCCGGCCGGCGTACCGGTTCAAGGACCTGCGCGAGCGCCTCGGCCTGCCGCGGGTCGGCGAGCGGCTGCGCCGCAAGGCCGACGGAACGGTGTGGAAGGTGATCGAAGAGAAGGAGAGCTGGCACAACGGCGCCGACCCGGCGACGCCGGCGCGACCGATGATCGAGCTCCGCATCTGGCGCCTGCGGGACGGACAGCCGCCGGGCACCGGCGCCACGAAGGTGTTGGCTTTCGCCCCGGAGAGTCGGCCGTTCGACGAGGAGTGGGAGATCGTCTACGACTGAGCCGGCTTGCGGCAGCCGGAGCTCGGGGCGCTACGTTCCTCGCCGGGGCTGGTCTCCCAGCCGCCGTGCTCGGCGTCGTACAGCCCGAGTTTGTCAAGTCACCGTACCTGGCACGGTGTGGTCCGAGTTTGTCAAGTCGCCGGAGCGGGCGCGGACGCGGACGCGGGTTAACCCCCGGGCTCCTGCTTCCTGTCCGGCGCCGGCAGCCGCCCCTCGCGCTGGAGGGCGCGGCGCAGGACGATCTCGACCTGGGCGTTGACCGATCGCAGGTCGTCCCGGGCCCAGCGCCTGATGGCGTCGAGGACCTCGGGATCGACCCGGATCAGGAATGCTTCGCGTTTCGCCACGTCAGGTGTAGAGGCTGCCGGTGTTGACCACGGGCTGGGTGTGGCGGTCGGAGCACAGCACCACCAGCAGGTTGGAGACCATGGCGACGCGGCGCTCGTCGTCGAGCTCGACGATCTTCTCCTGGGCGAGGCGGTCGAGGGCCATCTGGACCATGCCGACCGCGCCCTCGACGATCTTGGTGCGGGCGGCGACCACGGCCTGGGCCTGCTGGCGCTGGAGCATGGCGGCGGCGATCTCGGGGGCGTAGGCGAGGTGGCTGATCCGCGCCTCGATGACCTCGACGCCGGCCTTGTCGAGCCGCTCCTGGATGTCGCTCTTGAGCTGGTCGCAGATCTCCTCGATGTTGCCGCGCAGGGACATCTCGTGGTCCTCGCTGTCGTAGGGGTGGCGGCTCGCCAGGTTGCGCAGGGCGGACTCGCTCTGGACGGCGACGAAGTCCTCGTAGTCGTCGACCTCGAACAGGGCCTCGGCGGTGTTGACGACCCGCCACACCACCACGGCCGAGATATCGATGGGGTTGCCGTCGCGGTCGTTGACCTTGGACGGCCGGCCGGAGCTCCGGGTCGCCTTCTGGACGACCTTGCCCTGGGCGTCCTTCTGCTCCGGGGTTTGGGTCGAGCCGGTCTCGAAGTTTCGCACCCGCAGGGAGATCTTCTTCTTGGAGAAGAACGGGTTGACCCAGAAGAAGCCGGAACGCAGCGCCGAGCCCTTGTAGGTGCCGAACAGCAGGTAGACCCGGGCCTGGTTGGGGGCGATGGCCTGGAAGCCGAAAATGGCGAGGAAGCCGAGCAGGAACAGGGCGATGCCCGCGAAGAGCTGGGCCAGGTCCGCCGGCGAGCCGGTCTCGCTGAGGTCGACCGCGCCCTTGATCAGGGTCCAGGGCCCCGCGACGATGAGTCCGATGGTCACGATGAGTGGGATCCAGCCGGAGATGGGGTTGTAGGTCTTTTCCGCGATCATGTCATGCCTCCCGTCGACTGATGTCACCATGATATCACGTTGAAATCAAACAGTGGTTTCAGGGAGGTTGGGTTTTTTCCGCGTCCGCGTCCGAGTCCGCGTCCGCGTCCGCGTCCGCGTCCGAGTCCGCGTCCGGGTCCGGCTCGGACGCCACGGCGCCCGAGCCGGGGGAGGGTGTAAAACCCTCCCCTACGTGTGGTTGCCGGATTCGTCGAGGGTTTGCCGGATTCACCGAGGGTTCGCCGGATTCGTCGAGGATTCGCCGGATTCCTCTCGTAGGGGCGGGTTTTATACCCGCCCTCACGGGCCCTGCGGCTCTCGGCAGCGCCGAACCTGGGTGCTGACGCTGTTCGCTGTCGCTGACGGCCGACGCTGAATGCTGCCCCTGATCGCTGCTCGTTTGGGAACGACTCGGACGCGGACTCGGACGCGGACTCGGACGCGGACGCGGACGCGGGAGGAGGGAGTTACCCCCCGCAGGGATGCGAGAGGACGCGGTTGCGGCCCTCACGCTTGGCGGTGTAGAGGGCGGAGTCGGCGCAGCGCAGCAGGTCCCCGGCGGTCGAGCGCTCGTCGGGCACGACGGTGGCGACCCCGGCACTGAGGGTCACCCGGATCTCGGCCGGGACCTCCGGCAGCTCGAGAGCCGCAACCCGGCGTCGCAGGTCCTCGGCGCGCTCCAAGGCCTGATCGTGCGGCGCTTCCGACAGGATGACCGCGAACTCCTCGCCGCCGTAGCGCGCCACCAGGTCGGTGGCGCGGCCGAAGCTCTCCGACAGCGACCCGGCCACCGCGCGCAGGCAGCCGTCCCCGGCGGTGTGGCCGTGGCGGTCGTTGAAGGGCTTGAAGTGGTCGATGTCGATCATCACCACCGACAGCGGCTGCCGGTTGCGCTGGCAGCGGCGCCACTCGGACTCGAGGCGTTCGTCGAAGACCCGGCGGTTGGCGATGCCGGTGAGCGCGTCGGTGGCGGCGGCGTGCTCGAGGCGGCGGTTGGCCTCCTCGAGCTCGCGGGTGGTCTCGAGGAGCCGGTCATAGAGGCGACTCTTCTCGATGGCCAGGGAAAGCTGGCCCGACAGGCTCTCGAGCAGCTGGACGTGGTCCGCGCTGTAGACGTTCGCCTGCTGGCTCGAGAAGAACAGGAACCCGATCCGGGTGCCCATGGCCTCCAGCGGCACGGTCAGGCTGGAGCGCATGCCCTCCTCGACCACGAAGCGGGTCGACTCGGAGCTGGGGTGGCGTCCGAGATAGGCCACCAGGTCGCCGATGATGCGGGGCTTGCCGGTGTCGAGGATCCGGCCGAGGCTGGTCGAGGCCAGCGGAGCCTCGTAGCCCTCGGCGATCCGGATCTCGGAGGCGTCGCTGCGGGCCCACACGGCGCGCACCGAGTCGCGCTCGGTGTCGTACTCGGCGAAGCCGATCCGGTTGTACGGGACCAGCCCGCGGAACGACTCCCAGACGTGCTCGAGCACCTCCTCGAGGCGGACCGCCGAGTTGATGGTCTCGGTGAGTCGGCTCAGGCTCAGCAGCTCCCGGGTGCGCCGCTCGACGAGATCCTCGAGCTCGCGCTCCCGGCGGCGAGCCGCTTGGAGCCGAAGTCGGACGGTGAGCCAGGCCGCCGCGGCGGCGAGCAGCGCCGCCACCACGACCGCCGGCCACCAGCTGGCGAGGAAGCCGGCCTTGCCGACGACCGAAGGGCGCGCCAGCACGGTCGCCGCGGGGATAGCAGCCCCGACCACAGCGAGGGCCGCGGCGAGTGCCGACCTCCGGTCCCGTCGGTGGTTCGACAGAGGGCGCTCTTGCGTGCACACCTGAACGATCATACGCGTCTCGCCACGCGGCCCGCGTCCCGGTCCCGGCGGGCCGCGGCCGAGGTCCTCAGGGGCTCGTCAGCGACCAGGCTCCGGCGCCGCCCGACTCGAAGCCGTCGAGGAAGATCGCGTCTCGCCAGCGCCGCTCGGCCTGACCCGAGCGCAGCGGTCCGCCGCGGGCCGTCGGCCACATGACGCACTCCGTGCCCGAGCCGGGTACGGTGAACACGTCGAGGCCGTGGTCGAAGGTCTGGACGAAGATCTCGAGGTCGCCGTCGCCGTCGAGGTCGCCCACAGCCGGCGCAGCCGGTGCGCCGTTGCCGTTGCCGTTGTGGCCCGGGTTCGGCAGGGAGATGTCGTGGAGGACGGCGCCGGTCGCCGCGTCGAGGATCATCAAATAGCCGGAGGTGTGGACGTTCGGGTCGCCGAACGTCGCCAGGAGGAGCTCGGGGAAGCCGTCCCGGTTGAGGTCGGCCACGGTCGCCTCGGAGTTGAAGCTGATCGCGAGCCCGTGCCGGGTGTTCGTCCGCCACAGGCGCTGGCCGCCGGCGTCGTAGGCGGAGACGAAGCCGTCGTTGAGGGACACCACGATCTCGGGCCTCGGATCGCCGGCGACGTTGACGACGGTCGTCGCCGGCACTCCGCTCGGCGGGTACCATCCGTCGACGGTGATCGGTGCGTCCCCCCGCGGGAGCTCCTCCCAGCCTGCCTTGCGGCGGGCCGACCGGCTGCCGTCGCCGTGTGCGCCCTCCAGCACCATCACCGCGTAGGCCTGGGTCACGTAGGGCACGAAGCGCTCGACGTTGGGCACGCCGACGACCTCGGCGCGTCCGTCGAGGTCGAGATCGGCGACTGCCGGCGGGGATGCCGTCCACTGCAGCCACTCGGTCCAGTCCGGGTGGGGCCAGGTCCCGGTGTGGAGGTGGTAATGGTCATGCTCCACGGAGGGGTCGGCCCAGCGGATGAACTGGCCCCAGGTCATCCGGTTCCCGACCCACGGGGAGGTTCGATTGGTGAAGTAGTCGGAGGCGTCGATGGCGACGCCGTCGTGGTCGAAGGCCTGGATGTGGTGGTTGTCGTAGGTGACGAGGACCTCGAGCGTCGAGTCGTCGTCGATGTCGCCCACCGCTGCGTTGAGGCCGTAGCAGCCGAAGCCGCTGTGGCCGGGGCCGTTGCGGTCGGCGTCGTTGCCGGGGCCAGTCAGGGCGTTGTAACGCGGCCAGGCCGGGCTGTGTCCGCTGGCCGGCTGGAAGAGACTGCCGTCGGGACTGAAGACGAAGACCTGGGCGCCGCCGTCCGCTGTCGGCAGGGTCTGGGTGGTTGTCGCGACGACCTCGACGGTGCCGTCGCCGTCCAGGTCTCCGGCCGCCATGCCGCGGACCTCGGGCGTGCTTCCGCCGCAGGTCGTGTCGGCCGGCCAGCCGGCCTTGACCTGGAGCGTCGTGCCGTTCCACTCCCAGGCCCACACCTGGTGGCCGCGGCCGGCCACCACCTCGATGGTGCCGTCGCCGTCGAGGTCGGCGACCACGTGCGGCGCATAGACCCGGCCGGAGCCCTCGTCGGCGATGTCGAGCAGCGAGAGGTCGCTGCCGAAGACGTAGACGTCGTAGTAGGCGGCGATCAGCTCGTTGGAGCCGTCGCCGTCGAGATCGGCCACGACCGGCGAGGCGAACCAGCCGGTCTGGCCCGCAAGGTTGGCGACGAAGACCGGCGCCTGGACGGGGCCGGCCGAGCTCTGGGAGGGGCAGATCCGCTGCGCCGTCGAGGTGGCGGCCGCGAGCGCCAAAGCCAGGACCGCCGCGGTGACTCGCGAGCGTTCAACGGTCATCACGAGCATTGTCGGCGCACGAATGGTCCGACGGGGGTGATCCAGCGCACACGGGCATCTACAGGTCGTGGACGGGGCCGGATCGCGACGTTCTGCGTGGTACGATGAAGAGTATGCCGCTGGAGGGACGGTGCGCGCTCCGTCGGGGGGCTCGAGGGCGGGGGACGACCCACGGGAGGGCGGCGCTGTGAGCGCCGAGCAGCGCCTCAGACGGCGGCTCTTCGAGGGCCTGGCCGAGGACAACCTGGAGCTCATCCACAACCAGCCGCGCGGCACCATCCGGCGCCAGCGGGAGGCCCGGCTCGAGCGGCTCCGTCGGCTGCGCCGGGCGATGCTGGCCGGAGGCTCGCTGGTGGTGGTGGCCGGGGTGGTGCTGAGCCTGGCCCTGCTCACCGACGCCCGAGCCGACCGCACGGGGCCGGAGCCCGAGCCCGTGATTGCAGCAGCTCTCCCGGCACCGCCGGCGGCCGACGGGTCGCCGCCGTCGAGCGGCCTCGCCGAGGTCCTGTCGGGCCGGCGGGCGCGGGCCATCGACCCCGGCGTGATCCCGCTCGCGGTGCGGACCGTGGCCCTCGACCCCGGCCACGGCGGCCGCGACGGCGGCACCCACCTGCCGCACTACGGCTTGCTCGAGAAGGACGTCACCTGGGACATCGCCGACCGCCTGCGGGCGATCCTGGAGGACGACTTCGTGGTCGTGATGACCCGCGACGGCGACGAGGCGGTGGACCTGAGCCGGCGCACCGAGATCGCCAACGCCGCCGGCGCCGACCTGTTCGTGTCGATCCACGTCAACTGGCTGCCCGACCGCGAGGCGCGCGGCTTCGAGACCTACTTCGCCGGCGCCACCGTCGACCCCTTTCTGGAGCGACTGGCGGCCTCCGAGAACTCGGGCTCGGGCTTCTCGGTGGCCGACACCCGCCGGCTGCTGGAGGGCATCTACTCCGGGGTCCGCCAGCAGGAGAGCCGGCGCCTCGCCGAGTGGGTCGGCAGCTCGCTGTATGACACCCTCAGGCTGCGCAACCCGGCGGTGGTCGACCGCGGCGTCATGCGGGCGCCGTTCGTGGTCCTCGTGGCCACCGACATGCCCGCGGTGCTGGCCGAGGTCGCCTGCATCTCCAACGACCGCGAGGCCCGGCTGCTCGACTTCCCCTGGTACCGTCAGAGCATCGCCGAGGCCCTGGCCAACGGCATCCGCGGCTACGCCGCCGAGGTCGGCCCATCCCACGACAAGGAGTCCACATGACAGACAAGGCCCAACCCCTGCTCGTCGGCATCGACCTGGGAACCTCCCAGAGCGCCATCGCCACCTCGGCCGGGACCCGCGAGGTGGTGGACAGCTACGTCGGCTGGCCGGTCGATGCCGTCGCGCGCAAGATCCTCAAGCGCGAGGTCCTGTTCGGCCAGGACGCGGTGACCAACCGGACCATGCTCGAGGTCCACCGCCCCCTGGAGCGGGGCCTCCTCAAAGAGGGGTCGGACAAGGACCAGCAGGCGATCCGGGAGCTCCTCGCCCACCTGCTCGAGCTCGGCGGGGTCGTCGAGCACCGCAAGGGCGGCGGCAAGGCGCGGGCCGTGGTCGGGGTGCCGGCGGAGGCCCTCAGGGTCAACAAGCAGCACGTGCGCGAGGCGATGCGCGGGCTCGTGGACGGGCTCATTATCGTGTCCGAGCCCTTCGCCGTCGCCTACGGCCTCGACGCCCTGCTCCACGCCATGGTGGTTGACGTGGGCGCCGGCACCACCGACTTCTGCGTCATGAAGGGGCGCTACCCCACCGAGGAGGACCAGCGGACCCTGACCAACGCCGGCGACTGGGTCGACGAGCAGCTCCACACCCTGCTCGAGGAGCGCCACCCCGGGATCAGCGTCTCGGTCCACACCGTCCGCGAGTGGAAGGAAAAGAACAGCTTCATCGGCAAGGACCCCGGCAAGGTGGTGGTGTCGATCCCGATCGGTGGCAAGCCGTCCGAGATCGACATCACCGAGGAGATGCGCCAGGCCTGCGAGAGCCTCGGGCCGCCGGTGGCCGAGGCCATGCTCGACCTGATCGCGGGGGTCGAGTCCGAGTACCAGGAGCAGGTCCGCAAGAACATCATCCTGGCCGGCGGCTGCTCGCGCATCCCCGGCTTCGGCCAGTACCTCGAGCGGGCCATGGACGAGTTCGGCGGCGGCAAGGTGAGGGTCGTCAAGGACCCGGTCTACGCCGGCGCCGACGGCAGCCTCGAGCTCGCCAAGGACGCCCCCAAGTCCGACTGGGAGAAGCTGCCGGACTAGGCGCTCCGCAGCTCGGGCAGCAGGATGCGGCCCCGGCTTGACCGGTCGGCGGCGACGGGGTAGGGTGAGGCGCGTTTCATGAGATCGAGTCCGGATCATCACGATGGGCGTCCACACGGCGCCGGTGGGAGGCCGACATGACGTACAGAGGGACGGAAACGGTGCGACGGTGTGTGGTTCTGGCAGCTGCGGCGGGTGCGCTGATCTTCGCTGCCGGCGCTGCTGACGCCCAGGTCGGAGGCGGCAACGACGCCCGCACGGTGACCCTGACTGCGGCGAGCGACGGCGCCGGGGGCTGCACCATCACGGTCAGCCCCGAGGTCGCCACCATCTCGCGCGGCAACAGGGCCAAGATCAAGAAGGTGTACTGGGAGGCGGCGCCGAACCCTGAGCTGGGCGAGCTCTTTTGGGAGCTCCGCTACGACCCGGGCAAGGGCGGCGGCACCGGCGACTACTTCGGCGACGTCGACCTGGCGTGCGGCACGAGCTCGGTCAAGGTCCAGCCCGACAAGCCGAAGATCCCCAACGCCGAGTGGCCGTACATGGTGACCGTCTACCGGTGCGACGACGGGGCCAAGGGGGCCTACCTGTGCACCGTGGACCCGCGGATCAAGTGGGACGACTGATCCGGGCTAGCCGCCGCCGACCAGGGCGATGAAGTCCGGCCTCGAGCGGAGGCCGCGAAACTCCTCCTCCTGCCGGATGAGCTCGGGCGACTGGCCGAGCTCGACGGCCCGCGCGATGGCCGCCAGGGCCCGGTCCCCGTCGCCGCAGGTGGCGAAGATGTACGCCAGCATGTGGGCGTTGGGGCCGGTGTCGGTCAGCAGCCGACGCAGGTCGGCCGCGAGGTCCAGGGCGGTCTCGCAGTCGCCTCCCTTGGCCGAGGTGTCGGCCAGCTCTAGCAAGAGATCGGGATCGTCGGGGTCGGCCTCGAGCCGCGCCTCCACCAGCGCTCTCGCCTCGAGGTAGCTGCGGCGGGCCTCGTCGTGGCGGCCGACGGCGGCGTAGAGGTCGCCGAGGTTGCGGTGCAGGACGGCGTCCCGCGGGTTGAGCCGGACCGCCTGCAGGTAGGACGCCTCCGCCCTGTCCCACTTGTCCGGCCGATCGGAGAAGAAGTAGGCGGTTCCCAGGTTCGACGCGGCCCCGGGCCCCCGGTCGGCCCTGGGGATGCGCTCGTAGGCTTCGATGGCCTCGTCGAAGCGGCCCATGGCCAGGTTGATGGTGGCGAGCTGCTCGGCGGGCCGGCTGACGCCGTCGGGTGCGACCTCGAGGGCTCGCCGGTGCGCCGCCTCGGCCTCCTCGTATCGGCCGTGGCGGGTGAGGAAGGTGCCGAGCCAGTTCCAGTTGCTCCACTCGCCGGGCCGCAGGGCGACGGCGGCCCGGAGCGCCTTCTCCGCCTCCTCCAGGTCGCCGACCCGTTCGTAGCTGTCGGCGAGCTCGCGCTGCGCGACGTCGGGGCGCGGGTGGCGGGCCAGCACCTCCTCGAGCTCCCTGATGGACTCTGCGTGGCGTCCGCTCCCCCGGTGGGCGCGGGCCAGCGCCACCTGGGCGGCCGGCAGCTCGGGGTCGAGGCGGAGGGCCTCGCGCGCTTCCCGCTCCGCCTCGACCAGGGTCCGGCTGTCGCCGTCGAAGTGGTAGGCCTGCCACAGCGCCTCGCTCAGGCCGACCCGCGCCAGCACGAAGTCCGGGGCGATCCGCAGCGCCTGGCGGAAGTTCTCGGCGGCGGCCGCGGGCGCCTTGGGATCGCCGGTGGCGTCGAGGAAGCGCCGGCCGGCGACATAGGCCGCGAAGGCCTGTCGGGTGCCGTCGTCGCCGCTGGCGAGCCGCCGCCGGCGGTCCTCGTCGTGGGGGATCGACAGGTAGGTGGCGAGATCGCGCGCCATGGCGCGCTGGCTGCCGAAGGCGCGGTCGTCGGCGGTGGCGTAGGTGTGGGACCAGAGCACGAAGCCGGTGGCGGTGTCGGTCAGGCTGACCGTCTGTCGCAGACCGGGGGCGCCTCGCCGGATCTCACCGTCGACCACCGAGCCCACCCCCAGCTCGCGGAGCAGGCCGCTCGGGGTGCGGTCCTCCCGGCCCCAGGCCTCGGACCGGCTCGCCACGCGGAGCCCCTCGAGCTCGGCCATGGCGCCGATGAGATCGGCGCTGATCGCCTCGGCGAGCCGGTCGAGCTCGGGGTCTCCGGTGAGGTTGGCGAAGGGCAGCACCGCCACCGACGGCAGATCCGGCAGCGGCCGGGCGGTCGTGCCGCGCACCGCGAGCCACGCCGCGATGACGGCCAGGACCACCGCGGCGGCGGCGCCAGCGCGCGCGAGGGAGCGCGAGCCGGGACGCGGCCGGCCGGGCTCGGCGACGACGGTCGGCGACGACGGGGCCTGCTGCGGGTCGCGGGCGAGGTCCTCGAGCGCCTGCCGCAGGTCGGCGGCGGACCGGTACCGCCGCTCGGGGTCCTTCTCGAGGCAGCGGTCGATGATCCGGCCGAGCCCGTCGGGCAGGTGGGGCCGGACGCGGTCCACCGACGGCGGGGCGTGGCCGAGGATCGACGAGATGATCTCGGCCGAGGAGTCGGCCTGGAAGGGGTGGTCCCCGGTGGCCATGATGTAGAGGATGGTGCCGAGGGCGAAGACGTCGGAGCGGCTGTCCGCGGGCCGCCCCTTGAGCTGCTCGGGCGCCATGTAGGGCGTGGTCCCGAGGATCTGACCGTCGCCGGTGAGAAACTCGGTGTCCGCGAGGGAGTCGCGTGGGACCGCGGGACGCGGGCCTCCCTGTGCCTTGGCGAGCCCGAAGTCGAGGACCTTCAAGCGGCCGTCCGAGGTCACCATGACGTTGCCTGGCTTGAGGTCGCGGTGGGTGACGCCGCGGGCGTGGGCCGCCGCCAGCGCGTCGGTGAGGGGTACGGCGAGCCCCAGCAGCTCGTCCAGGGGCAGGCCGCCGCCGGGCACGGCCCGCGACAGGGTGTGGCCGTCGACGAACTCCATGGTGAAGAAGTGCAGGCCGTCGGCCTCCTCCACCGAGTGGACGGTGACGATGTTCGGGTGGTTGAGGGCGGCGACGATGGAGGCCTCGCGCCGGAAGCGCTCGAGCCGGCCGGCGTCGGAGCACAGCTGGGCGGGCAGGACCTTGACCGCCACCTCGCGCCCGAGCCGGGTGTCGCGGGCCAGGTAGACCTCGCCCATGCCCCCGGCGCCGAGCTCGCGCACGATCTCGTAGTGGAGAAGCGTCTTACCGATCATCGGCTGTCCCGGCGGCCATCTGCCAGTTCAAGCAGCGCGCGGGGGATCCTATTCCCCGTCGACAGACCGGCCGAAGCGGGCCGGGGCGCCGCTACTCGCGCTCGTAGTGGCAGGTGTAGCCGCCGGGGTTCTTGACCAGGTAGTCCTGGTGGAACTCGGGCGCGACCTCGAAGTCGCCGGCGGCGGAGATCTCGGTGACCAGCGACTTCTTCCAGAAGCCCGACGAGTCGACCTCGGCCCGGACCTTCTCGGCGACCCGGCGCTGCTCGTCGTCGAGCACGAAGATCGCCGACCGGTACGTGGCGCCGACGTCGTTGCCCTGGCGGTTGCGGGTGGTCGGGTCGTGGATCCGGAAGTAGTAGCGCAGGATGGCCTCGTAGCTGATTCGGTCGGGGTCGAAGACGAGTCGCACCGCCTCGGCGGGCTTGGACTTCTGATTGCCGGCCTCGGCGACGTAGCCGACCTCGGTGTCGACGACGCCGTCGAGCTCGCGCAGCAGCTGCTCCATGCCCCAGAAGCAGCCGCCCGCGAGCAGCGCGACCTCGCGGCCGTCGCCGGCTGCCGTCGGCGGGTCCCCGGCGCCGACGGCGGAGGGCGCCGCTGCGGCCGCGAACAGGATCGCGGCGACGACGAGTGGGGCGAGGGCCGGGCGAGCCTTCGGGCTGCGGTGGTGGTCGGCGGTGTGCCAGCCGGGTCGTGGGATTCGGGTCATCGGTGCCTCCTGCGGGGTCTCTGCCGGATTGTATGCCGCTGGACGAGCCGAAGTTGCATCCTGATCTCGATTCGCGGGCCGGCGCCCGGCGGTGGAAGCCCGCGCCGGCCGAGCGTGTTGGGAGTCGGGAAGGGAGGGCGAATGCCCACGGAAGCGCAGATCCGACGCCTGGTCTTCGACGAGCGCGCCTTCGAGCGCGCCGACGAGACCGAGGACCGGGCCTTTTACGAAACCGACCGTATGGTGTCCCACCTGGACGCCGAGGCGCGGCGGGTGGTGGCCGAGA
Source organism: Candidatus Methylomirabilota bacterium (assembly GCA_035464095.1). GTDB lineage: Bacteria > Acidobacteriota > Thermoanaerobaculia > Thermoanaerobaculales > Sulfomarinibacteraceae > JAHECW01. Next base: position 11,022 of record DATHSO010000186.1, on the reverse strand, counting down.
TCATCGGCGCCCTGGTGGTGGAGGAGCGGCCCGGGATCCTCGACCTGATGGCCAGCTGGGACTCCCACCTGCCGGACGGGGTGCACCCGAAGCAGGTGGTGGGCCTCGGCCTCAACCCGCGCGAGCTGGAGGCCAACCGGGCCCTCGACGAGCGTGTGGTCCACGACCTCAACAGCGAGCCGCGGCTGCCCTTCGACGACGCCTCTTTCGACGTCGTGCTCAACACGGCGTCGGTGGACTACCTGACGAGGCCTTTCGAGGTGGTGGCCGAGGCGGCCCGGGTGCTCCGGCCGGGCGGGATGCTGCTGGTGCTGTTCTCCAACCGGTACTTCCCCGAGAAGGTGGTGCGGGTGTGGCGGGAGGCCAGCGACCCCGAGCGCCTGCTCATCGTCCAGGACTACCTTCGCTCCACCGAGCTGCTCGGCGGCTGCGAGACCTTCACGGTCCAGGGCCGCCCCCGGCCCGAGACCGACCGCTACGCCAACCTGGGGCTGCCCAGCGACCCGATCTTCGCGGTCTGGGCGGAGCGGTCGGGCGGTCCCGAGGGCCGGCCCGAGCGCCGCCCGCCCGACCTCGACCCGAGCTTCGACCCGGCCGAGCTCGAGCGGCGCAAGGCGGAGGTCGGCGAGACCATGTGCTGCCCGTACTGCAGCGACCCGCTGAGCAAGTGGGCGGTGCCGCAGACGCCGTTCACCGAGTGGGACGAGGAGTTCATGTACGTCTGCTTCAACGACCGCTGCCCGTACCTGCTGCGCGGCTGGCAGGCCATGGCCCGCCAGGGCAACGCGGGGTTCTCGTACCGATTCATGTACATCCCCGGCAACCACCTCTGCACCGCGATCCCGGTGCCCAGCCTCAGGGCGTTCCGGGAGAGCATCGTGGACGACTGAGCCGAGCCGCCGGTAGACTGAACGGGCCATGGCTTCGCGGACGGTCCGATACCGGACGGCGGCCCTGTCGCTTCGAGGGGTGCTCGCGCTCGGCGCGCTGGTCGCGCTCGGCGCCGCCCCGTCGGCGGCCCAGGCCCCGGTGTGCGGCTACCAGGTGGTCGCCGAGTACCCCCACGACCCGGGCGCGTTCACCCAGGGCCTGCTCTACTCGGACGGCGTCCTCTATGAGAGCACCGGCCTGTACGGCGAGTCGACCCTGCGCCGGGTCGAGCTCGCCACCGGCGAGGTGCTGGTGCGCAAGAACCTGGCCGACGACTACTTCGCCGAGGGCCTGGCGCTCTGGGGGGACCAGCTGCTGCAGCTCACGTGGCGCGAGAGCACCTGCTTCCTGTGGGATGTGGTCACCATGTGGCCGGAGGGCAGCTTCGGCTACACCGGCGAGGGCTGGGGGCTGACCCACGACGGCCACCGGCTGGTCATGAGCGACGGCAGCTCCACCCTGGTCTTCCGGGACCCGGACAGCTTCGCGGTGCTCGGATCGATCGGCGTCACCGACATCGGCCTTCCGGTCACCAACCTCAACGAGCTCGAGTGGATCCGGGGCGAGGTCTTCGCCAACCGCTGGCTCACCAACCTAATCGCCCGCATCGACCCGGACACCGGGCGGGTCGTCGCCTGGATCGACCTGACCGGGCTGCTGCAGCCGGGCCCGCCGCCCGGCTACCTCAACGGCATCGCCTGGGACGACGCCGGCGAGCGGCTCTTCGTCACCGGCAAGAACTGGCCGACGCTGTACGAGATCGAGCTCGTCGGCTGCCCGGAGCTGCGCCTGTTCGGCGACGGCTTCGAGTCGGGCGGGCTGCTGCGCTGGAGCGACGTGCTTCCCTGATCCCCCGGCCGCGCCATAATGGGGGTCCGACCGTCGGCCGGAGGAGGTTCCCATGACGCGCTCCCCGATTCCGATCGCCGTCGCCGCGGCGTTGATCGCCGGGCCGGCCCTCGGCCAGCTGCCGAGCTACGAGGGCAGCCTCGAGCTCCAGGTGCGCAGCAACATCGTCGACGGCTTCAACCTGCCCCCGAACTCCTCCTTCAACTCGAAGACACCATCTCTCGCCGGCGACGCACGGGTCGCCATAAGCCTCGGCATCGTCGCCGGCAGCGTCGACACCGTGGGCCTGTGGCTCGGGGGCGGTGGCGCCGGCTCGGTGGTGTGGAGCGACGCCTCCGGCCCCATCATCTCGGACTGCTCCCTCAACGACGCCGGCCTCGCGGTCTTCCAGCTCAGCTTCGCGAGCCCGGACGGCCTGTACTTCTACGACGATGTGACCGGCAGCTCCGGACTGCTGACGACGCGACCGATCGGCACCGACGCCTGGACCGCTGCCGAGGTCAACGCCTCGGGGCAGGTCGCCTTCCGCGCCAGCTTCTCGGGCGACCACGCCTGGGTGTCGTACGACGGCGAGACCAACCCGCCCTACCACGCCCTCGAGGTCGGCCTCGAGCCCACCAGCCCCTACTGGTACCTGTACTCGCCGTCCTTCAACGACCAGCGCCTGATCGCCGGCAAGGTCAGCCTGCAGGCGAGCCACGACGCCGACCGGATCATCCTCTGCGACACAGCGGGGAGCTGCACGGTCCTGGTCGAGGACGCGACCGCCGACCCGGCCTCGCCCTACGCGGGCTTCACCAACTCGGTGTCGCTGACCGACGACAACCGGGTCGCCTTTATCGCGACCATGGTCGGCGGCGGGGAAGGGGTCTTCCTCACTGACGGGGTCACAACCACCACCATCGCCACCACCGCCCTACCCGACGTCTCGGGCATCGACTTCTTCCCGCCCCGCGCCAACAACCACGGCCAGGTCGTGTTCCGGGCCTTCGACGGCGTCGGGCTCATGACCATCTTCGTCGGCGACGGCACGGACCTCGTCCGGGTCGCCACCGAGCACGACGTGGTTCCCACCGACCTCGGCGACGGCCGCATCGACCAGCACGACGGCTCGGTCGTGTTCGGCGGCGCGCCCGCCATCAACGACGCCGGCGACGTCGCCTTCGTCGCCGCCCTGACGCCGGCGGACACCAATCAGGTCGAGTGGGGCTCGGGCCTGTTCATCGCCCACGGCGGCCGGATCTTCGCCGACGGCTTCGAGTCGGGCGGCACCGGGGGCTGGTCTGGGACTGCGCCATAGGAGCGGGCGAGGAGCGTTCTCCCCGTTGCATCGACGATGCAAGACGAATGTCGTGCGCGGGTCACGAAAGGGCCCGCCGAAGACGGCGGGCCCTCGATGGCCGAAACCGGATCGTCGGCCGGTTCACGCAATCACGGCACGGTGCTGGACCAGGCGTCGGTGTTTCCCGACTCGAAGCCGTCTCCGAACAGCCCCGCACCGGAGAAATCGTAGTAGATCTCGTAGACCGGCAGACCGGTGCGGAAATCCGACCATGCGACGCCGACATGGTCGGTGGACCAGTCCGAGGTGATGCCCTTCTTGGGGTAGTTTCCGCTCGGTTGCCCGGCGGGATCGGTGATTCGGTCATCGATGGCGTAGAAATACGTCAGGTCCTGGAGACGACTTGCCCGGTAGATCTCGCCGCTTCTCGTCACCGCGATGTGGAAGCTTCCACCACCCTCGTTGGCGGTGACCTCGACCGAACGCTCGAGGGCCGTTAGGTCCCGAAGGTCGCTGTAAGGTACCTGCCAGGTGACACCGGCGTCTAACGAGTACACGTAGGCGGTGTCGTCCGTGGTCGAGTCGCCGAAGCGCCACGTCATCCCGATGAAGAGATGGTCGAGATCGGTCGCGGCCTCGATGTCGGGATTCACGCGTAAAGGCGAGGCAGCCGGCGAGGCGATCACGACCTCGGGTTCGAACGTCGAGCCCAAGTCCGTGCTCCGCCTGTGCTGCAGCGTGTCGGTGGTTTCGTTGTAGCAGGCGACGAAGACGTCATTTCCGGTCGTGCCGTAGGTGCCGTCCGGGTCGACCCATGTCTCGGCGTCGAAGTTCCCCCACAGGACGTCGTATGAATCCCACGTAATGCCGTCGGTGCTGCGGTTGAACGTCACGTTTCGGTTCGTGACCGTGTCGACCTCCGCCTCGGCGGTCATGTACGCCCACCACCCGGAATAGTCATAGGAATCAGTCCAGATGACCGGTCGATAGTACTTCCAGTTCGGAAGGGTCACCGAGCGGATCGTGAAGGCGCCGGTGGCGAGGGGAGCGGTCGCGACCTCGACGTACCGGTCCACCCCGTCGTCGACCGTGTAGGCGAGCAGCAGGAGGTTCCTGGTCGCACCTTCACCGATGGCAATGCTCGGATCTTCGAGGTTGGCGGTGTCGTTGGTGATCGAACCCCAGTTGATCCACGTGGCCCCTTGATCCGTTGACTTCCAAACGTGCAGCCAGAAGTAGCCGGTGAACTCATCGTCGTCCTGCCAGACGACATAGAAGTTCCCCGCCGAGTCGGAGGCCATGGAGGGGTTGCGTTCGATGTCGTCGGGCCAGTAGTTGGACACCTTCACGTCATCGCCCCAGGACTTCAGCCGCTCGGGCGCATCGATTCCGTCCCGATGGCCGTTGACGGTCGTGCTGATCCGAGGGGCAAACGGGGCCAGGGCGCTCTCACCGGCCGGTGCCGCCGAGCCGCGGAGCTGGGCCGTCAGGGAGTACACGAGGTCGGTGTCGCCGGCCGCCCGCGCCTCGTGCAGGGCCTGCGCGAGTGGGCTCCGCTGGACAGCAGCCGCTGGCGTGGCTGCGATCACCCTGTCTGGGCCCTCCTCCATGGCATGGGTGGCCGCGGGTACGATCAGCACCATCAGCACCATCAGCACCATCAGAAGCGACGAAACGAGAACCTGCTTCACCTGGACTCCTCTTCTCTCGCCGCGGTCGCGATCGACCGGTTGACGTTCCGCCGGCCCATTCCGTGGCGCGTGTCCCGGTGCGGCTTGCACGGCGTGTTGACTGCCTGGACAGCCTATCAGGTCCTGTTGGTCTGTGCAGGGGAATGCCATGAGGGCGGACGACGGTGATCCCCCGGACTGGGGCACGCGGCAGATCGGTCCGGAGAACCGGCCGCGCTGCCCTGGTGGCCACGATTGTCCAGTGGCCGGATCACAGCCCGAGCAGCAGCCCCCACATCGCCCGCGACCCGAAGCCTGAGGAGCCGCCGGCGGCCTCCTGCCGGGCCTGCCATGCCTCGCGGGTCAAGGGTGCGAGCGGCTCGAGGTCGCGGCGGGCGAGGATGCGGTTGAGGTCGTCGACCTCCCTCGCCGTGCTCTCGAACTCCTGTCGCTTGCGCTCGAGCTCGGCGGCGAGGCCGTCGACCCGCTCGAGCTGGGAGCCCGAGGGCCGGCCGTCGTAGGCCACGATCTCGCCGAACAGGTTGCCGAGGCGCTCCCGGAGCTCTTCGCGGCCGGCCATCCAGCCGCCGTCGTCGGCGACGACCAGGGTGCCGTGAAGCTCGTCGAGCGAGTCGGCGAAGGCTACGAGGGCGGCATGCTCCTTCTTCGGCAGCTTCGCAGCGCGGTCCCGGGCCTGGTCGCGCAGGTCGGTGACGCTGTCGGCCAGGAAGGTCAGGTCGTCGAGCAGGTGGTAGGCGCGCAGGGCCGTCTCCTGCTGGAGAAGGCGGTCCTCCCTGGGGTGCGGGTTGCGCGGGTCGGGGACCAGCTCCACCGTGCCCTCGAGGACCTCGTCGCCCTTGACGAGCTTGAAGGTGTACTCGCCCTCGGGCACCCGGGGGCCCTGGAAGGCGAAGACCAGGGCCTTGGCCGGCGGCATGGTCGGCGCCTTGAGCCGCATCGGCCAGCCGACCCGGTTGATGCCGCGGCGCTTCTTGCCGGGCAGGGTGGTGAGCAGCTCGCCGTCGGCGTCGTAGACCTCGATCCTGAGGTCGCCGAAGAGGTGGCGCCGCTTGAGCCAGTAGTTGATGGTCGCCGCGTCGTCGGGGTTGGAGCCGACGAACTCGTCGTCGGAGCCGAACCAGCTCATGCCCCCCGACAGCACCTGCGGCGCCGGCCGCGACGGCAGCAGGGCGACGCTCTGGCCCATGACCTCCGGGCCGAGGGCGCGGATCGCCGACAGGTCGTCGATGATGTACACGCCGCGGCCGTGGGTGGCGATGATGAGGTCGTGCTCGGTGGGGTGGATGGCCAGGTCGTGGACGGCGACCTCGGGCAGGTTCTCGGCGAAGCGGGCCCAGTGGCCGCCGCCGTCGAGGGACAGGTACAGGCCGAGCTCGGTTCCGGCGTAGAGCAGGTCGGGGTTGACCGGGTCCTGCTTGACCACCCAGGCGTAGCCCGTGATCTCCTCCGACGCCAGGGGCTGCCAGCTCGCGCCGAAGTCGTCGGTGCGGAAGAGGTAGGTCGCCATGTCGCCCGCGCGGTGGCCGTCGAAGGTGACGAAGGCGCTGCTGGCGGCGTGGGGGCTGGCGCTGACCGACGACACCCAGGTGCCCTCGGGCACACCGGGGACGGAGTCGGAGACCCGCGTCCAGTCGCCGCCGCCGTTGCGGGTGACGTGGACGAGGCCGTCGTCGCTGCCGACCCACACGACCTGCGGGTCGAGGGGCGACTCGCTGATGGCGTAGATGGTGGTGTTGTTCTCGGCAGTGGTGTTGTCGATGGTCAGCCCGCCCGAGTCGGCCTGGCGCTGGCGTGCAGGGTCGTCGGTGGTGAGGTCGGGCGAGATCGTCGTCCAGCTGTCGCCCCGGTCAGTGGAGAAGTGCAGGTACTGTGAGCCGTAGTAGAGGGTGCCGGGTCGGCTCGGGCTGAGGTGGATGGGCGTGTTCCAGTTGAAGCGCAGCTCCTCCTCGCCGTCGCGGGCGAAGGGCTTGATGCTCTTGGACTCGCCGGTGGCGACGTCGACCCGGGACAGCTGGCCGCCCTGGTACTCGACGTAGAGGATGTTCGGGTCGTCGGGGTCGGCGAAGGCCCAGAAGCCGTCGCCGCTGCCCACCACCTGCCAGTCGCGGCTGCTGATGCCGCCGGGGCTGCGCGACGGGCCCTTCCAGGAGCCGTTGTCCTGGAGGCCGCCGTAGACGTTGTAGGGCCACTCGGTGTCGTGGCTCACGTGGTAGAACTGGGACACCGGCAGCGAGCGCACGTGGCGCCAGCTCTTGGCCCGGTCCTCGGAGATGTAGGCGCCGCCGTCGGTGCCCAGCACGAGCCAGTGGGGGTTTCGCGGGTCGATCCAGAGGGCGTGGTGGTCGGGGTGGACCGCGCCCATGGAGAAGCCGGCGCCGAACAGGCCGCTGAAGCTGTCGCCGCCGTCGGTGCTGACGGTGAGGGTGAAGCCGGGCTTGTAGACCCGGTCGTGGTCGGTGGGGTCGACCACAAGCTCGGAGAAGTAGAAGGGACGCATCTGGACGTTGGTGGAGTCGTCGGTCATGCGCCAGGTGTTGCCGAGATCGTCCGAGCGGTAGAGGGCCGTGGTCTCGGCCTCGACGGTGGCGTAGAGCACCGACGGCCGCGACGGCGCGATGGCGAGGGCGATCCGGCCCTTGTCGCCCTCGGGCAGACCCTCGGTGAGCTCGGTCCAGGTCTCGCCGCCGTCCAGGGTTCGGTAGAGCCCACTGCCGGGGCCGCCGGACGTGAAGAAGTCGGGCGCGCGCCGGAACTGCCACATGGCGGCGTAGAGGATGCGCGGCTCCTGGGGGTCCATGTCCAGGTCGGCGCAGCCGGTGTCCTCGTCCACCGACAGGATCAGCTCCCAGGTCGCGCCGCCGTCGGTGGTCTTGTAGACCCCGCGCTCGGGGTTGGCGCTCCACAGCTGGCCGGTGGCGCAGACGTACACCGTGTCGGGCTCGGCCGGGTGGACCTCGATCTTGGCGATGCGCTCGGTGGCCTCGAGGCCCAGGTGCTGCCAGGTGTCGCCGCCGTCGGTCGTCCGGTAGACCCCGTCGCCCACCGACACGCTGTTGCGGACCCAGGTCTCGCCGGTGCCGACCCAGACCGTGTCCGGGCTCGAGGGGTCGACCCGGATCGCGCCGATCGACTGGTTGTGGTCGTCGAACACCGGCTCGAAGACGGTGCCGGCGTCGTCGGACTTCCAGAGCCCGCCGCTGGCCGAGCCGACCCAGATGGTCACCGGGTCGGCGGCGACGGCGTCGATGGCCGAGATCCGGCCGCTCATCACCGCGGGACCGATGGCCCTCGCGCGCAGGCCGCCGAAGGTCGCCGAGTCGATCTCGACCTCGGCCGCCCCCAACGTGGCGGGCGCGGACAGTGCGAGACACATCAGGATCGCGAACGAGTGGCGTCTGTGCATGCTTTCCCCCTGTGATCCGGTCGCGAGGCGCCGCATCGGTGGCGTCGGATCCGCGTCCGCGTCCGCGTCCGCGTCCGTGCCCGAAGCGACGGAGGTCACTCTGCCGCCGGCTCCGCTGTCTCGGCCTTCTCGGGCATGGCGAAACGCTCGTCGGGCAGGTCGACGCCGAGCTCGATGGACTCGATGGTGATCACCTGCTGGGCCTCGCCGCCCCCGAAGGCCATCTCCATGGAGTGTGGGAAGAGCAGACCGTCGACCTCCTTGTAGTCGCCGATCACGGTCGCCACGGTGACCTCGGTGCCCTGGACCTCGCGGGTCGACTCGGTCTTGAACTCGACGAAGTACTCCTCGTCGAGGTACAGGGTGTCGACGTCGCCGTTGGCCTTGGTCACCTTGAGCTTGTAGGCCGGGGTGCCGTCGACCTCCTCCTTGCCGAGGAGCTCGACGCTGTGGCCCTTCTCCTCGTAGTTGACCAGCGCGCCCTCGAAGTCGGCCTGGTCCTTGAGCTGCTTGACCTGGTCCTCGGCCATCTCCTCGGGCTCGGTCTTGCCCAGGAAGGGCAGGATCGCCCAGCCGGTGGTGCCGTCGAAGGCCTGGACCGCGGTCATGCCCTGCATGGTGAACTCGAGGCGGATCATGTCGGGCTTCTTGAACTCGACGACGAAGGGCATCTCGATGGCGCCGGCGGCGCCGCCGCCCATGCGCATCGTGCCCTTCATCCGACCGCTCTCCATGGCCACCCAGGCATCCTTGCCGCCCCTGGCCTCGAGGTTGGCGGCGACGATCTCCTCGACGGTCATGTCCGCCGCGACGGACCCGGTCACCAGCACGAGCACTCCGAGCAGCAGCATTCCAGCGAGCCTGTTCCGCATGATCGTGTCTCCTTTGCGTGATTCGGGTCGATGTTCCATGGCGCGAGGTACGCGCGGGGCCCTGCCCGGTTTCGGCCCTCCGCCGCGAGCAATGTAGCACGCCTGTCGGGCGGCGAATCGGAACGACGGACGGCCGCGACAGCGCCAGACGCGAGCCTCCGCCGGAGCCGAGAATCTCTTGAATCCAACGCTCTCGGTGGTTATTCTGTATAGGTTCGTCTCATGTCCGGCCTTCGATTCGGGGAGAAAAAGGGGGATTCCATGAAGAAGCTCGCGTTGCTCGGTGTCATCGCTGCGGTGATCGCGGCAGGGCTTCCGGCCGGTGCGGCCGAGACTGACCCGGTGCCTCAGAGCCAGCTCACGCCGGGCAAGGTCCTGGTCGGGCCCGACGCCACCGAGACCTACGGCAGCATTGGGACCACCTGGTCGGGAACGCCGCGCGAGCGCGGCAACATGTTCTCGGTGACCAGCCCGGCGAACGTCACGCAGATGGAGTGGTACATCGGGGTGTCGGCTCCGCAGACCTTCTACTTCTGCATCTACCGCAAGGCCAACGACGGGACTGTGACCGGGACCTACACCCAGGAGTTCGTCGCACCGGTCGCCATCAGCACCACCGGGGACCAGTGGATCAGCTCGGGCGCCATGAGCTACACCCTCGATCCTGCCTACTACTACTACCTCTCGATCGCGTGGGACAGCGCCAGCGCGACCTACTACCGCGGCACCGAGTCGACGCCGTTCGCCACTGGCTTCGGACAGCTCCTCACCGGGATCCCGGCGGGCTCCGGTCACCCGGCCACGTGGAACAACACCTACGCGATCGGGGCGTTCCCGCCCTACTACCAGCGGCTCACCTTCGACATCGTGCCGGTGGAGCTGCAGAGCCTGAGCGTCGAGTAGCCTGCGGCCGGCTCGCCATCCGCCAACCCGGCAGCGCGCCTCGGCGCGCGCCGGGATTGTTGTGCCCGCCGGCCCTGTTGTCGACGGCAGGGAGGCCCGACCATGCGCCGATCCGCGACCGCGATCCTGCTCACCGCCCTGACCCTGACTGCCGCTACCTCCTCGGCCGGCACCCTGGTGGTGGCCAACAAGTCCGAGGCGACGGTGTCGCTCGTGGACACCGGCAGCGGCGTGGTCCGCGCGACCCTGCCGACCGGCAACGCCCCCCACGAGGTGGCGGTGTCGCCCGACGGCCGGCTCGCCCTGGTCGGCAACTACGGCACCCGGGACCAGCCCGGGTCGTCGCTGACCCTCGTCGACGTGCCCCACGCGAAGGTGGTGAAGACCATCGAGCTCGAGGGCTACACCCGTCCCCACGGCATCGTCTGGCGCAGCGACCGGGTTGCCCTGGTCACCGCCGAGGACCAGCAGCGGCTGCTCTCGGTCGACGTGACGACGGGCGAGGTCGTGCAGGCCGTCGCCACCGACGCCGAGATCTCGCACATGGTGGCCGCGGTGCCCGGCGGCTCCCGCGCCTTCGTCACCAACATCGGCTCGGGCTCGGTCACCGTCATCGATCTGGCACTCGGCAAGCGTGTGGCGACGATCGCCACCGGCGACGGTGCCGAGGGCGTGGCCGTGACCCTGGACCAGCGCCAGGTGTGGGTCACCAACCGGGGCGCCGACACGGTGACCGTGCTCGACGCGGCAACCCTCGAGCCGCTGGCAGCGCTCGAGGCCGGGTCGTTTCCGATCCGCGCCGAGGCGACCACCGACGGCGGCCACGTGCTGGTGACCAACGCCAAGGGCAACGACCTGTCGGTGTTCTCCACCGCCAAGCTCGCGGAGGTGCGGCGGATACCGTTCGCGGCGGTGAGCAAGGATGCCGAGGGCCGGCTGTTCAGCGACCGCTTCGGCTCGAGCTCGGTGCCCATCGGCATCGAGATCGTCGACCGCGAAGGCCGCGCCTACATCGCCCACGCCAACGCCGACGACATCTCCATCGTCGATCTGGAGACCTGGCAGGTGGTCGGCACCCTGTCGGCAGGCCGC
>DATHSO010000185.1:0-11355 GCA_035464095.1 Candidatus Methylomirabilota bacterium | reverse complement strand
CGCGTTCTTCGCGGTCTTTGCGTTTGAACTGCGATGGCTGCGATGGCTTTGGGATGCGATGTCTGCGATGGCTCTGCGCCTCTGCGTTGAATGCGATGGCTGCGATGATCTGCGATGACTTGGCGCCTTTGCGCCTTCGCGCCTTTGCGTCTTCGCGTTTCAGTCTTGCGATGGTGCGGTGTCCACTCTGAACTCTGAACTCTGAACTCCTCTACACTGTCGCTGTCATGCTCCCGTCGGTCAGCGTCGTCATCCCGAGCTACAACCACGAGCGCTTCGTGGCGGCCGCGGTCGAGAGCGTCCTCGCCAGCGAGGGCGTGGACCAGCTCGAGGTCGTGGTGGTCGACGACGGCTCCACCGACGCCAGCCGGGAGCGCCTGGCCGCCTTCCGCGGCGACGGGCGGGTCCGGGTCGTGGAGCAGGCCAACGAGGGCGCCCACGCCGCCCTGAACCGGGGTTTGGAGCTGGCCCGGGGCGAGCTGCTCTTCATCCTGAACTCGGACGACCTCTTCGACCGGCAGCGGGTCGCAGTGCTGGCCGAGCGCCTCGCCGCCGCCCCCGACGCCGCCCTGGCCGCGAGCTGGATCGAGGTGATCGACCGTGACGGCCGGCCGCTGGGCGTCAAGCGCGCCTGGCACACATTGCCACCCTGGCCCGCCCCCACCCCGGGCCCGCTGCTGTCCGAGCTCGGCGACCCGCGGCTCGCCCTGCTCGAGACCAACTGGATCGCCACCACCTCCAACCTCGCCTTCCGAAGCATCCTGGTGCGCGAGCACGGTCTCCGATTCGCCCCCCTGCGCTACACCCACGACTGGGACTTCATCCTCCGGGCCTGCCGACGCGGTCCGGTCGAGCTCGTGGAGCAGCCCCTGCTGCGCTATCGCGTCCACGGCGCGAACACCATCGACGAGGGCGCGGCCGACGGCGGCCAGGGCGCCATGCGCTTCGAGATCCTGTGGACCGTGGCCCGCCACGCCGGGAGCCTGCTGCGCTCCCTGGCCGGGTCCGAGGCCGGGCTCGCCGACCTCGAGCGGCGCGTCCTGCGCTCGGCGCCGGCCTTCGACCGCGGCGATCTCCTCGACCAGCTGCTGCTGCTGCGCGGGGTCGACGAGCGCCCGGCCACCGCCTACGACGCCCTGCTCGGACCCGGCCACCCGCTGCGCCGCGCCGCCGAGAACGCCCTCGGGGGCTGACCCGCCGAGCCGGGCTCAGGGCAGCACGGAGCTCCAGGCCGAGGTGGTGCCTGACTCGAAGTCGTCGGCGAAGAGCGGCGGCGGCGACTCGTCCACGTAGACGGTCGCCGATGCCGTCGAGCCCCCCTCCTCGGTGAGCACGTACACGGTGTAGGTGGTGGTGACGGTGGGCCACACCACCACCTCGCCGCCCGGCACCGACGGGATCACGACCCCATGGTCCATCACCGCCGCCAGGAAGGTGCCGCCGCTGGTCGCCCACTCGAGCTCGGCGGACCCGCCCGACGGGATGGCGACGGGAAAGGCTCCCAGACTCACCCCCGGCTCGGCGGCGAGCGCCACCGTGGCCACGTCCTGGGTGCCGGCCACCGACAGCACGTGGCTGCCGACCCCCACCGAGCTGAGGCCGGCGTACCCGGTCACCGGCGAGCCGTCGAGGGTCGCCGAGCCGCCGGTCCAGCCGTAGCCGACGAAGGCCTCGGTCGGGCCCACCGGGTCCCCCGCGGCCCCGGCCCGGAGCCTGCGCGGCGGCGCCGCGACGATGGACGCCACCACCGGCGCCGAGGCCGGGTCGATGTTGTCGACCTGGGACTTGTCGGTGGAGGGGGTGCCGTTGGCGCGAACCACGATCAGGGAGTTGAGCTGGCTCACCGGCATGGGCCCGCCGGCAATGGGGTCCTGGTAGACGTTCGCGCCCTGGCCACGGTCGAAGATGGTGTTGCCGTTGTAGCGGAGGTCGTTGTAGGGCGAGGTCGGCCCCCACTGACGGTCGTCGTCGAAGATCAGCAGCCCGCGGTCGGCGGTGTTGCTGACCACCGAGTTCGCCAGGTAGCCGGTCACCGAGACCCCGATGCCCTCGTCGGGCGCGGAGAAGATGGCCGCGCCGTAGAGGTCGTCGTCGTCGGTGTTCTCGATCACCGCGCAGCCGTCGATCCTCGCCTCGGCGCCCTGGACGTAGAAGGCGCCGCCGAAGCGGCCGGCGCGGTTGCCGGCGAGGGTCGTGTCGTCGACCGTGAGCAGGGACTGGCCGATGGCGCGTAGACCGCCGCCGTGGCTGTCGCTGCCGGCGGCGGTCGACGCCAGCACCGCCGAGTCGGCGACGGTCACGTCGGCGAGGTCGAACATCCCCGCGCCACCCGAGCCGGTCCCGTCCCCCGGCGAGCTCTGCACGACCACGCAGCCCGAGATCACGCTCCGGTTCAGCGACACCTGCGCCCGATTGGCGCTCAGGTTGGGGCCCGCCGGGACACCGTTCCGGCCGTACTGGCGGTTCTGGTCGCCCGACGCGTAGATCCCGCCGCCGATCTGGCCGACGCTGCCCACCGAGCCGTAGCTGCACTGGACCAGGGTGTCGGTCACCGTCAGCACCGCCACCGGGCGGTTGGTCGTGCCGTCCGCGGAGGTGTCGTTGGAGATCGCCGACAGCGCTCCGCCGAAGCCGGTCCCGGCTCCGACCGCGGTCGCCCGGTTGCCCCGGAAGACGCTGTTCGCGATCTCGACCCGGGCGCGGTAGAGGTTGACCCCGCCGCCGGTCTCGGCGTCGTTGGTGACGAAGCGGCAGCCGTCGATGCGGACCACCGCCTGGTCCTCGGCGTGGAGGGCGCCGCCCTCGGTCCGGCTCGGGGTGGTGACCCCGGGGTAGGGCTGGGCGACGTTGTCGACGAAGGTGCAGTTGACCACGTCCACTGTCGAGCGCGGCACCGAGGGCGGGCTCTGCCAGGTGCCGATGGTGTAGAGCCCGCCGCCGACGTAACCCGCCTGGTTGCCCTGAAAACGGCTGTTGCTGACCACCACGTCGGCGTTGCCGATGTGCAGGCCGCCGCCCGCCGACGACGGCCGGTGGCCGGCCAGGTTGACCCGGTTGCCGTCGAAGACCGAGTCGTGGACCACGACCCGGGCGCCCTCGCCCACCTTGAGGCCGCCGCCCTCGTTGGTCGCGCGGTTGGCCGTGAAGCTGCAGCCCAGGAACCAGACGTCGGCGTCGCCGAAGACGATGGCGCCGCCGCCGCCGGTCGTGGCCGCATCGCAGGTGTTGTTCTGGAAGGTGCAACCGGCGAAAACGGCATCGTTGTCGTCGACGGTGACGCCGCCGGCCACGGCCTCCTGGGTGGAGCGGCCATTGGCGAAGACCAGGTTCTCGAAGGTCACCTGGCCGCCGAAGGCCGAGCTGGTGTTCTGGAGTCGGAAGACCGGTCGCGCGTTGCCCCCGTCGAGGGTCACGGTGGCGCCGGCGGCGGCTCGGATGGTGAAGGACTTGCCGAGATTGCCGAAGAACCAGCCGCCGCTGGGGGACGGGTAGGTGCCGGCGGCGATCTCGATTGTGCCTCCGTCGGGAACCTGGCTGACGGCCTGGCTCAGGGTCGGGACCTCGCCCGGGACGTGGATCACCCCGGCGACGGCCGGGGCCGCCGCGAGCACGGCGGCAAGCGCGACGATGGCGACGAGTCGACTGAGCATGACCGGAACCGCTGCCCCCCTTCGGCGAGACGCTGTCGGCGCCACCGGTCGCGATCCCTCGCCCGGTCTGCGCCGACTCCTCGATCTTATCTCGAATGAGAAAATCTCCGGATCACTCAACGGTGATGGGGCGCACGTTTTCACCGTCCTCGACCGCCGACCAGCCCCCGGCCGACCCGCTCTCCAGATCGTCGGCAAAGACGTCCGCCGACCCCGGGTCCAGCAGGTCGGCGAGTGCGTCGGCCGCGATGCGGTTGCCACGAGCGTTCCAGTGGGTGTCCCGCGGCCGGTACACCGGCGCCGCGGCAGCCTCCTCCCGCAGCACGGGCAGCAGGTCGAGGACCCGGATGCCGGACGCCTCGAGCATCGCCGTCAGGACGCGCTGGGGCCGCTCGAGGTCGTAGTCGGCCAGGCTGCGCCCGGCCGCCCGCACCGCCACCTCGGCGAGCTCCGGGGCGACCTGGTACTGGTCCGGGATGAGCATCACGACGAAGCTCGCGCCCGATGCCTCGACCTCGACGGCGAGCGCCTCGACGACCGCCGCGGTCCGCCGCGCCAGCGCCTCGAAGGCCGCCTCCTCCGAGCTCAGGCACAGCGCCATCCGCTCGGCCTCGATGGCCAGGAAGCGCCCTTCCGAGAAGGTGGGCAGACCGCCGTCGAAGGCCTCCCGGTAGCCCGGGACCGGCTCGCCGGGGGCCGCCGGGCCCGCCTCCCGCCGGTCGGCGGAGGCGAGTCCACCGGCGCCCGCCACCCGGGCCAGGTTGCGCAGGGCACGGTACGCCGCGCTGACCGAGGCGAACCGCGCCGACAGGCCCCTCCCGTCATCGGCGAAGGGCCCGCGGTCGGGTTGGTGGTCGACGAAGTCGTTGCCGACGAAGAACGCCAGCACCACGGCGTCCGGCGCCAACCGGGAGGCCTCGACCTGCCACAACCTGAGCTGGAAGGCGGGGCCAGTGTCGGGCACCCCGAGGCGGAGCACCTCGACCGGCCGTGCGGCCCGTCCGCCGAGCTCTGCCTGGAGAACGGTCGTCCAGTGGTCCTCGTGGGGCAGCCCACCCGAAGCGAAGGTGAAGGAGTCGCCGAGGGCGACCACCCGGAAGCGGTCACGGGCCGGCCCGGGCTCGTACTCGCGGGTCCGGAAGGAGCGCGAGTTGAGCACGAAGCCGAACTGCACCGTGCCGGGGGCGAAGCCGAGCATGGTCCGGCCCATGAGCTCGGGGAGGGTTTCGGCGTCGCTGAAGTCGGTGGTGTCGGTGGAGGCCCTGAGCAGCATGCGAAGCCCACGGTGGCGGGGCTCCGCGAGCCGCACCACCACCTCCACGAGAACAACCAGCGCCAGCAGCTCGACCGCGATGAAGGCCGCCAGCCGCCGGCGCGAGCGACGCCTCGGCCCGGAACGGGTCATCGCGCGCCGTTCCAGCGGCCCGCGGAGACGATCGCCTCGGTGTCCGCCACGGGCAGGGGCACCCCCCGCCGGGCGGCCCGCGAGCGCACCCGCACCACCGCCGGAGGCAGCAGGCGCAGCCACTGGTCGGCGGCCACCGTCGGCGCCGCCGAGGACCCGAAGCGGGCCCCCGCCAACCCCCTGACGAAGGCGTAGCGGAACAGGGCGAGGAGCAGGGGGTCGCCCAGGTCCCCGGCCGGCCGATCCAGGTAGACCGCGAGGTCCACGGCCCGGCGCTCCCAGCGAGCCAGGTCGCCGCGCACCGCCGCCACCCGGGCACGGTAGGCTGGGCTCGCGGTCAGGACCTCCAGCCGCTGCCACATGACCGGCTTGAGGTCGAGCCACTTGCCGAGCTGGGGGTGGGTCCGGAGCAGGACCTCGGCCATCTCGCCGCACCTCACCTGCCGGCCGAAGAAGCTGCGCGCGTCGTAGTGGTGGTGGTGCCAGGCGAGGGCAGCGGCCCGGTAGAAGATGCGCAGGCCGTGGCGGGACAGGCGGTAGGCGAGCTCGGCGTCCTCGAAGGCGGCGGCCGGGAAGTCGGTGCTGAAGCCCTCGGGCTCCAGGGCCAGCAGGTCGCGCCGCAGCGACACGTTGGAGGTGTAGAAGTGGCGGAAGTCGTACTCGGCGCCGTCGGTGAAGACACCGTAGCTGAACTGCTGGGCGCCGGGGCCGTCGACGTGGAGCATGGTCGAGGTCAGCTCGGCGTCGTCGGGCCAGCGGGTCAGGCCGAGCACCGCCGCCCGCGGGTCCGAGCGCCGGTCGTGCTCGCGCACGTGCTCCGCCACCAGGTCCGGGTGCGGCTCGATGTCATCGCCCCCGAACAGTACGAAAGTCCCCGAGGCCATCGCGAGGGCGCGGTTGCGGGCCCGAGCCGGCCCGCCGTTGGGCTGGCGGGCGAAACGCAGCTGGAATCGGCGGGATCGCCACGAAGCGAGGGTCGTCCCGGTAGCGTCCCAGGAGCCGTCGTCCACCACCACGACCTCGAAGGGAATATCGCGCGGCCGCTGGGCCTCGAAGCCGGTGAGCACCCGCCGGAGCGAGTCCGCGCGGTTGTGGCTGGGGATGACCACCGAGACCCAGGGCGCAGCCACCTCAGCCCGCCTCCGCCGTGCCCCCGTTCCCGCCGAGGGCGAAGAGCACGGTCTCGCGGCACCGCCGCGAGCGGTCGGCCGCAGCCTTCCAGGCCTTCTTGGTGATCCGCGACCGCGGACCGTCGAGAGCCTCCGACACCGCCCCGGCCAGGGCGTCCACGTCGCCCGGCGGGCACAGGGCCGAGCGCCCCCCGGCCGCCGCCGTCAGCTCGCGGACCCCGTCGACACCGCAGGCGACCACGGGCCGGCCGAGGGCCAGCCCGGTCGCCACGGCGAGCGGCCACGGGTCGCGCTCGGCGGTGCTCAGCACGCAGTCGCAGGCCGCCACCAGCTCGGCGGGCGGGTGGCCGGGCGGGGCGAAGCTGAAGCGCTCGAGCCCGAGGTGGCCGGCGATGTCGGACACGGTTCCGGCCAGGGATCCACGGCCGACCAGCAGGACGCGGACATCGTCGCGGTCGCGCAGACGCCACGCCACCGCGGCCACGTCCTCGGGCCGCCGGTCCGGCTCGAGGTCGCACAGGGCCAGCACCAGGCGGACGTCGTCGGCGATGCCGTAGGCAGCCCGAACCGCCGCCAGTCGGCCGGGATCCGGCGGTTCGCCCGGGAGCTCGGGGCACGGCACCAGGTCGACGGTCTCCAGGCCGGCGGCTCGGGCCCGTCGGGCAATGTCCTCCCCCACCGCCAGCACCCGGTCGGCCCCCGGGGCGACGTGGTCGGGCTCGAGGGGCCAGTCGACCACGATTGGCCGGGCCTCGCCGAGGCCGGGCAGCTCCAGGGGACCGCCGATCCGGAGCACCGTCCGGATCCCCCGGGCGCGCACGAGATCGGCGGCGAGCGACGGCCCCACCGCCGGCTCGAGCCAGGCTCCGGCCGGGTAGACCTCGGGAGCCAGCGCCGCCAGGGCGTCGCGGGCGGGCGAGGTGGCCGCGTCGCCGACGAGCAGCACGACCGGCCGCAGCTCGGCGGCGGCCGCGCGCAGCAGCCAGGTCGCCAGCCGCCCGCCGTCGCCGGCCGACGACAGGACCAGCACGGCGGGCCGGCCGTCGTCGCCGGCGAGGGGTTGGACCACGCCGGCGAGCGGCGCCACCTCGTGGCTCAGCCGCCCCCGTCGCCCGGGCCGGGTCAGGTAGGCGCGGCCGCCGCCGGCCGCCACCGAAGCCCTCCCGGTGACGACGGCGGGGTGCCAGTCGCGGCCGCCCACCGCCTTGGCCAGGTCGCTGCGCCGCGGCGCCGCGGCGCCGGCCCAGGACGCAACGGGCTCGACCCGCCAACCGACACGGGGTCGGGAGGTCGTCCCGCCGTCGACCTCGACCACCAGTGGAAGCCCCTCGCTGGCGAGGGTCCAGCGGCAGAGCTCGACCACCGTGGCCTCGAGCTTCGACGGCACGGCGTCCGCCTCGGCCACCCACTCGGCCGCCAGCGCCCCGGAGAGGGTCGCGCGGTCGGGCGCGTCGAGGTCGGCCCGCTCGCCGCCGCGGCCGTGGACCACGGCCCGGCCGGCGCCTTCGTTCCAGAGAACCACCTCGAGCTCCGGATCGGTCTGACGCCGAAGGGCGGTCGGCACCTCCGCGGCGGCCGGGTCGCCGGTCACCGCCAGCACCACCGCCAGCCGGGGAGCCCGACGGACCGGCTCGGCCGCGACCTCCAGGTCGAGCTCGAGCTTCGGCGGGCGATCGTCGCTGCCACCGCCATTGCCGAGGCGGCGCAGCGACTCGAGGAACCGATTCAGGGCCCGCCGCCCGGCCCGCCGCAGGGCCTGGACCGCGCCGCCCGAGGAACGACGGCCGAGCTCGCCCCCGCCCGCGGCCCCGGCCAGCAGCCGCTCGCACGAGGACACCAGACGGTCGAGCTGGTTGTGCAGGTCGAGGACGTCGGCGCCGAGGTCTGCCACCGCCTCCCGCAGCGTCGCGACCTCGGCCTCGAGGGCCTCGCGGTCGCGCGGCCGCGGACCTCGACCCTCCAGCCCGGCCAGACGGCGCTCGAGCGCCGCCAGCCGGGTCTCGAGGTCACCCCGGACAAGCCCCCCGCCGGGTGCTGGATGATCCGCGTCGGTCACGACTTCCGCTCCCCTGTCGCCCAAGGGTACGCGCTTCGTCACCGGCGCGCAACGACTCTGGTCTCGGTGACCCGCCGCTGGCCCGGGGTAGAATCCCCCCGTGCCGTCCCCCCGGACCCTCCCGCTCTCGGCACTAGGCGCCGCGCTGGCGATCCTCGCCTGGGCCTGTGCCGCCCCCCAGCCGCCTACCGGCGACGTGGTGCTGCGATTCATCGAGGACGATCCCCAGGAGCTGCTGGCGACCTCACGGGTTGTGGCGAGCCGCCTCGAGGCCGAGCTCGGTCCCACCGACGCCGAAGCGGCCCGCCGATGGCGGGGGCACGACGTGGAGATCCTCGGAGTGGTCGACGGCGCCCTGGAGGTCGAGCAGGCCGGCGACGACCCCTGGCTCGCCACCGACGTCGACCTCGACGCCGGCGACGTGGTCGCCGTGGAGGTCGAGCTGAGCAACCCCGGCCCGGCCGAAGCTCAGCTGTTCTGGGCCGGGCACTGGCAGCGCTTCTCGAGCCGCCGGATGCTGCGGGCCGCTGGCGGCCGCCACCTGGGCGCCGGCACCATGCTCTACCGCTTCGAGGTCGGGGACACGCCCGAGTGGCGCGGCCGGGTGCGGACCCTGCGCTTCGACCTCCCGCCCGGCTCCGACCGGACCATGCGCCTCGGCGCGGTGCGGATCTTCCGCTGGCAGCGGGACGAGGCCCGCTTCACCGCCGCCACCGCGCGGCCGTGGAAGGTGGACCTCGGCCACAGCACCCGCAACGCCCTGCTGGCGCCCCCGGGAACCCGTTGGGACCGCCGGCTCGAAGTTCCCGAGGGCGCGTCGCTGGCGCTCGCCTGTGGCATCCAGCCGGGCCACGAGGGGGCGGTGCGGTTTCGGGTGCTGGCGATGGCGGCAGGCCTCGACGACACGGTCCTGCTCGAGCGCACCCTGGTCGCCGGCTCCTCGCGAGCCGGCCGCTGGCACGACGAGGTGGTCGACCTGAGCCGCTTCGCGGGCCGCGAGATCGACCTCCGGCTGGCGGTCGACGCGCCCGGTCGTGGGACGCCGACCCGGTGGTTCCCGGTCTGGGGCAACCCCGAGGTGGTCGCACCGCCCGCCGACCCGGACCGGCCCAACGTCATCGTGGTGCTCCTCGACACCCTGCGCGCCGACCGCCTGTCGAGCTACGGCCACCCCCTGCCGACCTCGCCCCGCATGGACGCCTGGGCCGCGTCGTCCGCGGTCCGCTTCGCGAGCGTGGTGGCCCCGGCGCCGTGGACCCTGCCGGCCCACGCCTCGATGTTCACCGGCCTCGACGCGGTCCGTCACGGCTTCAACTTCTGGGGCACGGCGCCCCCCGCCCTGGAGACCACCGCCGAGATCCTCCGCCGTCACGGCTACACCACCGCCGCGGTCACCGGGGGCGGCCTCCTCCACCCGGGCTTCGGCTTCGCCCAGGGTTTCGACCGCTTCGACTACTGGAGCGACCCGGACAGTGACCGGGAGGTAGCCTGGGTCTTCGAGCGGGCCCGCTCGTGGCTTCGAGGCCATCGCGAGCGCCCGTTCTTCCTGTTCGTCCACACCTACGAGATGCACGCCCCCCACCGCCGCCGCCAGCCTCACTTCGACGAGCTCGCCCGCACCGCCGGGGTGATCCCGCCGCCCTTCGACCTCGAGCTGGTCAGCCGGCCGTGGCAGGGACTGGTGGCCCAGGGCGACCGCTTCGCGGTCCGGCGGCCGGGCGACGATGACTGGTCCGGCGACCTCGACGAGGCCGAGCTCGAGACGGTGGGCCTGATGTACGACAGCGCCCTCGCCCTGGTCGACTCCGAGGTCGGCCGCCTGCTCGACCACCTCGGCGCCCTCGGTCTTCGGGAGCGCAGCCTGGTGGTGGTGACCTCCGACCACGGGGAGGCTCTGGGCGAGGACGGCCGCGCCGGCCACGTCTACCTCGACGACTACAACCTGATGGTTCCCCTGATCCTCGAGCTGCCCGGGGCGTACCGCGGCGGCACCGTTGTCGAACGGCAGGTCCGGCTGGTCGACCTCGCGCCCACGATCCTCGAGATCCTCGGCCTACCGGTGCCCGCGGGCCTCGACGGCCGCTCCCTGCTGCCCCTGGTGGAGGACCCGAGAGCGCCCTTCCCGGAGCGCGCCTGGGCCTACGCGGCGTCGTCCAACCACGGCCTCGCCCTGCGCCGGCACGACGGCCTCAAGTACCTCTTCCCCGACCCCGCCTGGGCCCAGGTCGAGGGCCGCGAGGCCCTCTACGACCTCGCCGCCGACCCCGGTGAGGAGTGGAACCTGGCCCCGGCCGACCCCCGGATCGAGGCGCTGCGCGACACCGCTCGGGCCACCATCCTCGAGCAGCACCGGGGTCTGCGGCTGGAGATCCGCAACACCGGCCCCGGGGTCCTCGAGGGACGTCTCACCGGCGCCTGGGCGGCCCATGACCGCGTCAAGAGCGCCGACCACCCGGGCAGCCCGGTGCACTGGACACAGGAGCGGCCGGCCGGCTTCGAGCTCGAGCCCGGACGGCGAACCACGCTGCTGCTCGGCCAGCTCACCAGCGCCGAGGTCGGCGTGCAGCTTGGGATCGCCGGCGACGGCGGACCCCGACCGGCCTTCGAGGCGAGCTTCGACCTCGAGCGGCTGCGGACCCCGGCGGCGGTCCGGCTCGGCCCCGACGGCTGGCTCGTCGAGGAGGACTTCCACGGCGAGCTCGACACCGGACTGCTGGTCACCCGGGCCGGGGCGCCGACCTCCCTGGTCGACGCCGGCCCCGCCACCGACGCCGAAACCCTGCGCCAGCTCGAGGCCCTCGGCTACATCGACTGACGGCCGCGAAACGAACCGCGAAAACGCCACGCGTGGGTTCTTTGCGCTCTTTGCGGTCTTTGTGTTTCAAACTGCGATGGTGCGATGGTGCGATGGCTCGGCGGCGGCTTGGCGTACTTCGCGCCTTCGCGGTTCAATCCCCAGCCGCTTCGGTGTCGGCGGGCTCAGCCGCGGAGCAGGCCGCGCAGGTAGGCGGCGCGGCACTGCAGGTCCCACAGCTCCTCGCGGCGCCGGGCCCGACCGGACATCCGGCGCACGGCGAACGACGCCGCCTTGACGGCGCCCACCGTCAGCGGCTG
>DATHSO010000184.1:0-34603 GCA_035464095.1 Candidatus Methylomirabilota bacterium | reverse complement strand
GGGAAACGCCTGATCCCATTCCGAACTCAGCAGCTAAGCCCCTCAGCGCCGATGGTACTGCATCCCTGTGGTGTGGGAGAGTAGGTCGCCGCCGGGAAGTTTTGTAGGAACGCCCCACTTCGGTGGGGCGTTTTCCTTTATCCGGCGGCATCCGCCGGTGGGCCCGGCCGACGCGGTTCGTCGAGCCATGGCGGATTGTCGATTCTCAGTGTGGTTCCGGGGGCCGAGGGTGCCCCAAAGGAGTGCCAGAGAACCTGCAAGATCCGGGGGCGGCCGTGGTCGGATTCGAAGGGAGAGGGAGAGGTTGACAGCCGCGGCGGCGGGGGCGATCGCTCGTTGCCGCTGCCGCTGCCGCTGCCGCTGCTAGTGCGCTTTGCGCACCGCGACGACACTCACGATCGGGGTGGCCGTAAGCCAGCCGACCCCCTTGGCAACGGCCACCACCGATCCCGACGTCGGGTTGCCGCTGCCGCTCTCTCTGGGCCCATTGTGGTGCGGGCGTCCCGAAGCATGGTGACGGTGAAGATGGGATGCGCGGCAGCTCCCGGTGGGCCCGAGACGCCAGGCAGGGATGCCTGGCGCTCCAAGGGCGACGATGGCGCGTTACGGGCGGGATGCCGGTGAAACGACTTGTCGGACGCGGACGCGGACGCGGACGCGGACGCGGGCACGGGCACGGACACGGGCACCCGGCTCCGCTTTTGGCTTCGCCGTGGCAGGCGGACGCGGGGGGCAGAGCTTGAGAGGAGAGCCGGGACGCCGTAGGATGGTCGGCGCCGCACGCCGCGGGCTGGGAGGAAACCATGCGTTCTCGTTCCTTCGCGATCGTCGCCGGACTGGTGCTGGTGCTCGGAGCCGTCCCCGCCGCCTGGGCTCAGGACGAGGCAGCAGAGGGCGGAAGCCTGCTCGACTGGGACGAAAGTCCGGCCGGCTTCCTGATGACCAAGGACGAGGAGAAGGCGTGGAAGAAGATCACCACCGAGGATGAGGCGCGGGCCTTCATCGAGCTGTTCTGGGCCAAGCGCAACCCCGACCCCGCCAGCGCCTTCAACCCCTTCAAGGCCGAGTTCGAGAACCGGGTGCGCTACGCCGACGAGGAGTTCGGCTGGGAGAAACAGCGCGGCGCCCTGACCGACCGCGGCCGCGTGATGATCCTGATGGGCCCGCCCCACGCCTCGGAGAACCGCTTCCCCACCGAGACCGTGGAGCGCCTCGACGACACGGCGGCCGGGACCGACGAGGTGCGGGCCAACGCCAAGCTCTGGTTCTACGACCCGCAGCAGCTGCCCGAGGGCTTCAGGATCAAGGGCTCGCGGCTGCTCTTCACCTTCTACGAGGAAAAGGCGGAGTCCAACAACTTCATCCTCGACCGCTCCCACCAGGAGGGGGTCATGGCGCTGCGCGCCATGTCGCGGGCGCCGGAGGTCTACGTCCTCCACCCGGACCTGGAGGAGGTGCCGAAGCCGGTGTCGGTGCCCGGCGGCGAGCCGCCGACCGCGGCCGCGCTGGCCTGGCTGGACGCCGAGGCGCCGTCCCACCAGGAGCAGCTGCGGGTGGCCACCGAGGTCGGCGTCGCCGACGCGGCCAACCGCCCGTTCTGGCTCCACCTCGAGCTGCCCTCCGACGCCCCCGCCCTCGAGGTGTTGGCGGGCCGGGTGCTCGAGCCCGACGGCCGGGTGGCCAGCACCTTCCAGGTCGCCGCCGAGCCCCTGACGGCGCCCACCGGCACCGCCTACCAGCTGACCTTCCCGCTGGTGGCGGGCAGCTACCGCATCGAGGTGGCGGGCGGCGCCGGCGGCGAGGCCAAGGTCCTGTGGTCGGGCGACGTGGTGATCCCCGAGACGCCCACCGAGGGCACCTGGATGACCCCGCTGGCCCTCGGTCTGGCCGCGTTTCCGGAACAGGAGGGGTGGAAGCTCGGCTCGCCCTTCGGCTTCGGCGCCCTCCACCTGATGCCCCTCACCGTCACGTCGGTGAGCAACCAGGCCGAGCTCTCCTACTTCGGTCACGTCATCCGCCCGGGCCTGAACGAGGCCGGCGAGCCCGAGCTCGAGGTCAATGTGGTGCTCACAATGGACGGCAAGCGGCTCGGACGGCCCTTCACCATGCCCCTGGGCGCGGTGGCCATCACCCCGAACCTGTACGTCTACGCCAACTCCCTCGACCTGTCGGGGCTGCCGCAGTCGGGCACCTACGGCTTCGAGTTCACGATCACCGACACCATCGCCGACGTGAAGGCCGAGCGCACAATCGAGCTCGAAGTTGTTGTCGACGGCGGGGGTTCGGAGTAGGTCCCACACAAAGAGTTTTTAGTACTTGTTTTTTTGTCCCATTTCAGAGAGTCACCTTCGGACAGACCGCGCCCTGCGATGGGACAAAAAACCAAGTACTAAAAACTGATAATCAAATATTACGAGTTCGGTCGCTGCTCTGCCTGCTCGTCCTTCGGCTGCTCGTCGATGCTGCATCCCGAACCGCCGGTTCGGGGGTTGGGCACCGCTCACGTGCCGACGCCGAGCTTGGGCAGGATGACGTACTGCAGCGCCAGCCACACCACCAGGAAGCCTGCGATGATCAGGAAGTCACTCATCTTCTTGGATCCAAGAACCCCTCGGGAAGCGGTCATCGTCAGTAATTCTCAATTCTGAATTCTCAATTCTTAATTCCGGACAAGGACCCGTCAGTGCGAGCCTCGTACCCTACAACACCAATCCCCTACTCCATCATCCCCGACCGCAATTCAAAATTCATAATTCACAATTAAGAATTGAGAATCGGGCCGCCTCCGGCGGCCTACGCCACCTCCTCCACCCCCCACTGGATCATCCGCATCTTCTTCTCCGACGCGTCGCAGTAGGAGCAGATCTTCTTCTTGAGGCCCTCGACCATCCCGTCCTCGACCACGGTGAAGAAGATCGACGAGGTCTCGGGGTGGGCCCGCGAGCCCATCCGGGTGCCCGAGGCGCCGACCCCGTGGGTGTTGGGGATCTCGGTGTAGGCGTGGATGTCGTTGCGCCGGAGCAGCACCTCGAGCTCCTCCCGGCACTCGGTGTCGACGATGATCATGAGCAGCTTCATCTCGCCTCCAACTCAGACCGAATTCTTAATTCTCAATTCTAAATTTTGAATTGCCATCGCAGATGTCCGGTTCGCGGAGTGCGATGGGTGCGACGTAATTAAGAATTGAGAATTCAAAATTGAGAATTATTGGGTCACCCTTCCTTGAGCCCCAGCTTCCGAAAGATCGTCATCGCCGGGCACCACCGGGTGAAGGCCGACTGCAGCAGGTTCAACCCGACGAACGCGGTGAGCAGGTACCAGTACGGGCTCACCCAGTACCCGAGCGCGAGCGACAGCAGCACCACGATTCCGGCCATGGCCCTGAGAGCTTCATTCACGGTCATTGCGATGTTCTCCTTTTTCTATTTCTTTTTCTGTCCTTCATTTCGCCGCGAAATGAAGGACAGAAAAAGAAGATCAGTCGATGTCAACCACATTCTCGACACCGACCGTCTTGAGGTACATGTAGTACAGAACCGGGATCACGCCGACGGTGAGCGCGGTGGACACGATGATGCCCGAGATCATGGCCAGGGCGAGGCCCTGGAAGATCGGGTCCGACAGCATGAACGATGCGCCGACGATGGTCGACAGCTGGGTCAGCAGGATCGGCAGCAGGCGGACCCCGCCGGCCTTGACCACCGCCTCCTCGAGGGGCTCGCCGGCCTTCAGCTCGAGGTTGATGAAGTCCACCAGCAGGATCGAGTTGCGGACGATGATCCCGGCCAGGGCGATGAAGCCGATCATCGAGGTGGCGGTGAAGAAGATCGAGAAGAAACCGTGGGCGGGCAGGATCCCGACCAGGGTCAGCGGGATCGGAACCATGATGATCACCGGTGTGATGAACGACTTGAACCAGCCCACCATGAGGACGTAGATGAGCACCATCACCACCGCGAAGGCGATACCCATGTCGCGGAAGACCTCGTAGGTGATGTGCCACTCGCCATCCCACTTCATGATGTAGCGGGTCGAGTCCTCGGGCAGGCGGGTGGCGATGATCTCGAGCTCCTCGCCGAGCGGGGTGACGATGTCGGCGAGGCGCTTCTCCATCTCGAGGATGGCGTACACCGGGGCCTCGAAGCGGCCGGCGACCTCCCCGTAGACGTAGGTCACGGGCTGCAGGTTCTTGTGGTAGCGGGAGCGCTCGCGCTCGGTCTCGATGACCGACGCGACCTCGGACAGGGGCACCATGCGGCCGTCGCCGCCGTGCACGGCGAGCTGCAGCAGCTCGTCCACGTGGGCGCGCTGGGCGCGCTCGAGGCGGAGCACGATCGGCACCTCGTCGCGGCTTCGCGGCACGTGGACCAGGCCGGCCTCGGCGCCGTCGAGGGCGACCCGCAGGGTCCGTACCACCTGCTCGGCGGTGATCCCCGCCCGCATCGCCTTCTCGCGGTCGACGTGGATCTCGAGGCGCGGCGACGGCACCTCGACCTCCCAGTCGACGTCGACCACGCCGTCGGTGGTGGCGAAGACCTCGCGCACCTGGTCGGCGACCGCGAGGCGGCCCTCGAGCTCGGGGCCGTAGACCTCGGCCACCAGGGTCGACATGACCGGCGGGCCGGGCGGGATCTCGGCGACCTTGAGGGTCACCCCGAGGGGCTCGGCCACCGGCACCAGCAGATCGCGCACCTTTTTCGCGAGGTCGTGGGACTGAAGGTCGCGCTTCTCCTTGTGGACGAAGTTGACCTGGATGTCGGCGACGTTGGCGCCCGAACGCAGGAAGTAGTGGCGCACCAGCCCGTTGAAGTTGAAGGGCGCCGAGGTGCCGACGTAGACCTGGTAGTCGGTGACCTCGGGCAGGGTGCGGAAGACGCCGGCGATCTCGCGCGCCGCGGCGTTGGTCTCCTCGAGGGTGAAGCCCTCGGGGGCGTCGATGACGATCTGGAGCTCGGACTTGTTGTCGTGGGGCAGCATCTTGACGGTGGTGAAGCCCACCGCCACGGTCGCCATGGCCGCCACCAGCAGGCCCGCCACCCCGGCCAGGAACAGGTAGCGGTACAGCGGCCTGGCGATGAGCGGCTGCATGATTCTCGAGTAGACCCGGGAGATCCGGCTCTCCTCGGGCAGTCCGGTGTTCTCGGGCGGGCCGTCGTCGCCGGGGCCCTCGGAGCTCTCGGCCTCCTTCCTGAACAACCGGTAGGCGAGCCACGGCGAGATCGTGAAGGCCACCGCCAGCGAGAACAGCATGGCCGCCGAGGCGTTGATCGGGATCGGCCGCATGTACGGGCCCATGAGGCCGCTGACGAAGGCCAGGGGCAGCAGGGCCGAGATGATGGCGAAGGTGGCGAGGATGGTCGGGTTGCCGACCTCGTCGACGGCGTAGATCGTGGCCTGGCGGAGCCTGCCCCAGCGCAGCTTGATGTGGCGGTGGATGTTCTCGACCACCACGATCGCGTCGTCGACCAGGATTCCGATCGAGAACACCAGGGCGAACAGGCTGACCCGGTTGAGGGTGTAGCCGAAGAAGTAGGACGCCGCCAGGGTCAGGGCCAGGGTCACCGGGATCACCACCGCGACCACGATCGCCTCGCGCCGCGACAGGGTGATCCACATCAGCAGGACGACCGCCAGGGTCGCCGACCAGAGGTGCGTGAGCAGCTCGTCGGACTTCTCCTTGGCGGTGGCGCCGTAGTCGCGGGTCTTGAGCAGCTCGATGTCGGAGGGGATGACCTGGCCCTCGAGGCGGGCCAGCACCCGGTCGAGGTCGGTGACCATGTCGACGGCGTTGGTCCCGGGCTTCTTGGCCACCGCCAGGGTCACCGCCGGCAGGTCCATGCCGGCCGCGGCGAGCCCCTTCTCGGGAGCGCCGGGGCCGCTGCCGAGCCAGACGTAGGAGCTCGGCTCCTCGGGGCCGTCGGCGACGGTTGCCACGTCGCGGAGGAAGATCGGGCGTCCCTGGGCGACCCCGACGACGACGTTGCGGACGTCGTCGGCGTCCCGCAGGAAGGTGCCCACGTCGACCAGGATCTCGGTGTTGGCGACCGCGGTCGAGCCCGCCGGCAGCCGCCAGTTGGCGGCCTTCAGTGCCTGGTAGGCCTGGAGGAGGGAGACGTTGTAGGACGCCAGCCGCTCGCGGTCGAAGTCGACCCGCACCACCCGGCGCTGGCCGCCGATGACCCAGACCTGGGCCACCCGCGGGTGCTTGGTGATCTCCACCTTGAGCTCGTCGGCGACCCGCCGCAGCTCGGTGGGGGTGGCGTCCTCACCCCACAGGGTGTAGGCGACCACCGGCACGTCGTCGATGGTGCGCGGCTTGACCACCGGCGGCATCACGCCTTCGGGCATCTCGTCGGCCGCCGAGGCGAGCTTGGTGTGAACCCGGACCGCGGCCTGGTCGGGGTCGGTCCCGACCAGGAACCGGACCACGATCAGCCCGCCTGAGGGCATCGAGGTCGAGTAGATGTACTCGACGTTCTCGATCTCGTAGAGGAGCTTCTCCAGCGGGGTGATGACCCTGTGCTCGACCTCCTCGGCGGTGGCGCCCGGGTAGCTGACCATGACGTCGATCATGGGCACCTTGATCTGGGGCTCCTCCTCCGAGGGGGTGACCATGATCGCGAAGGCGCCGATGAGCAGGGACGCGACGATGATCAGCGGCGTCAGCTTGGAGTCCAGGAAGGCGCGGCCGATGCGGCCGGCGATGCCGAGCTTGCGCCGGGTCATCTTGAGCCGCAGGGCGTCGCGGCGCGCCTGCTCGAGCTCCTGGGGCGTCGGCCGTTCGCCGCCCCCGGCGTCGGGGCTGCGGATGTCGTCGGTCATCGCGCCACCTCCAGGGGGGTGCCGTCGGCCACCGGCGCCGGCAGGTCGACGGCGACCTCGTCGCCCTCGTCGAGGCCGGACAGGATCTCGACCCGGCCGTCGGCGAGGACGTCGCCGGTGGTCACGGCCCGGGTGCGGGCGGTGCCGTCGTCGGCCCGGACCACCACCAGCTCGAGCCCGCCCCGGCGGTGGACCGCCGAGGGCGGCACCAGCAGGCGGTGGCTGACGTCGCCCGGGATCGCGGCGCGCCCGGCGAGGCCGGACGAAACCTTGAGGTCTCCCAGGCCGATCTTGACAGTGAAGGTGTGGGTGGCGGGGTCGGCCGACGGCACGATCTCGCTCACCGTGCCGGTGATGGTGCCGAGCCCGGGTCGGGCGTCGAGGGTGACCGGCACCGTGTCGCCGACCTCGAGCCGCGGCAGGTCGGCGGCCCGGACGTCGAGCCAGATCTGCTGGCCGCCGCGCGACTCCACCTCGACCAGTGGCCGGCCGGGGGCGGCGAGATCGCCGACCTCGGCCAGGGTGTCGACCACGCGGCCGGCGAACGGTGCCCGGACCACGGACTCGGCGGCCACCGTGGACGCCGCCTGGACCGCGCCCTCGGCCTGTTCGACGGCGCCCCGGGCCTGCTCGAGCTGCATCCGCGCCATGTCGAGCTCGAGGTCCGACGCCGCGCCTTCCCCGTGCAGCGCCTCATAGCGCTGGAAGTTGCGCTCCGCCAGGGCGAGGGCGGCACGGGCCTGGGCGAGGGCGCCGGAGGCCTGGGACAGCTGGCCCTCGGTCGCCTCGGCCTGGATCTCCATGAGCGGCTGACCGGCGCTCACGGAGGCGCCGGCGCTGACCTTGACCGCCACCACGGGCCCCGTGACCCGGCTCGAGACGAAGGCCCGGCGGCCGGACCGCACGGTGCCCCGGACCTCGATGGGCTTGACCTGGGAGATTCTCTCCACGGTCGTCACGGCGGTTGCGACCGGGGCCAGCTCGGCCTCGGCGATCTCGGCCTCGTGGCCGCCGCAGGCGACGAGCGCGGCGGTGGCGACGGTGACGACGGCCATGGCGATGCGACGGCGGCTGACGGTGGTCATCGGGACTCCTCCATGCTGCTGGGGATCAGGGTCGCGCCGGAGACGAAGTGGAGCCGGGCGGTGGCGAGGGCGACATCGTAGCGGGCCACCAGCTCGCGGGTCTCGGCCTCGCGCAGGGCGGTTTCGGCGTCGAGCAGGTCGATCATCCTGTCGAGGCCCTGCTTGAAGCGCTGCTCTCGGACCCGCAGCGCCTCGCGGGCGGCCTCGAGGACGTCGCGGGCGGTGGCGTGGCGGGCGCTCGCGGTCTCCCGGTCCTGCCAGGCCTGGCGGACCTCGAGGCGGACCCCCTCCTCGAAGCGGCGGACGTCGGCCTCGCCGGCCAGGACGTCGAGCTCGGCGGCCCGGCGGGCGTCGATGTCCGCGAGGCCGCCGAAGAGGTTGATCTTGGCCACGGCCATGACCGTGCCCGAGCGGCCGTTGCTGCCGAAGATGGTGTCGTCGTAGAGCCCGTACTTGCCGATGACCGCGACCTCGGGCAGGTAGCCCGAGCGTGCCGCCCTAGTCTCGAGACGGGCGGCCGCGAGGTGCTGGCGGGCGGCGGCCAGGTCCCGCCGGTCCTCGAGGGCAGCCGCGATCCAGTCCTGGAGGCCGCCCGTCACCGCGGTCGGCGGCGGCAGCGGTGCCAGGGTGCGTGGGATGGCCTGGTCGGCGCCCATCTCGAAGTTGAGGGCGGCCTCGGCGAGCTGGGCGCCGTTGCGGGCCTGCTCGAGGAGGTCGTCCATCTCGGACAGGTAGACCCGCGCCTTGAGCAGGTCGGCGTCGAGGATCAGCCCCTGGTCGGCGAAGGCCTCGGCGAGGGCCACGTGCTCGGCGGTGGTGGCGCGGGACGTGGTCAACAGCGCCGCGTTGTCGCGGGCCTTGGCGAGGTTGATGAAGGCCGTGGTGGTGTCGAAAGCGACCTGCTGGGCGGCGTGCCGTCGGGCCAGCTCGGCGGCGTCGGCCATGGTCTCGGCCTGGTCGATGCGCGTTCCGAGCTTGCCGCCGGTGTAGACCGGCACGGTCAGGTCGAGGGAGGTGATGAAGGTCGATAGGGCGTTGGGCCGGTTGGGGTCCGACATGAAGAAGCCGTCGAGGTCGAAGCGCTCCTGGTTGAGGGTCAGGGCGAAGACCTCGGCCGGGTTGTCGGAGTAGTTGAAGGTCTCGGCGAGGTCGAGGCGGCCCCAGCGGTGGGCCCTGGCCTGGTCGTGGCGGGCGGCCTCGGCCTCGGCCCGGGCGGCGGCGGCCTGAACCGCGGGGTTCGAGGCGAGGGCGGTGGTGACCGCCTCGTCCTGGGTCAGGTCCTGCGCCGCCACGGCGCCTGCGGCGAGCAGGGTGGCGAGAATCACGAGCGAGTTGCGTGCCATGGCGGATGCCCCTCCTTCACCATATAACTATTTAAGAATATACATTGAATCTCGGGCTGTCAACCCCCTCGGTTCTCGGCCTCCGGGTTTCTCGGGAGGATACGCCAGTTGACCGGAAGGGTCTATGAATCAGTGATTTGAGCAAATATGCAAACTATGTTGATGACCGGTCCGACGGCCGGTCCTGGTACTCGGGCAGGCGCAGCGTCGCCGTCGTCCCGCGGTCGCGACCCTCGCTGGCCAGGTCGAGGGTGCCGCTCATGAGCTCGGCGAGGCGGCGCGAGATGGTGAGCCCGAGGCCGGTGCCGCCGTGCTCCCGGGTGGTCGAGCCGTCGACCTGGTAGAAGCTCGAGAAGACCTTCTCGACCTCGCCCTCGGGGATGCCCATGCCGCTGTCGGCGACCGTGAAGGCGACCCCCCCGTCGTCGCGGGTGCAGCTGACGTGGATACTGCCGTTGGCGGGGGTGAACTTCATGGCGTTGGACAGCAGGTTGGTGAGGACCTGGGTGGTGCGGTCGGGGTCGGCCCAGAGCACGAGGCCGGGGGTGTCGGCGGCGATGGAAAAGCGGATGCCCTTGCTCTTCATCTGGTGCCGGAACAGGGTCTCCACCCCTTCGAGCACGGCCCGGACCGCCACCGGGCCCCGGTGGACCTCGAGCCGGCCGGCCTCGATCTTGGCCAGGTCGAGGACGTCGTTGATGATGGTCAGCAGCTTCTCGGCCGAGTCGTGGGCGATGGTCAGGTACTCGCGCTGCTTGACCGGGTCCCCGATGGTGCCGTCGATCACCAGGCGCAGGAAGCCGAGGATGGCGGTCAGGGGTGTGCGGAGCTCGTGGGAGGTGTTGGCCAGGAACTCCGACTTCAGCCGCGACGCCTCGAAGGCCACCGCGCGCTGCTCGTTGAGCTCGCGCACCAGCTGGGCGACGTAGACCGTGCCGCCGAGCAGGAAGCCGATCTGGGTGAGCAGGTCCATGTCCTCCGGAGCCAGGCGCGGCTTGAGGCTCGAGCTCGTCACCAGCACTCCGATGACGCCGCCTGCCGCCAGCAGGGGCAGGAAGCCGAGGTGGTGGATGTCGTGCTCGGCCCCGAGCCGGCCGGCGTCGGCCGCTGCCACCACCGAGTCCAGCTCCGCCGACCGCGGGACCCCGGTTGCGAAGGTCAGCCGGCAGGGGTGATCGTTGCCGCCCGGCGACCGCCGCCGGTCCCGCTCGAAGACCTCGGTGCCGGGGCCGACCGCCGCCACCAGGCGCAGGTCGGCGGTGCCGGGCAGGGGGCGGTACAGGAGCAGCGATTTCATGGGCAGCTGCTCACCGCCGATCTCCAGGAAGCGCGCCAGGATCCGCTCCTCCTCGACCTCGCCGGCCACGCTCTGGGCGAGGTTGGACAGGAAGGCGAGCCGGGCCTGCTGGGCCTCCGCCGACCGGCGGGCCAGGAACAGGTCGGTGACGTCGGTGGCCACGAGCTGGACCAGGGTGCGGCCCTCCAGCGGGTCGACGACCTGGTGCATCTGGGTGCTCAGCCAGTGGACGTCGCCTCTCGGCGCCTCGCTGCGGATCACCTCCTCCCAGACCCCGCCGGGCCGGTCGAGCACCGTGGCTACGGCGCCGTGGACCCGCGGCCGGTCGTGGGGGTGGATGCGATCGAGCCACGTCGGGGGCGCGCCGGGCTCGATCTCCGACGGCAGGCCGAGCACGGCGCGGGCCTGGCGGTTGGCGTAGTGGAGGCGGCGCTCGCGGTCCACCGACAGCACCATGGCCGGCAGGGTGTCGAGGAGGATCTCGGTGCGGCGGCGCAGGCGGGTCAGGCGCTCCCGCAGCGCGACCTGGTCCCGCAGCCGGACGGCGGTCTCGCCGGTGGCGCCGATGACCGGGGTCGACAGCGCGATGCCGAGCAGGGCCAGCCCCCACATCACCGAGCTGTCGTAGGGCAAGCGGCTCATGGCGAGGACCGAGTGCGCGCCGGCCACCAGCATCATGGCGACCCCGAGCCAGAGGTCCCGTCCCTCGTCGCGGCGCCACGCCAGAATCAGGACGGCGGCGGCGGCGAAGGCCACCGCCAGTCCGAGCTCGGCCGGTTGAACCCCGGCCACCCAGCCGGCGCGCTGCAGGACCACCAGTGCGGCGGTCGTCGCCAGAGCCGCCGCGATGGCTGCCGCGCTGCGGCCGGCCTGGCCGCGCTCGAGGCCGTCGAGCTCGTCCCTCACCGGCAGCAGCAGTACGGTCACCGCCGCCGCCTGGGTGAGGAGCCAGGCGACGCCGTCGGCGGCGACCAGCGCGCTCTCGGAGATCGCCAGGGGCGCCACCGCGAACCGGGCGACGAAGTAGGCGGCCATGGGCAGGTAGGCGTTGCGGATCCGGCGGTCGCGGCGGCTGGAGGTGGCGAGCCACCTCAAGTGGAAGAGCCAGGCGCCGGCCGCCGCCAGGAAGGCGTTGCCGCCGATGAGCAGCAGCAGCTCGGTGCGGTCGCCGTGCCAGCTGACCACGACCTGAGCGCCGGCGACCCCGAGCCAGACCAGGATCACGGCCGCGAGGGTGGCGATCCGCCAGCTCGGCCGGACCGATCCCTCCGAGCCGTTCTCGGGTGCTGACGATGTCACGCCCCGAGTATAGCGATTGACGAGAGCGCGGTTCGCTCCTACACTCTCCCGCGTCTTCCGAGACGAAATCTCGAAAGGGACGCCAAGCATGAATACCACACCGAGCTCCGTGACCCGAAGCCTCATCATCGGCCTCGTCGCCGTCCTGGCGGCCTGGCCCGTCCTCGCCCAGGAGGAGGGCGACCAGGAAGCGGCCCCCGAGCCTCTCTGGGAGAGCGCCCTCGGCCTGTCCTACCTCGCCACCACCGGCAACACCGAGACCTCCAGCTTCGGTCTCGACTTCAAGGCCGCGCGCCGGCCGACGCCGTGGGGCCTCGACCTCGTCGCCACCTTCACCCGGGCCGAGGAGAACGAGAACCTCACCGCAGAGCAGTACCTTGTGGGCGGCCGCGCCCTGCGCCGGCTCAGCGACCGCTGGTCGCTCTTCGCCGGCGCCAGCTGGGCCCGCGACACCTTCAGCGGCTTCGACAACCGGTGGATCGCCGAGGCCGGCGTCGAGTACCTGGCCTTCGAGAGTGCGCGCCACAAGCTCACCGTCGACCTCGGTCTCACCTGGACCAAGGAGGACAGGATCTTCCTCGACGAGCTCAGCCAGGAGGAGTTCACCGAGAGCTTCGACTGGCTCGGCGCGGTCGCCGGGCTCGCCTACGAGTGGACCATCAGCGACTCGGCCTCCCTCACCGAGCGTCTCCTCTACTACCCCAACTTCGACGACACCTCCGACTGGCGGGTGGCCTCGGACACGGCCCTCAGGGCCTCGCTCACCGAGATGCTCGCCCTCCAGCTGAGCTACCAGATCCGCTACCGCAACCAGCCCATCGACAACAACGAGTCCACCGACACCACCACCAGGATCTCGGTCGTGCTCAACTTCTGACGGCTGGTCACCGGTCCCCGTCGCTCGAGACCGCGGCCCCGCTCCGGGGCCGCGGTCTTCGTTTTGGAGTATGCTGGCGACGGTCCAGCCGGATGCAGTGAGGACGGATTCGGGTCGCCCGGGCGACCGCCAACCACGAGGGGGTCGGGATGCTCAAGGAGTTCAAAGAGTTCGCGATGAAGGGCAACGTCGTCGACATGGCCGTCGGCATCATCATCGGCGGCGCCTTCGGCACCATCGTCAAGAGCCTGGTGAGCGACGTGCTCATGCCGCCCATCGGGCTGCTGCTCGGCGGCTCCGACTTCAGCGACCTGTTCGCGGTGGTCAGGCAGGGCGAGCCGGCCGGCCCCTACCTGACCCTCGCAGATGCCCAGGCCGCCGGCGCGGTGACCGTGAACTACGGCGTGTTCACCAACAGCGTGATCAGCTTCCTGATCGTCGCCTTCGCGGTCTTCATGCTGATCAAGTCGATCAACGCCATGCGGCGCGAGGAGAAGGCCCCGCCGCCGGAGCCGACCACCAAGAAGTGCCCGTACTGCACCACCGAGATCGCCATCGAGGCCACGCGCTGCCCGGCGTGCACCTCGCAGCTCGAGGCCGCCGCCTGAGGCGCTGTCAGTCGGAGCTTGGCGCGCCGAAGCCCAGGCGCTCGAGGTCGGCCAAAACCTCGTCGGCGTGGGTCGCCGGGCTCACGTCGGGATAGGTCACCAGGATCACCCCGTCGGCGCCGACCAGGTACGACACCCGCTTGGGCACCGGCAGCAGGGCCCGCGCGGCCCCCACCTGCTTGGCCAGAGTGCGGTCCCGATCCGACAGGAGCCTGAACGGCAGGTCGTGTTTCTCGGCCCAGCTCCGGTTGGCGTCGGGGCTGTCGTAGGACACCCCCACCACGGTCACGCCGCGCGCCTGAAGGTCGTCCCAGCTGTCCCGCAGCCGGGTGGCCTCCAGCGTTCAACCGCCGGTGTCGGCCTTGGGGTAGTAGAAGAGCAGGTAGGTCGAGCCGTCCAGGTCGGCCCTCGACACGATGGTGCCGTCGTGAGCCGGGAGCTCGAAGGCGGGGAAGTGCTGGCCGGGCTCGAGCATCTCGTCGTCTCCCATGGCGGTGCCGGCGCCCGCGACGAGCAGCACGGCGGTGAGGATGATGATCGGTGTGGTGTTGGACATGGCGTCAGAGGGAACGAGCGCGGTGAGCCGGAGCATTCCCGAAGCAAATGATGAATGATGAATGATGAATGATGAATCACGCCGCACCGGCCCCGCTGCAGCGCCCAGGGCCCGTTGCGATGGTTTTCATCATTCATCATTCCTCATTCATCATTCCTGAGTGGGCCGCGGCGGGAGCCGAGCGGCCCACGGTGCTTCGCGGCGGATGCCGCGCTGCAGGTGGTCGTGGGCGGCGACCACCAGGGAGTGGGTGATGGCGCCGCTGTCGATGAGCTCGCCGAAGGAGGCGAGGGGGGCGAGGCGGACGGCGATCTCCTCCGAGGGGTCCAGCTCCTGCTCACCCGCGAGCCGGCAGCCCAGGGCGAGGAAGGTCCAGCAACGGTTCGACAGGAAGGCGGGGTTGGGGTCGACCCGGCCGATCCCGATGACCTCGGCGGCGCGGTAGCCGGTCTCCTCCTCGAGCTCCCGGGCCGCCGTGGTGGCGGCGTCCTCGCCGGGGTCGACGGCGCCGCCGGGGATCTCGAGGGTGATCTCGTCGGTGCCGTGGCGGTACTGCTCGATGAGCACCAGCTCGCCGCCTTCGGTGACCGCGACCACGTTGACCCAGTCGGGGGCGTCGAGGCGCAGGAAGCTGTGCTCGCGGCCGGTGGTCTGGGAGCGCTGGCGGGACCGGCTCAGCTCGAAGATCTTGTAGCTGCCGAGAGCCTCGGTGTCGAGGGTGATCCAGGGGCGCGGGGTGTCGTCGTCCATGGCGGCCATTCTACGTCCACCCGCGACCTTGACCGGCGCGCGAGGGCCGCGCTAGGTTGTCAGACGACCACAGGGGGAGGCATGAGCGAGATGGCAGGCAAGGCGGATCTGGTCGATCGGATCGCGGAGCTCACCGGCATTCCCAAGACCCACGTCGCCATGGTGTACGACGGCATCTTCGAGCTCGCCGCCGAGGCCCTGGTCGGTGGCGACAAGGTCACGGTGCCCAACTTCGGGACCTTCATGCTGTCCGAGCGCCCGGCCCGCCAGGGCCGCAACCCCGCCACCGGCGAGCCGATCACCATCTCGGCCTCCAGGAGCGTCCGCTTCAAGGTCTCCAAGAACCTCAAGGACCGGCTCTAGGATCGCGGATCACGGACCTTCTATCCGCTGGTCAAATCGGTGCGACCGCCCACACCCTGTGGACACCGCAACCGGCGATGTGCACGGGCGCAGTCTCTGGTCCGGCACTGACTTCGCACCGAGGCGGTCGAGCTTCAACCGCGAAGGTCGCGAAGGTCGTCGATCGCAAAGCACGCGAAGCACAGCGAACGGAAGCTGACGATTCGGACATCGAAGTGCCGCCGTGGCCGCATCAGGAATCGTATCGAGAAGATCGACGGTCGCAGGGCCTTCAGGACATGTCTCCGAATTGGGTATGGCAGGTGTGCTTTCCCGTCTCCGTGACAACTCGGGTTCTGGGCTGATGTTCCGGTCCTGCAGCGCCAGCTCACGACGATATGTGATGGACTTTGTGTCCTCTGCGTCCGATCTTCGTGTTCTTCGCGGTGCAAGCTCGCGCGCTCTCGAGCCGTCAGGATCGGAGTGGTATGTCAATCCGCTGACGCGCGAACCAGCGGCCGTTCCCCGTTTTACTGAGGTGACTGGGAAGCGCAGGTCCAGAACTAGCGGCGGCCGCTCTCGAGGCGGTCGCCGAGCAGGATGCTGAGCTGCTCGTCCAGAGGCATGGCCGGCGGTGCCTCGTCCTCGTCTTGCCACGGCCACCTGATCACCGCCAGCCGGCGCTCGTAGAACTCGACGCCGCTCGCCGAGCTGGCCACGGTGAGCGCGGCGGCCAGCCCGCGCTGCAGCTTCACCGAGAACACCAAGGACCGTGGCTGGCCGGCCCCGGGCTGACCGCCGCCGATGATCCGGGCCTGCTCGGACGCCATGTGCATGGCGACGCGCGCCATCGGGTCGTCGTTCCACCGGGCGAGCCGGGCCTCGGTGCGCTGGTCGGTGGGGCGGAAGGTCATCCTGTCGAGGTCGAGGGTGAAGGGCCGCTCGTCCTCGGCCCCGGCGGGAACGGCGCCGGCGGCGGCCACGGCGAGGGCGACAAGCACGGGGGCGAGGATCCGCATCGTCACCGTGAACAACACCCGGCCGGTAGCGTTGCTTCCGCTCCGGCGTCCGGGCCGGTGGGCTACACTCCGGTCGTGACACCCCGCTGCCTCGTCGCCGCGCTGGTCCTCCTCGTCTGCTGCCTACCTGCAGCCGCCCAGGACCTGGAGGTCGCCAGCTACGACATCCAGGTCACCCTCGACCCGGAGAGCCACGGCCTCGAGGGCCGCCAGGTCGTGACCTGGCGCAACACAACCGGCGCCGAGACCGCCGAGGTCTTTCTCCACCTCTACCTCAATGCTTTCGCGAGCTCCGAAACCACCTTCATGCGCGAGCTCGCGCGCATCGCCCCAGAGCGTCTGCGCCGGCTCGAGACCGAGGGTTGGGGGTGGACCCGGATCACGCGGCTGGCCCTGGCGGACGGCACCGACCTCCTCCCGGGCTTGAGCTTCGAGCGGCCCGACGACGGCAACGAGGACGACTTCACCCTGGCGCGGGTCGCGCTGCCGGGACCGGTGGCCCCGGGGGTCGCGATCACCTTCGAGCTCGACTTCGAGGCCCGCCTGCCCCGGGTCGTCGCCCGCACCGGCTTCGCCGGCGACTTCCACCTGGTGGCGCAGTGGTTTCCCAAGCTCGCCGTGTTCCGGGGCGAGGACGGCTGGGGCGGCCACCAGTTCCACGCCGCGAGCGAGTTCTTCGCCGCCTTCGGCAGCTACCGGGTGCGCATGACGGTGCCCCGCGGCTGGCTGGTCGGCGCCACCGGCGAGCAGGTGTCGCGGGAGCCGGTGGGCACCGCCGACCTGGTCGAGCACCGCGCCGTGGCGGTCCACGACTTCGCGTGGACGGCCTCGCCGCCCGACCTGATGACGCTGGTGGAGACGGACTTCGAGCCCGGCCGCGACGTGCCGGCCGCATGGCTCGAACGGGCCTCGGCGAGCCTCGAGATGGCGGCCGCCGACCTCGAGCTGCCGCCCATGAAGATCCGGCTGCTGCTGCCGCGCACCCAGGCCGGGCTCGCCCCGCGCATGGTCCGGGCCAGCCGGCTCGCCGTCGCCTGGTTCGGCCTCACCCTCGGACCGTACCCGTACCCCCAGCTCACCGTGGTGTCGCCGCCCCCCGACGCGGCCGACGCCGGCGGCATGGAGTACCCGACCTTCATCACCACCGGCGCCCGCCACCGGGACGCCTACCCGCCCTGGAGCTGGCTGCCGGGCATCGAGGCCGTCACCGTCCACGAGTTCGGCCACCAGTACTTCCAGGGTCTGCTGGCCTCCGACGAGAGCGAGGCCGCCTGGCTCGACGAGGGGCTCACCACCTGGGCCGAGAACCGCTGCCTCGCCGACATGATCTCGGACGGGCTCGTGCCCGAGCTCCGGCTCGCCGGCGGCTTCACGGCCGAGCGGCTGACCGTCGCCTTCGAGCGGCCGCCCCTGACCATCGACCGCAGGCCCTGGCAGTACCGGACCCTGGTGGACTACTTCATGGCCTCCTACGCCAAGGCCGGCCTCGCCGTGCGCACCCTGGAGGGTCTGCTCGGGGAGGCCCGCTTCGCCCGCGCCCTGCGCGCCTACGTCGACCGCTGGCGCTACCGGCACCCCACCGGCCGCGATCTCCAGGCCGCCATCGAGGAGGCCACCGGCGAGGACCTGGGGTGGTTCTTCGACCACGCCGTCCGCGGCAGCGCGCTGCCCGACTGGGCGGTGCTGTCGGTGCGCCACCGCAGCGTCGAACCCGCCAGCGGCCTGGTCTGGACCGAGGCCGGCTGGCGCGAGCGCGAGGCCGTCGAGGGCGGGGACGAGCTCGCGGGCTGGCGCGTCGAGATCGACGTCGGTCGCCTGGGCGAGCTGGAGGGCCCGGTGGAGGTCGAGCTGGAGTGGGCAGACGGCCGCCGGGAGCGCCGGAGCTGGGACGGCCGGGAGCGCTGGCAGCGCTGGACGATCGACTCGCCGGTCCGGCTGGTCCAGGTGCGGGTCGATCCCGACGGGGTGTGGGCCCTGGAGACCCGACGTGCCGACAACTACTGGCGGGACGAGGCCGCCCACCCGGGCACCTTGTGGTGGCTCGGCCCCGCGCTGCGCCTGACGGGCCAGCTCGCCCTGCCGTGGAGCTGACCGTGGACGGCCGACCCTCCGTCGCCTTCGGCCTGACCACCGCCGCCCGGCTGTGGCGCCTGGTGCTGGTGGTGTGGCTGGCCCCGGTGGCGGTTTTCATCCCTGCCCACGCCGTGCTCTGGGGGGTCGGTGGGGAGACCCTGGTGTCACTACCCACGGAGGGTCTGCCGGAGGGCGACCTGGCCCTCATCGCCCTCGAGCTGATGCGGCCGACCTGGCCGGCGGTGGCGGTGGCGGTGCTGTCGGGGTGGGCCGGGCTCTGGGCGTGGACGGTGCTGTGGCACGCCGGGGTCGTCCGCTGGCTGCTCTTCGCGGGCCGCGACCGGGTCCGCCTCGCCGAGATCCTGGGCCACGGTCTGATCGGATGGTGGCGTTGGGCCCGCCTCGCCCTGCTGTCGGCGGCGGTGCTGGCCGGGATCGCGGTCGTCCTGTGGCAGCTGCCGGCGGCGGCCGCCGAGCGGGCCCTGGAGGGCGGCCGGGAGGGCGTCTTCCTGGCATGGGTCGCCGTTGCCGTCGCGGCCGGGCTCGCCGCTGCGCTGGCGGTCTGGCTCGCCACCCTGCGGGGCTCGTGGCTGCTCGGGCTCGGCGTTGGTCGGTCGGCGGTGCTCGCCTGGCTCGCCGGCCTCGGCGGCAGCCTGCGCCAGCCGCTGCGGTCGCTGGTCGCCCTGATCGTCTGGGCGGTGCCCGGCCTCGCCGTGACGACGCTGCCCCTGCTCCTCGGCTCGCGGTTCGAGGTGCTGCGCGGCGGTGTTCCCGGCGCCCTGCTCGAGGTCGCTGCCGGTCTCGCCGGCGCCTTCTGCTGGGTCGCGCTCTTCTGCTCCTTCGCTCCCGTCACCGGCCTCGTGGCAGCCACGAGCACTCCGGCCTCCAACACGCCTCCCCACCCCTCGACTTGACGAACTCCCCCACAGCGGCCGTCCGGGGAGGACTTGACAAACTCGGGTGGGGCTCGCGGCCGGTGAGGGTCAGAGCTCCCTGAGCCGTTTCGGGCCGGCGGCGGCGACCTCGGCCGGGCAGCCCTCGGCGTAGAGCTTGAAGTTCTCGATGTAGCGGGCGGCGAGGGCGTCGTAGCGCTTCCAGTACTCGTCCTTGTTGCCCCACGAGGTGGAGGGGTCGAGGACGTCGCTCGGAACGTCCGGGCAGCTCAGGGGCACGCCGAAGCCGAACAGCCGGTCCTTGCGGTACTCCACATCGGCGAGCTTGCCGTCCAGTGCGGCGTTGAGGAGGTTGCGGGTGTGGCGGATGGAGATCCGCTTGCCGACCCCCCAGCTGCCGCCGATCCAGCCGGTGTTGACCAGCCAGCAGGTGGCCCCGTGCTTGGCCATCTTCTGGCGCAGCATGTCGGCGTAGACGAAAGGGTGGTGCACCATGAACGGCGCCCCGAAGCACGCGGAGAACGCGATCTCGGGCTCGATGCCGAGGCCGATCTCGGTGCCGGCGATCTTCGAGGTGTAGCCCGAGATGAAGTGGTAGACCGCGTGCAGCGGGTCGAGGCGGGCGATCGGCGGCAGCACGCCCTGGGCGTCGCAGGTGAGCAGGATGACGTTCTTGGGGTGCGAGGCCACCCGGCCCTCGGGAACGACGTTGGGGATGAAGTCCAGCGGGTAGCCGGCCCGGGTGTTCTCGGTGAAGCGGTCGTCGTCGAGGTCGAGGCGGCGCGAGGTGCGGTCCTGGACCACGTTCTCGAGCACGGTGCCGAAGCGGCGGGTGGTAGCGTAGA
Organism: Candidatus Methylomirabilota bacterium; assembly: GCA_035464095.1. GTDB lineage: Bacteria > Acidobacteriota > Thermoanaerobaculia > Thermoanaerobaculales > Sulfomarinibacteraceae > JAHECW01. The sequence continues at coordinate 14,794 of DATHSO010000184.1, read as the reverse complement.
TCTCGGGCTCGTGCTCGGCCGACAACCGGATGACCTTGGCGTAGCAGCCGCCCTCGATGTTGAACACGCCCTCGTCGGACCAGCCGTGCTCGTCGTCGCCGATGAGGCGCCGCGCGGGGTCGGCCGACAGGGTCGTCTTGCCGGTGCCCGACAGGCCGAAGAAGAGGGCGACGTCGCCGTCGGCGCCGACGTTGGCCGAGCAGTGCATGGCCAGCACCCGCTGGAGCGGTAGCAGGAAGTTCATGACCGTGAACAGGCTCTTCTTGATCTCGCCGGCATAGGAGGAGTTGCAGATCAGGACCAGCCGCTTGGAGAAGTCGATGATGATCGCCGTCGAGCTGCGGGTGCCGTCGATCCGCGGGTCGCAGTTGAACGACGGCGCGACGATAACGGTGAACTCGGGGACGTGGTTCTGGTATTCGTCCTGGCTCTTCGGGGTGATGAAGATGTTGCGCGCGAACAGCGAGTGCCAGGCGTGCTCGGTGACGACCCGCACCGGCATCCGGTAGGCCGGGTCGGCGCCGACGTAGCAGTCCTGGACGAACAGCTCCTCGTCCTGGAGGAAGGCCTGGACGCGCCCGTGCAGCGCGGTGAACAGGTCCGGGTCGTAGGGTCGGTTGTACTCGCCCCACCAGATCTTGTCCGCCGTCGAGTGCTCCCGGACGATGTACTTCTCCTGGGCCGCCCGGGCCGACCACTTGCCGGTGTTGACCACGAAGGGGCCGCCGTGGGCGATGAAGCCCTCGTTGCGGAACACCGCCTCCTCGTAGAGGGCCGGCGCCGGCAGGTTCCAGTAGACCCGGTCGACGTGGCTGAGGCCGTGGTTGGCGAGGCCGTAGCGGCTCTTGAGGTCGCCGGCCTGGGCGGTGGCGGGCGTGGCGAACTTCAGGTACTTGCTCATGTCCAGTCCCTCACCAGCTTGCGCTCGCCGATGTAGAGCTCGTTGGGGGAGTTGGGGTCGAGGGCCCACTTGATGCGCTCGATGCCGTCGGTGATGTCCTTGACGGTGCCGCAGTAGCTCAGCCGCAGGTGGCCCTCCATCCCGAACTCGGCCCCGGGCACGGTCACCACCTGGACCTTGTCGAGGATGAATTTGGAGAGCTTGACCGAGTCGGAGCCGTAGTGGCTGAAGTCGGGAAACGAGTAGAAGGTGCCGCCGGGCTTCTCGATGATCACGCCGTCGAAGGCGCGCAGCTCGTTGAGCAGCACGTTGCGGTTGTTCTCCAGCGTCGCCCGCAACCCCTCCACCGACGACTGGACGCCGTTGAGGGCCCCGACCGCAGCGTGCTGGAGGAGCGCCGACGGGCCCGAGGTCTCGTGGCTCTGAATGTTGGTCATCGCTTCGATGAGCTGGCGGTTGCCCACCGCCCAGCCGATCCTGAAGCCGGTCATCGCGTACTGCTTGGAGACCCCGTTGACCACGATCAGCTTGGAGTTCTCGCTGCGGTCTTTGGCGTAGTCGTAGGGGTTGAGCGGCTTGCGGCCGTCGAAGATCAGGCGGTGGTAGATGTCGTCCATGAGCAGCCACAGCCCGCGCCGCTCGCAGAAGTCGACCACGTCGGCGATGAAGCTCTCGGGGTAGACCGCGCCCGACGGGTTGTTGGGGCTGTTGACGATGACCAGCTTGGTGTAGGAGCCCACCACCTGCTCGATGTCCTGGATGCGCGGGACGAAGGATCCGTCCTCGGGCCGCACCACCACCGGCACCGCGCCCACCAGCCGCACCATGTCCGGGTAGCTGACCCAGTAGGGGGCCGGGAAGACGACCTCGTTCTGGGGGTCGAGCAGGGCGTGCAGGGCCGCCATGATGGCCTGCTTGGCGCCGCCCGACGCCATCACGTTCTCGGGCGCCGGCCGCCAGCCGTAGAACTCCTCGGTGTAGCGGATGATGGCCTGCTTCAGTGCCGGGATCCCGTCGGGCGGGGTGTAGCGGACCTCGCCCGAGTTGAGCATGGCGCTCGCCGCCAGCAGCGCGTCCATGGGCGGCTTGCCCTTGGACTCGCCGCCGCCGAGGTGGATGACGGGATCGCCCTTCGCCCGGAGGATGGCGGCGATCTCGTTGAGCTTGAGGGTTGCCGACTCGCCGACGTTCTTGCCGATCAGCGACAGACTCATGGTGGTTGTGGCCCTTCCGCCGGCCCGCGCCGGCCAAAGTGGCCTGGGATTATCTCACAAAGGGGAGGGAAAGCCAGCGATAACCGAGTCGGGCTTCGTTCTCTTTTCCTCGCCTCGCCCTGCCCTGGCTGTCCGGCCGGCATCTGGGCACATGGGTGTTGGGGCAGGGCGAGGCGAGGAAAAGAGAAAGGGAAGTCGACGCGTGGGGTACGATCGTTCGATGGACAAGCTCGGTCGGCACAACCCCCGCCTCAAGGACCTGAGGAAGCGGGTCAGAAACCGCCCCGACGGACAGGTGATCGTCGACGGCCGCCGGCTGGTTGCCGACGTGGTGCACTGGGGCGTGCCGCTGCTCGAGCTCTACCTCGCCGAGGGCGTCGACCCGGACCCGGAGGTGGTCGCCGCGGCGCACGAGGTCTTCGCCGTCGACGCGGCGGTCCTCGACGACCTCGCACCCACCCGTCACCCCCAGGGTGTCCTGGCCGTCGCCGCCGAGCCGGCCCTGCCGGCGTGGCCGGGCCGGGAGGGTGTCGCGCTCTGGCTCGACCGGGTCCAGGACCCCGGCAACCTGGGCGCCATCGTCCGCTCGGCAGCCGGCCTCGGCGCTCGCGGCGTGCTGCTGTCGCCGGGTTGCGCCGACCCTTTCCACCCCGCCGCCGTGCGCGGCTCGGCCGGGGCGGTGTTCCGGCTGCCGGTGACCCGGGAGGTGACCGTGATCGACGCCGCTGCCGGTCTTCGCGCCCACGGCGGCGAGCTCTGGGCGGCGGCTGCGGCGGGCACCCCGGTCCACGGTTGGCAGCCGGCCCGGCCGCTGCTGCTCCTCCTCGGCGCCGAGGGCGAGGGGCTGTCCCCGGCTGCCCTCGAAACCGCCGACGGCCGGGTCGCCATCCCCCTCGACCGCGAGGTCGAGTCCCTCAACGTCGCCGTCGCCGCCGGCATCCTCCTCGACCGGCTGCGGTCGTGATCAACCACAGAGGCACAGAGACACAGAGGGGTCGTCGTTCTTCGGCGGGTTGGTGAGCCGAATCGGCGTTCGGACGAGAGCGAGGGAGTCTTGAACCGCCAAGATCGCGAAGCGCGGACGCAGAGGACGCCAAGTCCATCGCATTTGTTGAGCTGGCGCTTCCGCCCGCGTCGGTATTCCGCACCCGAGTCGCCATGGGCTCGATCACGTCTTGGTGTCGCGGCCGCGACGAAACCGTCGCCTTCAGCCCGTTCGACCGACTGCGACCCGGCACGATGCGCCTTGTTGCCACGAGACCGCGGCGACGTCGGTGTCGTCGGCTGTCAACTGCGGTGCTTCGCGCCCTTCGCGATGGCCGCACTTCGCGTTCTTCGCGGTCCAAGCTCGTGCGCTCCGGTGCGATGACCGACGCGGCATGGGAGGGTGTGCCCGTACGAATCGCCTTCCGTGTCTCTGTGCCGCCGTCGTTGGGAACCTCTACCGCAGGATGACGGCCCCCGCGGGGCCGCTGGTGACGCGGCCGACGACGGTGGCGCCCGGCAGACGCCGCAGGAGGCGCTCGGCGGCGTCGGGGGTGACCGCGGCGAGCAGCCCGCCCGAGGTCTGGGGGTCCAGCGCCAGGTCGACCCGGAGCTCGTCGGCACCGTCGGCGATCGAGAGCACGGCGACGATGCTGTCCCGGTTCTTGCCCGCGCCCGCCGGGACCAGCCCCGTGGCCGCCGCCTCGAGGGCGCCGGGCATCGCCGGCAGGGCGGCCAGGTCGAGCTCGAGGGCGCAGCCCGAGGCCTCGGCCATCTCGGCGGCGTGGCCGGCGAGGCCGAAGCCGGTGACGTCGGTGACCGCGTGGGGCCCGGCCTCGGCGATGGCCGCCGCGGCGTCCCTGTTCAGGGTCGCCATCCAGCGCATGGCGGTAGCCAGGTGCTCCGGGTCGGCCAGGCCGGCCTTGGCGGCGGTGGTCACCAGGCCGGTGCCCAGGGGCTTGGTGAGCACCAGCACGTCGCCCGGCAGTGCGCCGCCGTTGCGCCACACCTTGTCGGGGTGGACGGTGCCGGTGACCGCGAGCCCGTAGAGCAGCTCGGCGCCCTCGATGGTGTGGCCGCCGGCGAGCACCGCGCCGGCCTCGGCCATGGCCTCGAGCCCGCCCCTGAGGATCTCCTTGATGACGTCGCGGCCGAGCTGCTTGAGGGGGTAGCTGACCAGGTTCATGGCGGCCAGCGGGGTCCCGCCCATGGCCCAGACGTCGGACAGGGCGTTGGTGGCGGCGATCCGGCCGAAGGTGTAGGGGTCGTCGACCATGGGCGGGAAGAAGTCGGTGGTGTGGATGATCGCGAGCTCGTCGCTGAGCTTGACGACCCCGGCGTCGTCGGCGGACTCGATGCCGACGATCAAGGCCTCCGACTCCACCCGTGGCAGGCCGCACAGCACGGAGTGGAGCAGCCCCTTGGCGAGCTTGGCGCCGCAGCCGCCGTAGGCCGAGCCCTCGGTGAGCCTCACGACCTGGTCGACCACCGTCGCGCGGAGGGTGCTCGGGGTCCAGGTGCCGCCGCGGTCGCGGTAGACGGCCTTGGGCTCCAGGTTGAGGGCGTCGAGGACGTCGGCGAGGGCGCCGGCCTCGGCGGCCCGGGCCGCCAGCACGACGCCGCACTCCGAGCTCACCGAGCGCGGCGCCGGCACGGCGTCGACGTCGAGGCCCCGGTCCCGGGCGGCGCGCTCGGAGCGCATCACCCGTTGGACCGAGCCGAAGACGACGAGAAGATCTCGGGGGGTGCTCATCATTCTGCGACTCGGGATCATACCTCAGTCGCGCCCGGCAAGGGCGTAAGATGAACCGCGAAGACGCGAAGATCGCGAGGCATCACATGGCTCGACGACGCGAGGGCGGAGCTCGTCCAGGATGGCCGCAAGCCCGTCTGTGCCAGCGTGGCTCCTTTGTGGGTCAGCGTTGTTCCCGCGGTACCTTGTCGCCTTTGCGATGAGCTGCGATGGCATTGACCTGCGATGATGCGATGGCTCTGCGCCTCTGCGCCTCTGCGTTGAACTGCGATGCTTCGCGATCTTCGCGCCTTCGCGGTTCACTCCCCCAGCCGGTCGAGGGCGAGGGCGGCGGCGCCGAGGATCGGGGCGTGCTCGAGCCGGCTCGGCACCAGGGTCAGCCGCTCGACGATGTGGGGGTAGGCGAAGGCCTCGAGGCGCCGCTGCAGGCTCGCCTCGAACAGGTCGAAGGCCGAGGCGATGGAGCCGCCGAGGACGAGCACCTCGGGGTCGTAGGCGTACAGGGCCCGCATGACGGCGACGGCGAGCTCGGCGCCGTAGCCCTCGAAGGCCGCGATCGCTCGGGCCTCGCCCTGACGGGCCCGGCGGTGCAGCTCTCCGGCTTCGGCGCCCCACTCGCGGGGGAAGTAGTCGCTCGCGCACCAGTCCTGGAGCCGGCCGCCCCGGTAGTCGGTCTTGCCGAGCTCGCCGACGCCGCAGTTGGCGCCCCGCACGAGCCGGCCGTCGAGCACCACCCCGGTGCCGAGGCCGGTGCCCAGGGTCATGCCGACCAGGTGGCGGCGGCCGCGGCCGGCGCCGAAGCGGTGCTCGCCGAGGGCGAAGGCGTTGGCGTCGTTGTCGACGACCGCGGGCCTGCCGAAGCGTGCCTCGAGCTCGTCTCCGAGAGGGAACGCGGTCCACGACGGGATGTTGCCGACCTCGCGCACGATCCCGGTTGCCACGTCGACCACGCTCGGCGCGCCGCAGCCGATGGCGGCCACGCTGCCGGCGGCGACCTCGGCAACGGCGTCCGCCAGGGCCTCGAAGACGATCTCCCGAGCCTGGTCGGCGGGGACCCGCCGCCGGGCCACCGCCTCGACGACGCCGTCGCGCACCCGCCCCGCCGCGACCTTGGTCCCCCCCAGGTCGACGCCGATGACTGCACGTCTCTTCGTAACCATAGTGAGAGTATGATACCGATTCAGGTCTAAGTTCTTAATTCTGAATTCTTAATTCTCAGTTGGCATCGCACCTCTCTCCTCCGTGGGAAGTGGCGGTGTGCGATGGAATTCAGAATTGAGAATTGAGAATTCAGAATTCCGCGACTGCGGTGAGCAGCGCGTCGACGTCGTCGTCGCTGCTGAAGGGCCCGACGCCGGCGCGCAGGGTGCCGTCGGGGAAGGTGCCGAGCCGGCGGTGGGCGGCGGGGGCGCAGTGCAGGCCGGCTCGCAGCATGACTCCGTGCTCGGCGTCGAGCCTGCCGGCGAGCTCGCCGACGTCCGCCCCGTCGACGGTGAAGCTGAGGATCCCGGTGTGGGGCGCGTCGTCGCGCCAGCCGTGGAGGGTGACGCCGGGCAGCTCGCGCAGGCCATCGGCGAGCCGGCGGACCAGGCGGCCCTCGTGCTCGGCCACCGCCGCCACCCCCGGCCCGGCGAGCCAGCGGCAGGCGGCGCCGAGGCCGGCGATGCCGGGGCCGTTGGCGGTGCCCGCCTCGAGCCGGTCGGGCAGGTGCTCGGGCATCTCCTCGCTCTCGGAGCGCGAGCCGGTGCCGCCCCGCACCACCGGCTCGACCTCGAAGGCGGGCGCGAGGAGGAGGATGCCGACGCCGGGCGGGCCGAGCAGGCCCTTGTGACCGGAGCAGACGTAGGCCGCCGCCCCGAGCTCGGCGAAGTCCACCGGCAGGCTGCCGGCGGTCTGGGCGCCGTCCACCACCACCGGCGCCGGCGCCACCGCCCGGGCGATCTCGGCCACCGGCAGGACCGCACCGCTGACGTTGGAGGCGTGGCTCAGCACGACCAGGGCGGTGGGCGCCTCGGCCACCAGGGCGGCGCAGCCGTCGGCGGTGGGCAGGCCGTCGGGGTCGTAGCCGTTCGCGACCGCCACCTTCACGCCCCGCACCCGCTCGAACCACCGCAGGGGCCGCATGACCGCGTTGTGCTCGACGGCCGAGGTGACGACACGGTCGCCCGGCCGAAGCCGGCTCGAAAGCACGGTGTTGAGCCAGAAGGTGGCGCTCGGCCCGAGAAGGGTCCGCTCAGGGTCGCCGCCGAGCAGGGCCGACACGTCCTCGCGGGCGGCCTCGATGACCCGGGAGGCCGCCACCGTCAGCCGGTGGCCGCCGCGGCCGGGGTTGCCGGCCTCCTCGTCGAGGAAGCGGGCGACGGCTTTGGTGACGCCCGGCGCCTTCGGCCACGACGTGGCGCCGTGGTCGAGGTAGATGCGGCGGGCCTCGCTCACGGCCGGACGATCCGGCCGGCGTCGGCGAGCCGGCTCGCGATCTCGAGCATGTCGGTGACCCGGCCGACCTCGAGCCGGTCGGCGAGGGAGAAGTAGTTGAGGCAGGTGCCGCAGGCGATGATCTCGATGCCCGCCGCCTCGAGCCCCCGCAGGTCGTCGACCAGCGGCGAGCCGGCGCAGCACAGCTTGACGCCGTCGTTATAGAAGATGACGGCGTCGGGCGGCGTCGCGAGCTGGGCCTGGGTCTTGAGGAAGGAGCGCATGAGCAGGGCGCCGAGCTCGTCGTCGCCCGAGCCCATGGTGGTCGAGGTGACCTGCACCACCCGCGGCCCCGCGGCGACGGCGGCGGTCTCGGGCAGGTCACAGGCCAGCAGCTCCTGCTCGTCCGCCCTGGCGCCGGAGACATCGCCGCCGGCCCGGAAGGTCACCAGGAAGGTCCCGTCGTCGCGGGGCTCCACCGCGGTGGCGACCTTGCGCGACGCGGCGAAGCGGGTGACGTTGGAGCGGCACAGCTCGTCGGCCACCCAGAAGCGGAGCTCCCGCTCGCCGGCGTCGAGCAGCTCCCGCAGCTTGAGCACCGGGCCGGGGCAGGCGAGGTCGCGGACGTCGAGCTCCTTCATGGACGGTCCTCCGGACCCCGAGTGTAGCGCCCTCCCTTCGGCGCGAGGAGGTGTAACATGGGAGGTAGACCTTAACCAGACGGAGGTGGCCATGCTCGGACGGGGCGTCCTGAGTCGTCTTCACACTCTGACGCAGCAGGAGACCTTCACCCTGACCCTGTACCTGGACATCGACCAGAACAAGCCCGCCAACCGAAAGCGCGGCTTCGCGGTCCAGGCCGAGGCCCTGCTCAAGGACCTCAAGGCCAAGCACGGGCCGGACCGCGGGCTCGCCGACGCCAGCCGCCGGGCCCTCGAGCTGGTGGGCAAGCTCAAACCCGAGGGCCTGACCGCGCTGGTGGTGGTGAACCTGCCGGCCAAGCTCGCCGAGCTCCACGAGCTCAAGCTGCCCCTGGCGACCTCGGCCCACTGGCGGCGCGGCGCCTTCCTGCGGCCGCTGGTCGAGGCGCTGGACGAGCACGAGCGCTACGGGGTCGTGCTCACCAGCACGACCCGGGCCCGGATCTTCACCGTCGACATGGGCGAGATCACCGAGCACGAGGACCTGATCTCGGACACCACCTCGAGGTCGCGCGCCCTCGGCACCGACCAGTGGCGCTCCCAGAAGCGGCGCGAGCGCCACCACGACGAGGAGGTGGCGCTGCACACGAAACGGGTCATCGACGCCCTCCACGAGCTCGCGCTTCGCCAGCCCTTCGACCGGCTGATCGTGGCCGGCACCGACAAGGCGACCGCCCAGCTGACCCGGCTGCTGCCGCGGCGCCTTCAGGGCAAGCTGGTGCGCTCCGTGACCATGCCCATGACCGCCAGCCGCAAGGACGTGCTCGCCGGCGTCCTCAAGCTCCAGCAGCGCATGGAGCGCGAGCAGGAGGCCTCGCTGGTGGAGGGGCTCGAGGCCGAGCTCCACGACGGCGGCAAGGCGGTGGCCGGATTCGCCCCGGTCCTCGACGCCGTCAACCAGGGACGGGTGTGGAAGCTGTTCTACGGCAAGGGCCTCACCGTCGAGGGCGGCGAGTGCGGCGACTGCGGCGCCTACTCGCCCCACCCCAAGGGCCCGTGCGTTTACTGCGGCGGCGAGGTCAAACCGGTCGCCCAGTGTCTCGACCGCCTCAGCCAGTCGGTCATGGACATGGCCGGCCAGGTCGAGGTCGTCGGCGGGCCCGCCGCCAAGCGCCTCGAGAAGCACGGCTCCATCGCCGCGCTGCTGCGGTACTGACGGGCAGGAGCCCTGTCGAGGTTCACGCCCGCCCGAGGCTTCAGAACTCGACCCGGAACCCTACCTCGTAGCGCCGCGGGATCTGCCACACGATCGGGTCGCCCATGTCCACCGGGCGGCCTGACTCGTCGAAACCGCAGCCGCTGACGAAGGGACACACGTCCGTCGCCTGCTCGGTGCCGAGGGCGTTGAGCACGGTGCCGATGAGCACGAGCCGGACAGGGCCGGCTCGGAAGCCCTTGGAGACCTGCAGATCGAGCTCGTGGTTGTCCTCGCCCTCCCGGCTGCCCCACGGCTCGACGAAGTTGAAGCCCCACGGCATCTCCGGGATGTCGGCCGCGGTCTCGACCGGCGCCCACGGGAAGGCCGAGCTCCAGCGGCCGTCGAAGGCGACCGACCAGTCGCCCGGGATGGTCACGAAGCCGTTGAGCTTGACCCGGTGCCGGCGGTGGTCGCTCAGGTAGCCGTAGATGTTCTCGAAGTGCCAGGGGTAGAGGTCGACCTCCCAGTTCTGGCCCTGGCTGTACTCGATGCTCCCCTTGGACGACGAGTAGGTGTAGGAGGCGAGCAGGGTGAGCCAGGACAGCCTGCGGGTCTCGAAGCTGAGGGTGATGCCCCGGAAGTCGCGCCGCAGTGCCTGGTAGTTGGCGAGCACGAAGTAGTCGCACGCCGCTCCCTGGGTCGGCGTCGGCCAGTTGCCGTTGCAGCTGTCGTCCACGACGTCGCGGGTCTTCTTGTCGATGAAGGTCAGCTCGACCGCCGTCTGGGCGCCCAGCTCGCGCTCATATGCCAGGATGAGCTCGTCGGCGTAGGTCGGCCTGAGATCGGGGTCGATGCGGTTCGGTTGCGAGGAGTAGTGCTCGCCCGGTGACAGGACCCAACCGAGCGGGTCCCACCCCGCGTTGTCCGTTCGGTAGGTCCAGCCGAGGTCGGCGGCGATGGCTGAGCATTCGTCCGCGGACGAGGCCCCCATGATGGTGCTGCAGGAGTACCAGCGGAAGGCGGGCTCGTGGACGTCCCGGACGTGCGACGGGAGGCCCAACATGTTCGGGTGCATGAACCGGCCCCAGCTGCCGCGAAAGAGGTTCGTGCCGTTGCCCCCGATGTCCCAGGCGAAGCCGAGGCGCGGTTGGACCATGTCCAGGTCGGCGATTTCGAGCCCGTCGGTGCTGTCGTAGGTCGCCCGGTCGTAGCGCAGGCCGAGCTTGAGGGTGAGGTTCCTGGCCGGGCGCCAGGCGTCCTGGACGAAGGCAGTCGAGACCGAGCCGTCGTAATCGGCCGGACCCGAGGTGCGGTACTCCCACATGAGAAACGGCACGGTGCCGCCGTCCTCGATATCGAGGAAGAAGAACCCGACCCCGCCGTCGATGCACCGCTCGCCGTTGGGTGTCCCCGTGGAGCAGTTCGACTTCGTGAAGCCGAGGTCCGAGAACTCGAGGCCTCCTTTGATCTCGTGCGAACCGGCGAGCTCGTCGACGAACCAGGTCAGGTCGGTCGTGAGGTCGTTGCGCGTGGTCTCCCAGCGCTGCTGATTGCCGTAGCTCACGGTGTTCAGCCCGGTGTCGAAGTTGTAATGGCCGATGGCCGACAGGTCACCGGTCTGGGGATGGATCTCGCTTTCATAGTGGTACCTGCCCAGAGTGGTGCTCCACAGCAGCGAGTCGGAAAGCACCGAACTGAGCTCGGCGGAGGCGAGGGTGGTCGTGCCCTCCTTGTGGCCAGTGGCCTCCGGCAGCGTCCAACGATCGACCCCCCAGTTGTCGATGGTCATGGGGTCGGTGGTGAACTTGCCCGCCAGTCGCCACCCGGCGTCGATCTGCCACGTGACCTTGCCGAGGTAGGTCTCGCCCTGCTGATCCTGGGCGACGAGTGCCCCGGTGGGCGTGAAGATGTCCTCGCTGCGGCCGTAGGAGGTGAAGAACCACAGCCGGTCGCGGACGATGGGGCCGCCGAGGGTCGCGCCGAGCACGCTGTACCTGGAGTCGAGCTCGTCGGCGTCGAAATTCTCACCGCTCTCCTGGAAACCGTTGTCCCGGTAGCGCACGTCCAGGGAACCCGAGAACTGGTTGCCGCCCGACTTGGACACCAGGTTGACGATGCCGCCGGTCGCGCGCCCGTACTGGGCTTCGAAGCCGCCGGTCTGGAGCTGGATCTCCCCGATGGCGTCGAAGTTGAGCCGCGTGGTGGTGGTGGCCATCACCGGGTTGGTGGCGTCCATCCCGTCGATGAAGAAGGCGTTCTCGCCGATGGTGGATCCCAGCACCCGCGATTGCGGCACGCCAGCCCACAACGCGCCCCCCACCACCCCTGCCGCCTGGTTGATGACGGTGGTGTAGTCGCGGTTGACCGACCCGATCGCCGACGCCTGGAGGTAGCTTTCACGGAAGACCTGGCCGGTGTTGACCTGGGTCGTGTCGATCACCGGCGGCTCTTCGGTGACCTCGATCTCGCCGGTGAAGGCGGCCATGGGCATGGTGACCGGCACGACCGCCGTCCCGCCCAGCGGCACCTTGACCTGCCGGCGCTCCTGAGTCGTGAAGCTGGCGAGCGCCGCGGACACCACGTAGTCGCCGGGACCGAGCGCGAGGAACACCGCCTCGCCGCGGTCGTCGGTCACGCGCGTCCGGGCGCCACCGATGAGTGCCGGTGAGTCGATGGTGACGGTGACGCCCGGGAGCACTGAGCCGCTCTCGTCCAGCGCCGTCGCCATCAGTCGTCCCGTGGTGGTCTGCGCCCCCGCCGGCAGCGACACGACCACGAACGCCGCTGCGAGCAGGATTCCGAGGTTCCTCATGGTCCCCCTCCCGTCAGCCCGAGCCGCCCCGTGTTTGACCGGATGTCAGTGACTTCAATATGAGACTCGTAGTGGTGGTTTGCAACGTCTTCGAGATGACACCGTGGGCTCGAGGTCATGTCGATGGGCTCCCGCTTGACAGTGTTCATCCCGCGGAGCCGGTTGTCCTCACGGTTGTGTTCGATTTCGGTTCGAGATCGCTCCGAAGCCGATCACCGCGCCGACATCGCCCCCCGGTCGGGGAAGGGACCATGGCTGGCAGAGTTTTGAGTTCTCAGTTTTGAGTTCCATCGCAGACGAGGGTGGGACCCTGCGATGAAACTAAAAGCGATGAAACTAAAAACTTAGAACTCAAAACTAATAACTCTGCCATGTTCACCACGTCGGCACCGTCTCCGACCCAAGGAACGGGTCGTGGGGCTCGACCTATCGACCTGGCTCCGGGACCGAGAGACCACGGCAGATTCGCTGAGCGAGACGATTTGGGATCTCGACGTGTCGCGGAACGGCCTCCACCTCACCGGTGTTCGGGTTGAGCCAGAGCGAGTGTGCGGAGCCTTCACGCTTGAGGACGCAGCCGTGCTTCCTGAGGTGTTGGAGGAGGGCGGTTCGCTTCATCCGACCGTGATGATCTCTCGGATCGCGTCATCGGGAAGACCGGGCAGCACATCCTGGCGCCGATCTTCCAGGATGAGGCTGATCGCCTCTCTGAGGCTGTCGAGACACTCGTCCTTCGTTCTTCCTTGTCCGTTGGCGCCGGGGAGCTCTGGGCAGTAGGCGATGAACCACTCGCCGTCGCGTTCGATGATCGCGGTGAACTGGTTGGTCATGGTCGCCTCCGATCGCCGGGTACCGTCCATTATCGCACTCCGATCGAGGAGACACTCCGCTTCGCGGTCACCACTCCGGCGCCATCTCCTACCCGGGGAAGGGGTCATCGCTGAGACAATTCTGAATTCTGAATTCTGAATTTTGAATTACATCGCAGGCATTGATGGAACACTGCGATGGAATTAAGAACTAAGAATTCAAAATTAAGAACTCTGCGCTGCCTACCACGTCGGCACCGTCTCCCACCCGGGGAACGGGCCGACCTCGACCTTCCAGCCGGTGGAGGACTCGGGGTCGCGCACCGCGCGGAGGTTGGTGAGCGACCTCAGCTTGGCGAGCAGCTCGTCGTGGGGCAGGGTGTGGAGCGGCGGCTTGGAGAGGTCGGGCACCGGCCACAGGCGGAGGGTCTTGTCGTCGCCGGAGGAGGCGATCCACCTGCCGTCCGGCGAGATCTCGAGGCCCTTGAGCGACCCCTCGTGGCCGATGAGAAGGTGCGGATCGCCGCCGTTGGTCCTCCCCACCCTGATGAGCCCGTCCGCGCCCTGCCCGACCCAGGTCGACCCGTCCTCGTTCACGGCCGAGACGTAGGTCTCGTCGAGGGCGGTCAGGCGCGTGACGGTGCCCGTCGCGAGGTCGTGCAGGCGTACCTCGTGGTGAAGCTCGTCCTTCCCCAACCTGGTGGTGAGCATCGTCCGCCGGTCGGGAGCCATGAGCATGTCGATGAAGCCCCCGGGGGCCGCCTCGAGGACCCTCGAGAACGAGCCGCGCTCGAGATCCCAGAGCAGCAGGCCGTTCGCGCCGCTGGAGTAGAGGCGAGTCTCGTCGGCAAAGGCCAGGTAGAGAGTGTAGTACCCTCCCGTCACCCCGGAGTCGCCCGGCTGGTCGAAGACCCGCACCGACCCGGTCTCCAGGTCCCAGACCCGGAGCGTGGGCGTCGTGTCCGAGATCATGCTCGCGGCAGCCACCAGGCGCCCGCTCGGAGAGAAGGCGATCTCCTCCACGAGGTCGTTCGGCGGGAAGCTCTCGAGCTGCCGGCGAGAGGCGCCGTCCATCGAGAGAACGAAGATCCCCTCGCCATACCCGGCCGCCGCCACGAGCTCCCCGTTCGGGTCGACGGCCAGGCCCTGTCGGACCCCGAACTCGCGTGGCAGGAGCAGATCGACGGGCTCTCGCCGGGCGCTGCCGGGCATGGGCCACGCCCGGACGCGGTCCTGCTTCCAGTGGGTCACCAGGAAGCTGCCGTCAGGTGTGAACACGACCGGTTTGCGGGCAAACGTGTCGTAGCCCTCGACGACCGTGGCCCGAGGGGTCTCCAGGGGCCAGAACGTCACCTCCGTCAGGCCGGTCGTGGTCGCGGCCAGCCACTTCAGGCCGGGGTGGAAGTCCGCGTTCGAGAAGTACCAGGAGGTGCTTCGCCGGAGGTCGAAGGGCCTGGAAGCGGCGAGGCCCGCAGGGTCCCAGAGCCTGACGCGATCCTGTTGGCCCGGATCCTCGACAACCCACCGGCCGGTCGCCTCGGGGAGGAAGCGGGTGGCGCCAGCGTCGACCCGTGGCAGTCGGTGCACCGGTTGCGACCGGCCGTCGACCGTGTCCCAAACGATGACCTCGCCCGATGCGTCGACCGAGTAGAACCCCCGGGCCCGTCTGAAGTCCCAGACGCCGATCCGATCCGAGGCGTGGCGCGCCAGCTCGACCCCGCGAGCCGCGTCGACCACCGGAAGTGGGAGGGAGCAGACCCTGTCTCCCTTGGTGTGGATCCAGGCGTCGCCGGCCGGGTCGAAGGTCGAGTCGAAGGCCCCCAGCCCGGTCGAGTCGACCTCACCGAGCTCCTCGTGCGAGCCGTCCCTCAGGCTCCACGAGCCGAGGCGGAAGCTCCGGCGCCCGGCGCCGGGCTCGGACACCGTGACGCCCATCAGGCGACCACCGGCAGTGACCTGCCAGTGGACCTGGTCACCCAGGTCGACCCGCTGGGTCATCCGCCCTTCCGGCAGCGACCACACCCGCGCCCGGCCTTCGGTCCAGTGGCCGGTGACGAGGAGGCCTTC
>DATHSO010000183.1:0-8223 GCA_035464095.1 Candidatus Methylomirabilota bacterium | reverse complement strand
CAGCGATCGCCGTCAGCCGCGCAGCCGCTCCTCGACGTAGGCGGCGATCCGCCGCTCGAGCTCGGCGGCGGCGGCGGCGACCGGCGGGCTGAGCCCCTCGCCGAGCTCCTCGGGCGGCGCGATCACGATCCCCCAGACCTGCCAGGCCGGAAACGGATCGGCGACCTCGAGGCGCTTGAGCGCGGCCATGACGGTGCCGATGTCGGTCTGGTGCAGCGACGGCGCGAAGGCGCGCTGCGCGGAGGTCAGGACCCGGATCTCGCCCGGCGTGTCGCCGGCGATCGCATCGACGAAGAGGAGCTCCCGGGTCCGGTCGAGAAGGTCGGAGACTGCGAACAGGTCGCCGGGCAGGGTTGCCACCAGGACGTCCTCGGACTCCCGCCACCGACCCGCGAGGCGATCGGCGACCACCACCCCGACGCCGTCGTCGCCGGCGAGGGTGTTGCCGATGCCGACGATCGCGAGAAGGGCTCGCCGGGTCACCGATCGGCCTCCGAGACCGGTGCACACCGGAACCGGGGACGATGAAGGAGGGGGCGGACCCGACGCCCGCCCCCCGATGGCCGACAACCGCTCGAAACCGCGGTCACTTCTGGTAGATCTTGACGCTGTAGCGGCACGTGGCGCCGCGCTCGGCGTCCATGAGCCGCAGCCGGGCCTTGCCCATCCGGCCGAGGTAGCCCGCCAGGTAGTTGTAGAACAGGACGCACATCTCTCCGCCGAGCTCGAGCCCCTCGCGCTCGCACACCTCGCGGACGAAGCAGCGGCCGACGGTGACGGTGAGGTCGTCGCCGGACCGGCTGGTCTCCAGCTCCCAGGCCGGCGCGAACTGGGTCTTGGCGAGCTCGAGGGCCTCGTCGACGCCGGCGGGCTCGTGGTAGCGCGGCAGGTGGCGGGCCAGGGTGCGCCCGGCCATGGTCCCAACTGCCGGCAGCGAGCCGCCCAGGGTCCGCTTGAAGACCTCGGCCACCGACCGCAGCCGGACCCCGAGGTCGACGGCGGCCTGGCGCTGGGAGGCCTCGTCGGTGGGCACGTTGAAGCGGCCCGAGACGTCGCTGGCGAGCCGGCTCGCCAGGTGCAGGGCGTAGGGGTCGTGGTAGTGGCTCTCGGCGAGCTCCACACCCTCGTGGAAGATGCAGTGCGGCGGGCAGATCTCCGAGCAGCTCAGGCAGCCGAAGCACTCGCCGGGCCGGTCGACCTTGGGCAGCCCCGCGGCCTCGTCCCAGACGAAGACGTCGGTGGGGCAGATCTCGGCGCACAAAGAGCAGGACACGCAGGCCTTGTCGTCGACGGTGATCTGGATCATGACGCGGCTCCTCGCTGGATGGTGCGCACAACCTCGCCGCCGCGCCTCATCTCCACGGTCAGGGGCATCCGGCCCGCGGTGTGGGTGGCGCAGGCGAGGCAGGGGTCGAAGCAGCGCATGGCGAACTCGACGCCGTTGAGCAGCTGCTCGTCGTTGTGCTCGGGCAGGTAGTGCCGGGCCAGCGAGCAGATGGCGTGGTCGATGGCGTCGTAGTTGTTCTGGGTGGCGACGATCAGGTTGACGTCGGAGATACGGCCGTCATCGTCGGTGGTGTAGTCGTGGACCAGGATCCCCCGCGGCGCCTCGATGGCCCCGACGTAGCGTCCCGCCTTGATCTCGGGGACCGGGGCCTTGACGGGCCCGTCGCCGAGCTCGCCGCCGGCGATGGCGGCCATCCGCTCCGCGCAGTTGAGCATGTCGATGAGCCGCGCCTCGATGTAGTCGACCGCTGAAAGGCGCGGCGCTCCTGCGGCGCGGAACTCGTCGAGGGCCTCCTGGGCCTTGGGGGTGCTCATCTTCGTGTTGACGTTGAGGCGCGCGAGGGGACCGACGAAGAAGTGCTTGGGCTCGGCCCCCTTGAGCTGGACGCTCTTCATGTACGAGCCCGGCATGACGTGCTCCACCAGGTGGTCGCCGTAGTCGGGGCCCGCAAAGCGGCGCTCCTCGGCGCCCTCGGGGTCGACCACCACCCACTCGCCCTCGAGGAGGTCGACGACCCCGTCCTTCGACAGGGCGAGGGAGTGGTACGGCAGCTGGGCCGCCTCGCGCAGGGGGGCGAGCTCGTCGAGCTTGGGCTTCAAGGTGGCGATGACGTGCTGCAGGGAGATGGTGGCCTCCTCGCCCCAGCCCGCCATGAGGGCGAGCTTCTCGGCGTCGGGCCGGGTCGCCATGCCGCCCGGCACCGCGGTCACCGGGTGGACGCCGCGGCCGCCGACCAGCTCGACGGTGCGCTGGCCGATGCTGCGGATCCTCAGCAGGGTCTTGCTGAGCTCGGGGTCGATGGCGAGCAGGGAGAAGACGTTGCGCTTGGCCGGATCGGCGCCGATACCGAGGATGATGTCGGGGCCGGTGAGCACGAAGTTGGACAGGGCGTGGGAGTGGAGCACGTGGCCGGCGTAGAGCAGCTGACGCAGCAGCCTGGCGTCGGCCGGCGGCTCGACCCCGAGGCCCTGCTCGATGGCGGCCGTGGCCACCAGGTGGTGGGCTGCAGGGCAGACCCCGCACAGGCGCGCGGTCATCTGGGGCATCTTGACCAGCTCCATGCCCTGGAGGAGCTTCTCGAAGCCGCGGATCTCGAGCACCTGCATGTGGCCCGAATCGAGCTCACCGTTGTCGGCGATCTCGAGCACGATCTTGGCGTGGCCCTCGATCCGGGTGACCGGGTTGACGACGACTCGGGTGGCCATCACTCACCTCCCTGCGCGGCACGCCCGTTGCCGGCCCACTCGCGCATCTCGACGGTGGGCTTGCCGTGGATCACCTTGGACGCCACCGCGTAGGCGTAGAGGGTCTTGGCGTCCTCCTCGAAGTAGCGGGTCACCTCGTCGGTGGGGATCCCGGTCAGCATGTTGAGCCGACGCCCGACCATGTTGCGCAGGTCGAGGTGGGGCTCGGTGATCAGGTCCAGGGAGGGGCCGGCACAGCCGAAGCAGGCGACGCCCGACTTGGGGCACGGCGCCTGACAACGGTTGAGGGTCACCGACCCCAGGCAGATCACGCCCTGGCTGAGGAAGCACAGGTTCGCCTTGTCGGCCGTCACCTGGCCGCGGTGCAACCCGACCCCCGGGTTCTTCGACATCTTCCGGTCGCAGTCGGCGCACACGCTCATCGGCGTCAGCGCCAGGTCGGAAACCCCGAGCACCGCCCGCAGGCCGGCCGCGATGAAGTACGGGTGCGGCGGGCATCCCGGCAGGTAGGCGTCGACCTCGACGACCTCGTCGATGGGAACCACGCTGTCCTCGAGCCGCGGCGCCTCGGCGTCGGGCCGCTCACCGCCGACGTTGGTCGGGCCGCCGTCGTAGACCGCCGCCATGACGGCATCGCGGTCGTGCAGCCAGCCCAGGCCCGACGGACCGCCGTACACGGCGCAGCTGCCGAAGGCGATGAGCTTGTCGACGCTCGCCCGCATCTTCTCGAGGGCGGCCCGGTCGTGGTCCGAGCGCACCGCCCCCTCGACCACGCCGACGTCGGCCTTGGGGTAGCCCTTCTCGTCCATGAGCACCGGCACCCGCACGAAGTCGACCTCGTCGACCAGGCCGAGCAGCTTCTCGTGGAGGTCGACCATGGCCACGTGGCACCCGGAGCAGCCGGACAGCCATTCGGTTGAAACGCGCGCTTTCATTGTCCGACCTCCCACACCATCTCCTTGAGGCAGCCGTTGGGCCCGGCGTGGACGATCTCGAGCTCCACCTTGGCGCCGGGCATGATGTTCTCCATGGCGCCCGCGAACACCCCGTGGGCCATGTAGCACAGGGACTGCTTCTGCTCGTGCCCGTAGCGGAAGAGGGCATTGCGCACCATGCAGGTCCGGAACACGAGCCGCATCTTGTGGGTCGTGCCTTCGGAGGTGACGGAGGAGCCCTGGTCGCCGGCGAAGGGCTCGAAGTCCCAGACGATGCCCTGCTTGGCCAGGGCGTCGTGGAGGATCTTCACCGCCTCCTCGGGGTCGTCGGTCTGCCGCACTCCCTCCACCGCCTCCTGGCCGAACTTCTTGCCGGCCATGGAGCAGATGGAGAGGCTGCCGCGGCCCAGGTTCTGCTCCGCGCCGTGGGCAAGGGCGCCGACGAAGTACGCCACGTTGTGCAGCGTGTACAGCTCTCGACTCATGTGCGCCTCCCTCCTGGCAGTGCGACGGTGGCGGTTCGGATCGCTTCGGGGCGGTCCTCGCCCGGACCCCGGCGGCTGCCGTGGTTCGTGAGAATGGGAACTTGTATCAGTAAGATCCGGGTTGCGGCGCGCTCACCTGGTGCGATGGCGGCGCCACTCCCCGGTCGCCTCACAACGCCTTCTCGATGGACTTCAGCCGCTTCTTGATCTGGAAGCGGACGTTCCCGAGGTTGGCGTTGAGGTCCGCCACCACGGCGAGGATCGCGTCGACGCCGAGCAGGGCCATGACGATGAGCCCGTCGTCGTACTCGACCATGCCCTGGGTCATGGCCCCGACCTCGAGCTCGCGGCCCATCACCTCGGACGAGCCGATGCCGGTGGAGATCACGGCCCCGACGGCGTCGGCGTCGAGGCTGGTGCCCGAGGTCACGCCCTCGATGACGAAGCCGTCCCGGCCGACGACCACCGCCGAGTTGATGCCTTCCACGTTGACGAGCTCGTTGAGCAGATCCGTCAGCTGCGACATGGTGTTCTTCCCCCTTCCGGTGTCACCGGCGGCGTCCCGGCGGTGACCAGGTCCCGATTCGCGCGAGTGCGGGTGGCTGGTTCATCAGCGTCAGGTTTCCTTGACGTGACCGATCTTGCGGGCGAGACGATCGACGGCGATGGACACGGCCCCGAGGGTGGCTCCCTGCTTGGCGACCACCAGCAGGGCCGAGCCGTCCTCGGGGTAACAGGTCACGACGAGGGTCCCCTCCTCGTCCTCGAAGAGCATGCGGTTGAGCTGCTTGCGCGGGTACCTCGAGACCACGTCGAGCACCGAAGCGCGAAGACCCTCCATCCACACCGGGCTGTCCGTGCGTTCCGCACCGCACACGTCCATGGTGCCGTTGCCGTAGAGCAGGCAGGCGTGGATGGCGAAGTCGTTGGCGTCGAGGAAGTCGTAGAGCAATCGGCGGACGGCCTCCGCCCCCGGGGCCGCGGTCTTCGCCGACCGGGTGACCGCGTTGTAGCCCTCCACGACGGCCGCCAGCTTCTTGTCGAGGTCGCCGGTGAAGGTCGCCTCGTCGGTGAGGACGTCGGTCCGGAACTCGAACTCGCCCTCGGTCCAGCCGACGATGAGGTCGAGCACCCTCGCGCCCTGGACGTCGCCGGACGCCAGGTGGACGAGCCGGCCGTCCACGTAGTAGAGCCGAGCGTCCTTGTCCTCGGTGGCGATCAGGAGCTCGCCGGTCTTGCGGCTGCCCAGGGGGATCTGCACCAGGTCGACGATGGCCAGGTCGCTCAACGATCCTCTCAGCATCGGCCCACCCTCCGTGGTCCCGTCCTACCCGCGGCTGGGCGCCGACGCCCATGGGGGGAGTCCGGGCTGGTCGGTCGAGCGGGGCCGAGAGCTGCGAGGCGCCTCCGCCTCGACGGCGAGGCGTCGCGAACCCCCACGCCGAGACCGTCACCCACGTCGCGACGACGTGACATCGGGCGCGGGTCCGGTCCTCTCACGTGGGTGCCCTCCTCCGGCTCGACAACCACTTGCACGATCCGTGCCCGGCGCCGGGTTCGAGTTCTCACCACGGCTGCGGTTGGGCACGACATTCCCGACCATTGTACACAAAGTTCACGCAAACCTCGTACGTTCACGAGTTGGCCGATTTCGGACCGGCCCGGTGAGGCTCGGACCAGGGACCCGAGGCAGGCGGGGCTGACCGCACCTCACGATCGTGTCGTTTGAAGGCCTGTTCAAGGGTGGTTCATCGTGTCCCGGAACGGAACACCGCCACCGAACAGACCGACCACGGGACCCGGATCGCCCGTGAGGTCGAGGCGGAGATTCCATCTCGGCGGCTCGCCGGCGCCTGTTCTGCGGTATTCTGGCGAGTGAGAGGGAGGGATGACGGCCGAACAGATCGAAGACCTCCGGGGATCGCTGGCGTTCACGACCTTGACCGACGTGCTGCAGTTCCTCCACACCACCGGTCGCACCGGTGAGCTCTGGGTGGAGGGCGGCCCCCAGCAGCGCGCCGCCCAGGTCTTCTTCGAGCACGGCAACGCCTACCACGCCCAGGAGGGCCACACCGTCGGCATCGAGGCCCTGGTGGAGATCATCTCGTGGGTGGAGGGGACCTTCATCTTCTCGGGCGACAAGATGGTGCCGACGGTGACCATCGGCGTTGCCCTGCCCAACGCCCTGGTGGAGGCCGCCCGCCGCCTCGATGAGCAGCGGCGCGCCGAGGCGGAGCGCGACACCCGGCACGCCCCGCAACGGCTGCTCGGCTCCTTCGCCGAGAGCTCCGGCGTGCTCGCCGCCGTGCTCATGGCCCGCAGCGGTGAGCTCCTGGCCAGCGCCAGCCCCGACGAAACCCTCGAGATGGGGGCCCTGGGCACCGGGCTGACCTCGCTGATCGAGAACGTCGACCGGCTCGGCTCGGCCCAGGCCTGCGAGCCCTTCGGCGGCTTCTTCGTCGAGTACGACCGGTTCCAGGTCCTGTGCCTGCCGGTGGTCGACTCGGTGCTGGTGGTGGTGGCGCCGGGGCGCGCCCAGCTCGGCGTGATCCGCCACAAGACCCAGCACCTGGCCGACGCCCTGGCCAAGGTCCTGCAGCCGTGACCATGGGAGGCGCGATGGGTCCCCGTTACCAGAGGCCGAGCCCCAGCGGCCGTTCGACAGCCGCCGTTGAAGCGAGGTGCGCACCATGAGCCATCGAATCGTCCTGGCCAGCTCCAAGGGGGGCACCGGCAAGACCACGACCGCGCTCAACCTCGCCGTCGCCCTCGCCGAGCGCGGCCGCAACACCGTCATCGCCGACCTCGACCCCCAGGGCGCCATCGGGCTCTTCCTCGCCCAGGACGACAGCGCCTGGGGGGGCCTCGCCGAGGTCATGATCGCGGACGCGAAGCCCTCCGAGGTGCTGGTGGCGACCGCGCTGCCGACCTTGCGCATCCTGCCCCGCGGCCGCATCGACCCGGTCGACGCCTGGGAGTTCGAGCTCCAGTTGCACCGCGAGGGCCGT
This sequence comes from Candidatus Methylomirabilota bacterium, assembly GCA_035464095.1. GTDB lineage: Bacteria > Acidobacteriota > Thermoanaerobaculia > Thermoanaerobaculales > Sulfomarinibacteraceae > JAHECW01. The sequence continues at coordinate 1,083 of DATHSO010000183.1, read as the reverse complement.
CTCGGCGGGATCCTGGACGAGGTCGAGGCCGAGGTGGACTACACCATTCTCGACACGCCCTCGGGCCTCGGACCGGTGACCCGCGCCGCCCTGGCGGTGGCCCACTGGGCGCTGCTGCCCCTGCAGGCCGAGCCGGCCTCGCTGCGCACCCTCAGCCAGACCCTGCGGGTCATCGACCACGTCCGGAGCCACGAGAACCCGAAGCTGGAGCTGCTCGGGATCCTCCCGACCATGGTCCAGCTCGACCAGGACCCCTCCCTCAACGTGATGAGCGCGGTGTGGTCGGGCTTCGGCGGCGTGCTCGACACGGTGATCCCACGATCGGAGGTCTTCATCCGGGCGACCGAGATCGGCATTCCCCTGAGCTTCCTCGGCGGCAGCATCCGGCCCGAGGCCCGGCGCTTCACCCTACTGTCCGACGAGCTCGAAGCCCGCATCAACGCCAGCACAGGAGTCGAGGATGACCAGGAACACCGCCGGCTCGTCTGACATCGAGACCGCCCGCACGCTGTCCCGGCGCCTAGCCGGCCTCGACACCGGGGCCGCCGACAGCGGGGCCGAGCCGTCGCCGTACCTCCGCTTCTCCCCCGCCGGCCGTGAGGCCGTCGCTCCCGCCACCCCCGGCGCCGCCGCCGAGACCGAGCCGCTCAACGACTTCACCCGCTGGGACGAGTTTCTCGCCTGGGGCCTCAACAAGGCCCGGTCGTCCGCGGTCTTCGCCGTCGACCCCCAGGGCTTCGTGATCGGCTCCAGCGGCAACGTGCCCCCGGACGGCTTCGAGGGCGCCGGCGCCGAGCTCAGCTACGTCATGAGCCAGGCCGACGTCATGAACCCCGAGATGGGGGCGCTCAAGGCGATCTCCCTCGAGTTCGCCAATCAGCGACTCACCGGGTTCCGCGCCGATGTCCCCGACGCCGAGGGCTTCGTCATCGCCTTCGTGGACGCCGAGGCCCTCGACGAGGCGGTGCTCGCCCAGATCTCCCGGCAGCTCGAGCACAGCTTCGGCGGTCTGCTGTAAGGTCGACTTCGTCGATCCTCCGAAAACGACCGCGGCGCTCGCGAGCGCCGCGGTCGGGTTCGGTG
>DATHSO010000182.1:0-47999 GCA_035464095.1 Candidatus Methylomirabilota bacterium | reverse complement strand
CCTGGGGCAGCGATCAGCAATCAGCGAACAGCGAACAGCGAACAGCGATCAGCGGCAGCGATCAGCAACCAGCAATCAGCAACCGGCGGGGGCGTCCGGAGCCGGTTTCGCCTCCGGGCCCGGGTCCGGACGCTGCCCCCCGCCGCTGTTTGCTGTCCCTGATCGCTGTCCCTGCTTGCTGGTTGCTGCCCCTGGTAGCCGCCGCTGACCCCCCGGCGCGGCCTGCCGGCATGCTCACCTCCGAGTCGTTCATGGGCAGGAGGTAGTCGACGGGCCGTCCCAGGTCAAGGGCGCCCGCCCGCCCGACCTCCCTTGACATGGGCCGTCCCGCCGACTTTGAGGGGCGGCCATGAACGACTCGGAGGTGACCATGGACGACACGCGCCCCCCCGTCGACCTCACCGTCTACCGCACCGCCCTCGAGGCGGCCGCCACCGCCATCGCCCTCGTCATGCGGGTACCCTCCCCCCTGAAGAGCCTCGCCGACCAGGTGCTCCGCAGCGCCTCGTCGGTGCCTGCGAACCTCAGCGAGGGCCATGGGCGGTCGGGCCGCGACCGGATCCACCACTGGCGCATCGCCTTCGCCTCGGCGAAAGAGGTCGATGCGCATCTCAGCCTCCTCGCCCGGGCCGGGGCCGTCGATGCGAAGCGGGCCGCCGAGGCGCTCGAACTCTTCGACCAGGTACGCGCCATGACCTGGCGGCTGCTGCATCCCAGGTCCTGACGTGGAAGGAACCACGGGCCGCATTGTGGGGCCGGCGCCCTCGCCGGCCTGCCCGGGAGGTCCCGATGCGGCTCGATCCCGATCCCGAACGAGCGGAGATCAGCAGCCAGCAATCAGCCCCCCACCCTTGTTGCCCCGGGAGACACCGGGGAAGTAACACAACACTGGTTCTAGCAGAACTCCCCGGCCAAGTCCCCGAGGGTGTTACTTAGGAGCAATCAGCGATCAGCGACCGGCAACCAGCGATCAGCAACCAGCGATCAGCAACCGGCGGCAGCGACCAGCGCTAGTGACCGGGAATGGGGCCGTCAGCCCCCCGCTCCTCCTCGAGCTCGGTGAGCCGCTTCAGGGGCCCATCGAGGCTGCGCGCCTTCCGCCAGGCGCCCTGCCAGGGGTCGTCGCGCTGGCCGAGCCGGCGGAACAGGTTGCGCGCGGTGGTGCTCCGGGGGCCGAGGCCGGAACGTGCGAGCTCCGACCATTCCAGTGGCGCCGCCACCGGTGCTCCGGGCAGCGCGCGCACCGCGTACGGCGCCACCGCGTGCTGGCCGTAGGCGTTGCGCTGGACGTCCAGGTAGAGCCGGCCGCGGCGGCGGTCCTTGCGCTGGGCGGTGGTCAGGCGCTCCGGGTGGCGGGCGGCGAGCAGCTCGGACGCCCGGCGGCAGAAGTCGCGGACCTCGTCGAAGCCGTGCCGGCGCCGCAGCGGCGCCACGACGTGCAGGCCCTTGGAGCCGGTGGACTTGACCAGGGGCACGAGGTCCAGCTCCTCGAGCAGCTCGCGCAGCCGCCGGGCGGCGAACAGCACCGCGTCGAAGCCGCCGTCCGACGGCGGGTCGAGGTCGAAGATCAGCTGGTCCGGTTTCTCCGGGCGATCGCTGCGGCTCAGCCACAGGTGGGGCGTGATGCAGCCCGAGTTGGCGACCACCACCAGGGCGGCGGCGCTGTCGACCACGGTGTGGACCACGCTGCCGCCGCCGCGGCGTTCGAGCTCGACCCCGCCGACCCAGTCGGGGAACCAGTCCGGGCGCTGCTGCTGGTAGAAGCCCTCGCCGTCGATGCCGTCGGGAAAGCGGTGCAGGGTCAGCGGCCGGTCCTTGAGGTACGGCAACATCACCTCGGCCGCCCGACGGTAGTAGTCGACCAGGTCGGCCTTGGTCAGCCCGCTGTCGGGGAAGTAGCTCTTGTCGGGGTTGGAGACCTCCACCGACCGCCGTCCCAGCTTCACCGTGTCACCGCCCATGTCAGCTCCTGTCCTCGCGGACCACGTCCTCTGCGTCCTTGTCCCAGCGCAGGCCGAGGAAGCGGGGGTGGCGCAGGCGGCCGCCCGAGGTCCACTCGGTGAAGCCGACCTCGGCGACCAGGTCGGGCCGGACCCAGTGCACCCCCTTGGACGGCAGCTGCCCCCGGTCGTAGGGGGGCGTCGAGCGCTCCCGGGACGCGAGCCGTTGGCCGAGCCGACGCAGGGTGTCGTCGTCGAAGCCGGTGCCGACCTTGCCGGCGTAGACCAGCTCGCCGTCGTCGTGGTAGCCGAGCAGCAGGGCGCCGAAGCCGGTCCGGTCGCCCTCGGGCTCGGTGTAGCCGCCGATCACCAGCTCCTGCTGATGCCCGCACTTGAACTTGAGCCACTTCTTGGACCGGCTGTGGACATAGGGGGCCGCGGCGTCCTTGGCGATGAGGCCCTCCCAGCCCCTGCGGCACGCCTCCTCCAGCCAGGCTTCCCCCGATTCGTTGCGGTGGACGGTGAAGCGCAGCCGGTCGCCGAAGTCGAGGGCGCGCTTGAGCATGCCCTTGCGGGCGCGCAGAGGGAGCTTCTCGGTGCCCTGCCCGTCGAGATGGAGAATGTCGAAGACGTAGAGGTGGACCGCCACCCCGCTCGCCCGCGCCTGGTCCCGGTCCTTGACCTGCATCCGAGCCTGCAGCCGCTGGAAGGAGGTCACGTTGCCGGAGAAGGCGACGATCTCGCCGTCGATCACGAAGTCGTTCTCGGGCTGGCCGGCGACGGCCTCCTCGAGCTCGGGGTAGCTGTCGTTGAGCTGCTTGCGGTTGCGCGACAGCAGCCGCACCCGGTCGCCGTCGCGGAAGGCCAGGCAGCGCTCGCCGTCGAGCTTGCGCTCATAGATCCAGTCCGGGTCCGAGAAGTGGTCGTGGGTCAGGGTGGCGAGCATGGGGTCGAGCCAGTCCGGGTGGTCGCGTGCCTCGAGGGCGTCCCGCTCCTCGTCGGACAGGGCGTCGAAGGGCCCGCTCACGAGTCGTCGCCCCCCTCCTCGTCGGCGATCTCGTCCATCGTGCGGCCGCTGGCCACCGACTCGGGCTCGGTGGAGGTCGGGTTACGCCGGGCGTCGGCCTCGTCGTCGTCCATCTTGACGAGCAGCCAGCGGGCGTCGTCGTCGTCCGCGGAGCCGGTCCGGATGAGCGCGTAGCCGCCGCGGATCTTGTCGCCGTCGAGCCAGACCTCGAGCTTGCCGTCGTCGTAGGCCTCGGCCATGGAGGCGCCGTCGTCGTCCTTGGCCTCGCGCAGGTTGCGGTAGGGTCCGCGGTCCCAGATCAGGACCGTGCCGCCGCCGTACTCGTCCTCGGGGATCACCCCCTCGAAGTCGGCGTAGCCGACCGGGTGGTCCTCGGTGGGGATCGCCATCCGCTTGTCGGAGGGGTCGGTGGGCGGGCCCTTGGGCACCGACCACGACTTCAGAACGCCGTCGATCTCGATCCGGAGGTCGAAGTGGCGCGTGCTGGCGTCATGCTCCTGGACGACGAAGATCGGGCCGTCGCCGGCCTCGGACGAGGAGGCGTCCGGCTCGGGCGTCGACTCCGGGTCGCGCTTGTCACGGTAGCTGGCCAGCCGGTCGTCGTCGGCCATGGTCTGCCTTTCCCGGGTCGGCCACGCAGGCCTTGGGTGGGCCTGCGGCCACTCGGACCGGCCCGTCGCCCTCCAGTCTCGGCCGTCGTGCGGCACCCTCCGACCGGGGCGGCTCCCGTTGCGCGCTCGGGCCCATCCCGACTCGGGATCGTCCCGATGGAGCCCTGGGTCGGTCCTGGGTGGTCGCTCGACCGGCTCTCCCTCACCCTGGCCCAGGCGGTGGGCCGGAGCGGCCGCCCGCCCGGGAGGTGCCCGGTGCGACTGGAAGATCGGAAGGCGCTGCAGCGCTCGGCGGACACCAGGGTCGTGCTGTTCGTCATCGACGGCCTGGGCGGCCTGCCCGAGGGCGGGGTCGGAGTCACCGAGCTCGAGACCGCCCGCACCCCCCACCTCGATCGCCTTGCCCGGGAGGGGATCTGCGGCCTCCACCAGCCGGTGGCGGCCGGCGTCACCCCCGGCAGCGGCCCCGCCCACCTCGCCCTGTTCGGCTACGACCCGTTGGCCTACCAGGTCGGCCGAGGCGTGCTGGCCGCACTCGGCATCGGCTTCGACCTGAGGAAAGGCGACGTCGCGGCCCGCGGCAACTTCTGCACCGTCGACGCCGACGGGCTGGTGACCGACCGCCGGGCCGGACGCATCGACAGCGACACCAACCGTCGCCTCTGTGAGCGGCTGGCCGGGATCGAGGTCGAGGGCGCCGAGGTCTTCGTCGAGACCGTCAAGGACTACCGCTTCCTGCTCGTGCTCCGCGGTGAGGGCCTCGAGCCCGACCTCGCCGACACCGACCCCCAGCGCACCGGCCGCGAGCCGCTCGAGCCGGAGGGCAAGAGCGATGCCGCCGAGCGTACCGCGCGTGCGGTGGCCGCCTTCGTGGCCGGTGCCCGCGAGGCGCTCGCCGACGAGGAGCAGGCCAACATGGTCCTGCTGCGCGGATTCTCGTCCCGGCCGTCGTGGCCGACCCTGCCCGAGCTGTTCGGGATCCGGGCTGCTGCGGTGGCCGCCTACCCCATGTACCGCGGGGTCGCGGCCCTGGTCGGCATGGACGTTCTCGACAGCGGCGGGGAGCTCGACGACGAGCTCGACGCCGTCGCCGCCCGGTGGCACGACTACGACTTCTTCTTCGTCCACTTCAAGCCCACCGACAGCGCCGGCGAGGACGGCGACTTCGCCCGCAAGGTCGAGCTCATCGAGGCCGCGGACCGGGCGCTGCCGCGGCTGATCGAGCTCGGGCCCGGCGTGCTGGTGGTCACCGGCGATCACTCGACCCCGTCCAAGCTGCGCAGCCACAGCTGGCACCCGGTGCCGGTGCTGCTGTGGGCCGACACCTGCCGCCGGGACGGCGTCGAGTCCTTCGGCGAGCGGGCCTGCCTGGCGGGCGGCCTCGGGCCCCGGCTGCCGGCCGTCGACCTGTTGCCCCTGGCTCTGGCCCACGCCGGGCGCTTCGACAAGTTCGGGGCCTGAGGGGCCCGCGACCGGGAAAGGAGCGCGACATCGCCATCGACTGGGACCGGCCGCCCCACGCCCTGACCGCCGACGAGGTCGCCGAACGCCTCGACGTCGGGCCCGACCGCGGCCTCGACGACGACGAGGCCGGACGGCGGCGGAAGGAGCACGGCGCCAACCGCCTGCGCGGGGCCGAACGCCGCAGCTTCCTCAAGATCCTGGCTCGGCAGTTCGCGAGCGTGGTGGTGCTGATCCTGGCCGCCGCCGCGATCATCGCCCTGGCGATGGCGCACTGGACCGAGGCGGTCGCCATCCTGGCGGTGGTGGTGGTCAACACCGCCATCGGCTTCGTCAGCGAGTGGCGGGCGATCCGGACCATGGAGGGCCTGCAGGAGCTCGAGCAGCCACATGCCCGGGTGCGCCGGGGCGGCGAAGAGCGCACGGTGGCCGCCGACGAGCTGGTGCCCGGCGACGTGGTGCTGCTCGGTCCGGAGGACGTGGTTCCCGCCGACCTGCGGATCGTCGAAGCTGGGACCCTGCGGGTCGAGGAGGCGCCCCTCACCGGCGAGTCGGTCCCGGTGGCCAAGCGGGTCGAGGCCGTCGGCGACGACGCGGTGCTCGCCGAGCGCTCGAGCATGCTCTTCAAAGGCACCTCCGTCGCCGAGGGGGAGGCGGTGGCGGTGGTCACCGCCACCGGCATGGACACCGAGCTCGGCACCATCTCGTCCCTGGCCGAGGGCGCCTCGTCGGGGCAGACGCCGCTGCAGGACAACCTCGACCGCCTCGGGCGACGACTGGCCTGGATCACCGTCGCGGTGGCCGCGGGGGTGGCGGGGGCGGGCCTGCTCGCCGGCCAGCCCACCGAGCTCATGCTGGAGACCGCCATCGCGCTCGGGGTCGCGGCCATCCCCGAGGGCCTGCCCATCGTCGCCACCATCGCCCTGGCCCGCGGCATGTACCTGATGGCCCGGCGCCAGGCGGTGATCAACCGGCTGACCGCGGTCGAGACCCTGGGGGCGACCCGGGTCATCTTCACCGACAAGACCGGCACCCTGACCGAGAACCGGATGCGGCTGATCCGGGTGGCGACGACCCGGGGGGACGCCGAGCTCTCCGACGACGACGACGGCGAGCCCGACGACGAGCTGGTGCGACGGGCACTGGAGATCGGGGTGCTGTGCAGCAACGCCGACCTCGACGGCGACGGTCACGGAGACCCCACCGAGGTCGCCCTCCTCGAGGCCGGCCGGCAGGCCGGTGTCGAGCGGCCGGAGCTTCTCGAGGCAAAGCCCGAGGTGCGCGAGGAGAGCTTCGATCCCCAGGTCATGATGATGGCGACCTTCCACCGCTCCGACGACGGTCTCGAGGTGGCGGTCAAGGGCGCACCGGCGTCGGTCATCGAGGTCTGCACCGAGGTCGCCACCGCGGCCGGCGAGTCGGAGCCCCTCGACGACGACGGCCGAAGGACGTGGCTCGAGCGCAACGGCGCCCTCGCCGACGACGGCTTGCGGGTGCTCGCGGTGGCCGACCGGAGGGTCGGCGACGAGGGCGCCGAGCCCTACCGCGAGCTCCGGCTGGTTGGCCTGGTGGGCCTCATCGACCCGGCCCGGGAGGGGGTGCCGGAGGCGGTCCAGCAGTGCCAGAGCGCGGGCATGCGGGTGCTCATGGTCACCGGCGACCAGCCGGACACGGCGCGGGCGGTGGCGCGCGAGATCGGCCTCGACGTCGGCGACGACGGGGCGATCCACGGCCGCGACCTCGACGAGCTCGCCGACAGCGACCGGGACCGGGTGCTTCGCAGCGCCGTCTTCGCCCGGGTCAGCCCGGAGCAGAAGCTGCGCTTGGTCGAGCTCTTCCAGGACCGGGACGAGACCGTGGCCATGACCGGCGACGGGGTCAACGACGCCCCCGCCCTCAAGCAGGCCGACATCGGCATCGCCATGGGCCGGCGCGGCACCGACGCGGCACGCCAGGTGGCCGACATGGTCCTGCGCGACGACGCCCTGTCGAGCATCGTGGCCGCGGTCCGCCAGGGCCGGATCATCTTCGGCAACATCCGTCGCTCGGTGATGTTCATGCTGTGCACCAACGTCGCCGAGGTGGTGGCGGTGACGGTCGCCTCGGTGGCCGCTCTGCCCCTGCCCCTGCGGCCCCTGCAGATTCTCTACCTGAACGTCCTCACCGACGTCTTCCCGGCCTTGGCCCTGGGCGTCGGGCGGGGCGACGACGCGGTCATGCAGCGGCCGCCCCGGCCCGCCGGCGAGCCGGTGCTGACCCGGGGCCACTGGACCGCCATCGGCGGCTGGAGCGCCCTCATCGCGGCCTGCGTCCTGGCCGGACTGCTGATCGCCCTCGAGGCGCTGGGCTTCGACCAGACCACGGCGGTGACCGTGTCCTTCCTGACCCTGGCCTTCGCCAAGCTCTGGTTCGTCTTCAACCTCACCGACCCGGGCTCGCCGCTGCTCGCCAACGAGGTCGTGCGCAACCCCTGGGTGTGGGGCGCCATCGGCCTGTGCGCGGCGCTGCTGCTCGCCGCGGTCTACCTGCCGCCCCTGGCGTCGGTGCTGGACACCTCCCACCCCGAGCTCCAGGGCTGGGTGCTGATCGGGGCGCTGAGCCTGGTGCCACTGCTGGTTGGCCAGACGATCCGTGCTGTGCAGCGCGCCCGCCGTCGGTGACGGCGCCCGCCACCGGCCGCCGTCAGTAGCGCAGGGTCGCCGCCACCGGCGAGCTGTCGGAGGGGACCTCGCTCTGGGGCACCACGAAGACCGCGCCGTCGTGGCAGATCGCCTCCACCGCCGCGCGGTTGAGCAGGTCCTCGTCGGAGGGCTCGGGCCGGCCGTGGATCTCGACCCGCCGTCGCTCGGGCTCGAAGCGGCCCCAGCGGGTGACGTCGCCGGCCACGAACAGGTTCTCGACCCGGCCGTCGGCGGCGGCGACGACCACCTCCTCGAGCTCCTGGACCGCGCGGCCGGTGCCGAGCAGCTCCCGGATGCGGTCGGCGGCGGCGCGCCGGCGGCGCAGGAGCTCGGGCTCGGCCACCTTCCACGCCGCCTGCCGCAGCTCGTCCTCGGGCAGCTCGTCGGGGTTGCCGAGCACGGCCTCTCCGGCCAGCGTGGTGTGGCGGGTGACCTTGGAGAACTCGCCCACCAGCTCGTCCACGGCGGCGACCACCAGCAGCGCCGACGGGTCGTCGATTATGGCCTCCACCGCCCGGGCGACCTGCTGCAGGAAGCGGGCGAGCTCGCCGTCGGCGTCGTCCTGGCCGACCCCGTGGCCGTGGAACTCGGCCGAGCGCCGGCCGGTCCCCATCGGGGTCGAGGAGTGGAACTGGAGCGACCGCTGCTCCCAGTCGTAGCCGACCACGTCGCCCAGGGAGCCCGGGACGTCCTCGGCGTCGAGCTCGCGCATCGTGAAGCGGGTCGCCTCGAACAGTCGGACCCGGTTCCGGCTGAGGGCCAGGATGTAGTAACGGCCGTCGTCGGTGAGCAGGGGAATGAGGGGCTTGAGGTGGAATCTCTTACCCACCACAACCAGCTGCTCGAAGGCCAGGGGCAGGCGGAAGATCCGGTGGGAGGCGTCGTTGGCGAACATGGCCAGGCCATCTCCCGGGTTGCGCCAGAAGGCGCCGTCGTCGGGCAGGCCGCGGAACGGGTCGAGGCGCCGGGCGACGTCGTCGTTGGCGTCCTCGCGGCGGGCCAGGGCGTCCTCGGCCTCCGACAGCAGGTTGCCGAGCCGGATCGGGTTCTGCCGCACCTCGCGGCCGTCCCGGCGGATCGGCATGTACATGGAGACCGAGCTCGGCCGGCGGTGGGCGGCGAGCTCGCGAAGCTGGCTGGGGCTCAGGTGGTCCATCAAGACCTCCTCTGTGGGCTGAGTGTCCGATCAGAACGGGGTCTCGAACTGGCGGTAGAAGGACCGCGACACGCAGTAGACGCCGTACGCCACCAGGCTGGCCGCCACGGCGGCCAGGAGCCAGGAACCGTACGGCTGCAAGGCGAGCGGCTGGAGGGCCGCGCCGAGACCCGTCGGCTGGTCGGGGTTGGCAGTGACGGCGGCCCCGATGAGGAAGCCGCCGATGATGACGAAGGTGACGCTTCGGGACAGGATGCCGGCGACCCCGAGCCGACGCGCCCACCTCAGCTGGGCCGGCGACATCTTCCCGGTGTCGTTCGAGACCGCTGCCGAGGTGGTGCGATCCATGGTCGGGATCACCTCCGGAGAATGATGTACAGGGCGTGGATGATGCCGGGCACGTAGCCGAGGATGGTCAGCAGGATGTTGAGCCAGAACTGGGGACCGATTCCGACCTGGAGGAACACCCCGAGGGGCGGTAGCACGATGGCGGCGATGATGCGAAGCAGGTCCATGTCGGGTGGTCTCCTTTCGGAGCTCCGCTCGGCGGCTGCGCTGGCGCGGAGCGTGGGTTCCGGGCTCCGGGATCGTGCACGAATTCGATGCACGAATCATGCCGGCCGAGCGGCCGCAGCCCTGCCGGATGGAGTCGAAAGACCGTCTCAGATCGGTCAGTGCGGGTCCCTCCAGTCGCACCGAGGTGTCGCGCCACTCGGGTTCGTCGCCGAGGGCGGTGTGGTCGTCGCAGTGGTTGCGGCTGCCTGCCCGGGCGATGTCCCGGCTGAGGCCGTCGAGGAACCCGGAGCCGTCGAAGACGATCCGCTCGCTGGTCCACGGGTCCGTCATCCCCGGCTCCTCGTCACGGGTCGAAGGAGCGCGCTCGGTTGGCAGCGCTTCGGGCGCGGCGACCGGGTCGGTGGTGCTTCGGGCGTGGAGCCTAGCGGGATTCGTGCCTGACCGACGGCGTGCCGGCGTGTAGTCCCTGCATCGAACCCGGGTAGTTCTTACACGTCCGGCGGCGGTTCCGAGCCTGGTTTCGTGGAACCGTCGGAGTTGCTCTTCGGGGTGGCGGACGCCGAGATCGGAGTCCGCGGGGCTCACCTCCGCACGTCGCTGTGCAGCGGCGGACCCTTGCGCACGGAGCGTTCAGGCGATCAGCCGGGCGTGGAGTAGATCCGCTGCGCCTCGGCGAGCTCGGCCTCGATCTCGGCGCGGCTCGAAACGAACTCGTACTGGGTATTCCAGTCGCCCTCGGGACGATCGCCGATGATGTAGTGGCGGACATCGAGGTCCGGTGTGTTGACGACCACGCGGTCGGAAACGCGAATCCTCTCATCGCCGAGATCCTGGCCGGTCGGCTCCAGTCGCGATACCACGATCAGCCTTTCGCCGGTGCCGTAGATCTGCTGGATGTCGAGCTCGTGAGCCTCACCCTCGAGCTCGATCTCGACCGTGATGGTGCGTTCCCGATACTCACCCGGATCCTCGCCGGGCATACTCACGTCGATGTAGGGCACCTCGACCTCGACTTCCTCGGTCACGACGACCAGCTTGGGAACGGTCACCGTCTTGGTTGTGGTCCCAACGTTGACGTCGGCCCAGTCGACGTCGTAGGCGGGCATCTGGCCCGGCTCGGTTTCGATGTCCACGTCGACCTCGGGCATCTCTGCCTCGCGGGTCTGTTCGACGTCGCAGCCGGCGGCGACGACCAACGCCGCTGCACAGAGGATTGGAAGCGCGTACTTCATCGGAATCGATCTCCTTTCGGTCCCTCCGTCCGACCGCTCGGGCCCGGACACCGACCCCCGGCGCCGGGTGTGCGGTTGTCGACGGATGCCGGCAACTCTAGGGCCTGCGGGGCTGCCGGGGCAGTCGGGACAAACCACGTTCCATCGATCCGGGAATTCCCCTGGAAGGCCAACCGATGTCGCGTTCCGCCCGCGAAGCCACCGACGGCGGCCGGAAGGCCGCGACGTTCGGTGCAGACCCGGGCTCGCGCTCGGGTTCGACCCCCTGCCCCACCCGGGGAGGACGGGCGAGCTTGGGGTCCGGGGGGGCGGGCCCCCGCCCCACCAGGAAGAGGGGACCAAAACCATGACCGATCGGAACCAGGCCCGGGAGCTCGCCGCCGGCGACCTCCGGCGCCGCTTCGACCCGGCAGACTTCGACTTCTCGAGCACCGCCGACCTCGCCGAGCTCGAGAAGGTGATCGGTCAGGAGCGCGCCGTCAGGGCGCTCACCTTCGGCCTCGACATCCCGAGCCCGGGCTACCACAGCTATGCCCTCGGCCCGGTGGGCACCGGCAAGTCGACGGTGATCAACCGGCTCCTCAAGCGCCAGGCGGCGCGCCGGCCGGTGCCCGACGACTGGTGCTACGTGAACAACTTCGACGACACCGAGCGGCCCCGGGCCCTCCGCCTCCCGGCCGGCCGCGGCTGCGAGCTCCGCGACGCCATGAACAAGCTCGTCGACGAGCTCCAGGTCGAGGTCCCGCGCGGCTTCGAGGCCGAGGAGCGGGAGCGGCTGGAGGCCAGCCTCAGGGAGCTCGCCCGCAAGAGCAAGGCGTTCAACAACCCGGACCGGGCGTCGCCGGCGGCCACCTGACGCCGGTCAGCCGTCCTCCCCCCGCCGGCGGCGCCGGACGTACCAGCGCTCGAGGAGGCCGAGGCCGCGCAGGATCACCAGGGCGAAGGCCGCACCGGAAACGGCGAGCCAGTAGGAGCCCATGCCGCAGGCCATGCCGGTGGCGCCGGTGACCCAGATCCCGGCGGCGGTGGTCATGCCCTCCACCGAGCCGCGGCTCTCGATTCTCGAGCTCATCGGCCTGGCCCGCTGACCGGGCCGGGCCGCCGCCTCAGCCCACCACCCACTGGGCGGCCCGGCAGATGAGCTCGTTGTTGTTCTCCAGGTTGAGCTTGGTCTTGATGTTCTCGCGGTAGGTCTCCACGGTCTTGACGCTGAGCCCCAGGTGGTCGGCGGTGGCTCGGGTGGTCAGACCCTGGCCGATGAGCTCGAAGACCTCGAGCTCCCGGTTGGAGAGCTGCTCCAGCGGCGCTTGGCCGTTGTCCAGGTCGCCGGACGCGATCGACTGGAGCACCCGGTCGGTCATGGGCGGACTCAGCCAGATGGCGCCAGAGTCGACCCGGCGCAGGGCTTCGACCATGGAGCGCGGCGCCTCCTCCTTGTTGATGTAGCCCTTGGCCCCGGCCCGCAGCGCGCGCTCGGCGAACAGGGTCTCGTCGTGCATGGACGCGACCAGGACCTTGACCGACGGCTCGGCCGCCGTGAGCTCCTTGACCAGGCTCAGGCCGCTGCCGTTCTTGAGCGAGACGTCGACCACGACCAGGTCGGGATGGGTCGCCTCGATCACCTCCAGAGCCTCCGGGGCCCCGTCCGCCTCGCCGCAGACCTCGAAGTCCGGTTCTTCAGCGAGCATCTGCTTGAGGCCCATCCGGACCATGGGGTGGTCGTCGACCACCACGATCCGGCAGGGCCGATCCCGCGATCCGAAGTGACGCTGTCTCATGGTGCCTCCCCCCATGCCCCGAGCAAGGGCGATGCCAGCCCGTGGTGCTTCCACCACCGCCGTCATCGCCGGACATGGGGGCCGACGGACGTGTAACGGTTACACGAGGCCGGGAAGGAATTGCACGTCTTCGCCGGGCCTTCGGCGTCGGTGCCGGCAGGCTCCGGTGGGGTGATTTCCCAGCGCCGTGCCGGGGGCGGCTTGGTCGTGCTGTCACGCCCTGGGGCCGACCATGACCGACAAGAGCCGGTCCGCGTCGAAGCAAGTTGACGACCCGTCTCAATGAGGCGGCCAACTGCGCTCGCGTGCTCGCGGAATGGAAATGATGAGCGAGTCCGAGTTACCATGGGACCAGCAAACATCGGAGGAGGACGTCCCACCGCCCATGGCCGGGTCGAGGACATCTCCGGAGGCGGCGATTCGCCCGGGCCGGGCGGCCGCCGGCGGGCCCGTGCCGAAGGGGGCACGGAAGGCTGCCGGCGAAGGCCGGATCCGCGGCTCGGGACCGGAGCGCACCGCAGGTGCCGCCGCCCCTCGGCCGACTCCCCAGCCACCGACAACGAGGAGGCCGGATGGCCCACCCACCGTCTGACGCGACTGTTGCTTTGTCGCCGTCGATCGCGGGCGACCCCGCGGCCGACATCTGCACCACCTGCCGGCTGGTGGCCGGCTGCGACCACCGCAGCCGGCAGCCGTCGCCGATCCTCGAGTGCGAGCACTACCAGGAGGGCCAGTGGTCCGTCGACGTGGTGGCGGCGATCATCGACCGCAACCGCACGGCCCGGGGCGGCCTGATCTCGATCCTCGAGGGCATCCAGGCCAAGTGGGGCTACCTGCCCGAGGGCGCCCTGCGGGTGGTCGCCGAGCGAACCGGCCGCTCCCTGCTCTCGATCTACGGGGTCGCCACCTTCTACAAGGCCTTCAGCCTCGAGCCGCGCGGCAAGCACCTGTGCTCGGTGTGCGTCGGCACCGCCTGCCACGTCCGCAACGCGCCCCAGGTGCTGGACCAGTTTCGCAAGGAGCTGGGGGTCGAAGCCGGCCGCACCACCGACGACGGCGAGTTCACGCTGGAGACCGTGAACTGCCTCGGCGCCTGCGCCCTGGGGCCGATCGTGGTCATGGACGGCCGCTACTTCTCCCAGGTGGAGACCCGGAAGGTGCGCGGCATCCTCGACAAGACCCGCGAGGGCCTGGATCGAATCGAGCCTGCGGGCGACGACCGGGTGTTCCCGGTGGAGGTGACCTGCGCCCGCTGCAACCACAGCCTGATGGACCGGGACCACCTGGTGGAGGGCTACCCGGCGGTTCGGGTGACCATCTCCTTCGGCCGCAAGCACGGCTGGCTCCTGCTGTCGTCGCTGTACGGCAGCTACACCATCGAGTCCGAGCACGACATCCCCGAGGACACGGTGGCAAACTTCTTCTGCCCCCACTGCCACGCCGAGCTCGCCGGCGCCACCGACTGCCCCCTGTGCGGCGCGCCCATGGTGCCGCTGATCGTCCGGGGCGGCGGCATGGTCCAGATCTGCTCGCGCCGCGGCTGCCGCAGCCACATGCTCGACGTCGACGGCGCCAACCTGTGACGGAGGACTGATGGACCGACTCGCTTCCATCGACCAGTTCCGGGCCCTCGGGGAGCGGATCCGGGTCGACCGCGCCGTCGACCGGCCGACGCTGATCATCCCGGCGGGCACCTGCGGCCAGGCGAGCGGCGCCAACGATCTGATCCGGATCACCAAGCGGACCATGCTCGAGCACGGCCTCGCGGAGTCCCTGCGGGTGCGGATCACGGGCTGCCACGGCTACTGCCAGATGGAGCCGTCCATGCTGGTGGAGCCGTCGCGCACCTTCTACCCCCGGGTCGGCATCGAGGACGTGCCGCGCATCGTCGACGCTGCCGCACGGGGCGAGGTGGTCGAGGACCTGCTCTTCGTCGACCCCGCCAGCGGCCGCCGCATCGAGCGCCAGGACGAGATCCCCTTCTTCGCCAACCAGCGGCGGACCCTGCTCGCCCGCAACGAGCGCCTCGACCCGATCCGGGTCTACCAGGCGATCAACGCCGGCGGCTACCGCGCCTTCGTCCGGCTGCTCGAGAGCGGCTCCCCCGATGACGTGATCGAGGCCCTCAAGACGGCCGGCCTGCGCGGCCGGGGCGGCGCCGGCTTCCCCACCTGGCGCAAGTGGCAGATGCTCGCCGACGCCCCGGCCGGCGGCGGCAAGTTCCTGATCTGCAACGCCGACGAGGGCGACCCCGGCGCCTACATGGACCGCAGCCTGCTCGAGGGTAACCCGCACTCGATCATCGAGGGCATGCTCATCGGCGCCTTTGCCACCGGCGCCACCGAGGGCGTGGTCTACGTCCGCGCCGAGTACCCCCTGGCGATCAAGCACCTGACCATCGCGCTCCGGCAGGCCCGCGAGCTCGGCCTCCTGGGCGAGGACATCCTGGGCATCGGCCTCGGCTTCGACATCGACCTGGTGCGAGGCGCCGGCGCCTTCGTGTGCGGCGAGGAGACCGCCCTCATCGCCTCGGTCGAGGGCCGCATGGGCGAGCCCCGCCAGCGGCCGCCGTTCCCGGTCCAGCGCGGCATCGACGGACGGCCGACCGCGATCAACAACGTCGAGACCTGGGCCAACGTGGTGGTCATCGTCGGCGACGGCCCGGAGGCCTTCGCCGACGTCTGCACCGAGGACAACTGCGGCACCAAGATCTTCAGCCTGGTCGGCAAGGTCGCCAACACCGGCCTGGTCGAGGTGCCCATGGGCACCAAGATCGCCGACATCGTCTATGGCATCGGCGGCGGCTCGGCCTCGGGCAAGCCGATCAAGGCGGTCCAGACCGGCGGCCCGTCCGGGGGCTGCATTCCGGCCGAGCGCTTCGACCTGCCCATCGACTACGACAGCCTGGTCGAGGCCGGCTCCATCATGGGCTCCGGCGGCATGATCGTCATGGACGCCGACACCTGCATGGTGGACGTGGCCAAGTACTTCCTGGGCTTCCTGCGCGACGAGTCCTGCGGCAAGTGCTTCACCTGCCGCAAGGGCACCCAGCGGCTCCACGAGATCCTCGAGGACATCACCGAGGGCCGCGGCACCCTGGAGCAGCTCGACCTCCTCGAGGAGCTGGCGCTGGTGGTCCGCGACACCTCCATGTGCGGCCTCGGCCAGTCCGCCGCCAACCCGGTGCTCACGACCCTCCGGTACTTCCGCCACGAGTACGAGCGCCACGTGGTCGACAAGCGCTGCGACGCCTTCGTCTGCGGCCGGCTCGTTGGCGCGCCCTGCCAGTCGGCGTGCCCGGTCGGCACCGAGGCCTGGAAGTACGTGGCCCACGTCGCCCGCGGCGAGATCGACGAAGCCTACCGGGTGATCCGGCGCGCCAACCCGTTCCCGTCGGTGTGCGCCCGGGCCTGCGACCACCCGTGCGAGAGTCGCTGCCGGGCCGCCACCAGCGGCGGCAGCGCGGTGGCGATCCGGGCGCTCAAGCGCTTCGTCACCGATCGGGTCGATCCGCTCTCCTACGTTCCCGAGCGCCGCGCCTGGGACGGCGCCGGCGAGCCGCCCCGGATCGCCGTGGTCGGCGCCGGTCCGGCCGGGCTCACCGCCGCCCACGAGCTGTCCCTGGCGGGCTGCAGAGTGAGCCTGCTCGAGGCCGAGTCCGAGCCCGGCGGCATGCTCTACTGCGCGATCCCGTCCTACCGCCTGCCCGGCGAGGTCGTGCGGCGCGAGATCGAGGCCCTGCTCGACGACACCATCGAGGTCCACTGCGGGGTTTCGGTGGGCCGCGACGTGACCGTCGACGGCCTGTTGGCCGACGGCTTCTCGGCGGTGCTGCTGGCCATGGGCGCCCACAAGAGCCGGCCCCTCGAGCTCGAGGGCGAGGACGCCCCCGGGGTGCTGCCCTCCATCGACTTCCTCAAGGCCTTCAACCTGCGCGGCGAGCAGCTCGCCCGGGGCCGGGTCGGGGTCATCGGCGGCGGCAACTCCGCCATCGACGCCGCCCGAACCGCGGTCCGGCAGCGAGACGTGGACGGCGTCACCATCTTCTACCGCCGGACCCGCACCGAGATGCCGGCCTTCGCCGAGGAGATCGAGGCCGCCCTCGAGGAGGGCATCGCCATCGAAACCCTGGTGACCCCGGTCCGGATCGGGACCACCAACGGCGTCTTCTCGCACCTGGAGTGCGTCCGCAACACCCTCGGCGAGCCCGACGCCAGCGGCCGCCGCCGGCCGGTGGCCGTCCCCGGCTCGGAGTTCACCCTCGAGCTCGACACCCTGATCGTCGCCATCAGCGAGGACTCGGGGGTCGACGCCCTCGGCCCGGCCCGGTCGGGGGGCATCGAGACCACCCCGGCCAACACGGTCCGGGTCGACGCCGACACCCTGCGCACCAGCCGTCCCGAGGTCTTCGCCGCCGGCGACGTGGTGACCGGCCCCAATACCATCATCGAGGCGGTGGCGGCGGGCCGTCGGGCGGCGGAGATGATCCTGCACTTCGTCCGCGGCGAGCCCCTCGAGCACCACAACGGCGGCTGCCTGCCCACCGGCTACGTGGCGCCTGTGGAGCTCGGGGAGGGCGGGCTCTCCGAGGAGCGGGTCGAGACCCCGCGCGCCTCGGTGGCGTGGCGCAAGCGCAACTTCGCCGAGGTCGAGGTGACCCTGTCGCCGGAGGAGGCCCGGGCCGAGGCGGCGCGCTGCCTGCGCTGCGACCTGGAGTTCACCCGGCCCGCCGAGCGGGACGAGGCGCTGGTCGGAGGATGAGGCGATGATCACGCTCACCATCAACGGTCTCGAGGTCACCGTCGACGAGGGCACCACCGTCCTCGAGGCCGCGCAGTTCCTGGGCTTCCCGATCCCCACCCTGTGCCACATGGAGGGGCTGTCGCCCTACGGCGCCTGCCGCCTGTGCGTGGTCGAGGTCGGCTCCCCGCCCCGCTCGCGGCTGGTGTCGTCGTGCACCTTCCCGGCCCAGCCGGGCCTCGAGGTCCGGACCGCGTCGAAGCGGGTGCTGCGGGCACGGCGCATGGTGGTGGAGCTGCTGCTCGCCTCCTGCCCCCAGTCCAAGACCATCCAGGACCTGGCGTCGGCCATGGATGTCCACACCCAGCGCTTCCGCCAGGAGCACGAGGACTGCATCCTGTGCGGCCGCTGCGTCCGCATGTGCTCGGAGCAGATGATGGCCGGCGCCATCGGCTTCCGCGGCCGCGGCCAGACCCGCAGCATCGGCACCCCCTTCGACGTCACCTCGGAGGTCTGCCGGCTGTGCGGCGGCTGCATGTACGTCTGCCCCGCGTGCGAGCTGCGCTGCACCTTCAACGAGCCCGACCAGGCGATCTGCGGCGCCTGCGCCAACCTGGCGCCGCCGTGCGTGGACAAGCCCCGCTTCGGCGACATGATGTGCTTCATGGAGCCGTGTGCGGCGTGTGAGATCAAACCGGACTGATCGGTCGAGGAGGATTGCCCATGTCCCTGTCGAGAATCAACGCCACCGCAGCGACGCTCACCAAGAACCGGACCGAGCACTCGGTGGTGCCGACCTCCGGGATGTGCGTCACCTGTGTCGACGGCTGCATCGGGATGTGCGAGATCGGCAAGTCGGCCTACCGCGGCCACGAGGTGATCTACCCGCAGCCCTTCGGGGTCATCACCACCGCCGGCGAGAAGCTGTTCCCGGTGGACTACTCCCACTTCAGCATCATGGGCACGGCGGTGGGGGCGCACGGCATCGAGGCCGACAGCGACAAGGCGATCTTCCCGGCGGTCGATCTCGAGGTCCGCTTCGGCCACGACGGCGGGGTCAGGTTCCGGTACCCGTGGATCATCCCCGGCATCGGCTCCACCGACGTCGCCAAGAACAACTGGGAGGGCCTGGCCATCGGCTCGGCCCTCGCCGGCACCGGGCTGACCATCGGCGAGAACGTGGTCGGCATGGACATGGAGGCGAGGATCGTCGACGGCAGGGTGGTCGACACCGTCGACCTCAAGCGCCGGGTCAAGCTCTACAAGGACCACCAGATCGACGGCTACGGCGCCATCGTCGTCCAGGCCAACGTCGAGGACACCCGCCTCGGCGCCCAGGAGTACGCCATCTCGGAGCTCGGGGTCGAGTGCGTCGAGCTCAAGTGGGGCCAGGGAGCGAAGAACATCGGCGGCGAGGTCAAGATCAAGGACCTGGTCAAGGCCCGGGAGCTCGCCCGCCGCGGCTACGTGGTGCTGCCCGACCCCGACGACCCCGAGGTCATTCGGGCCTGGGAGCGCGGCACCTTCCACGAGTTCGAGCGCCACTCCCGGGTCGGCATGGTCGAGGAGGAGTCGTTCGCGAAGCGGGTCGAGGAGCTCCGTGCCGCCGGCGCGAAGTACGTCTTCCTCAAGACCGGCGCCTACCGGCCCGCCGACCTGGCGCGGGCGGTGGCGTGGTCGTCCAGGTACGGCCTCGACCTGCTCACCGTGGATGGCGCCGGCGGCGGCACCGGCATGAGCCCGTGGCACATGATGAACGAGTGGGGGATGCCGCCGGTGGAGCTGCACTCCCTGCTCTACCGCTATGCCAAGCAGCTCGACGACGAGGGCCGCCACCTGCCGGCGATTGCGGTCGCGGGTGGCTTCACCTTCGAGGACCAGATCTTCAAGGGCCTCGCCCTCGGCGCACCCTACGTCAAGCTGGTGGGCATGGCGCGCTCGCCGATCGCCGCCGCCATGGTCGGCAAGACCATCGGCCGGACCATCGAGGCCGGCCAGGTGCCGGTCTACATCGAGCGCTTCGGCCGCACCCGGGACGAGATCTTCGTGACCTCGGGCGAGCTGCGCCGCAAGCTCGGCAACGCCGGGTTCGAGGCTCTGCCGACCGGCGCCATCGGGCTCTACACCTACTACGAGCGCCTCGCCCAGGGCCTGCGGCAGCTGATGTGCGGCGCCCGCAAGTTCTCGACCTCGCTGGTGTCGCGCGACGACCTCGCCTGCCTGACCCACGAGGCGGCCGAGATCAGCGGCATCCGCTACGTCATGGACGTGGACAGCGACGAGGTGAGCGCGATCCTCAACGGTCGCCACTGAGCGAGGTGCCGCCGACCCCCGGGGTGGGAGGAGCCGCGGACCGATTTTCCGCGCGCCGGCCGACGGTCCTCGGGCGGGTTCGACCCAGGCCGGGGTCGGACCCGGGGGGTGTCTTTACAAACCTTTTTCTGGGAATAGTTTGTACGTCGCTGCGGGTTGTGAGAGGTTGACGGGTCGGCGGCGCGTGAGGTGCTGGTCTCGAGCCTCCGACCGATCGAGGACAGCGAGGATCCAGGGTTGACCGGAACGGCAGTCCTTCGGCAGTTCTCCCGTTCACAACAGAGCCGGAACCGACGAGCAGGGCGCCTGCGACGGTGGATCGTGCGCCTGCGGAAAGTGGCAAGGACGAAATCATGTCGAAGAAGCTGTATGTCGGAGGCCTGAGCTCCACGACCAACGACCTCGGGCTGCGCGGTGCGTTCTCGGAGTACGGCGAGATCACCGAGGCCAAGGTCATCACCCAGAGAGAGTCGGGCGTGTCCCGCGGTTTCGGCTTCGTCACCTTCGCCGATGACGCTGCCGGGGACTCGGCGATCAGTGCCAGGAACAGCTCCGACCTCGACGGGAACACGATCACCGTCAACGTCGCCCGGGCGCCCCAGGGTGGCGGCAATCGCGGCGGCTTCGGCAGGTAGCGTGCAGCTGACTCCGCAGCGGGAACGACGCCCCTCGATCGCGAGGGGCGTCATCGTGAGCGTGCCGGCCGGCTCCGATGCGAGCAGCCGGACCTCTCGCCGCGGACCGCGACCGGCGGGTCGCAGCCGCATTGGCGGCCGAGCCGTTCGCCGTTCCCTCGGTTGAAACCGTGCCCGCCCGAACCCTCGAGCCGGTGATCGCGGCGGCCGTCGTCGTGGCTGCCCGGTCGGCGGGCGCCGCCGGCCCGGACGCGGGCGGCCCGCTCGATCTCAACCTCGCCCTCCCCGTCGTGCTGGCGCTGTCCCTGCTGGTCGCGCTGACCGCGCTGGTCGTCACGGTCGCCATGCTGATCCGGGCCAGGGGTGACAAGGCGCGCTCCGACGGGCTCGTCGGGCGGCTGTCCAGCGCCGTCCATCAGACCGCGGACGCGGTGTTCATCACCGACCCCACCGGGATCATCGAGTACGTCAACCCGTCGTTCGAGCGCATGACCGGCTACCCGCGGCGCGAGGTGATCGGCAAGACGCCGCGCATCCTCAGGTCCGGGGAGCAGGGGCCGGAGTACTACGACGGTCTCTGGGGATCACTGCTCAGGGGCGAGCCGTTCTACGGTACGCCGGTCAACCGCAGGCGGGACGGACGGCTGTTCCATGCCGAGCAGACCATCACGCCCATGACCACGGGCTTCGGGGAGGTCAGCCACTTCGTGTCGGTGATGCGGGACCTGACCGATCGCAGGCTGATCGAGGAGCGGGAGGTCGAGATGCGCCTGGCCGCCTCGATCCAGCGCCGACTGCTGCCCCAGAGCCCGCCGGCCGTGCCGGGCTGGGACCTCGCCGGCGCCGTCCTGCCCGCCCTCGCGACCTGCGGCGACTACTTCGACTTCATCGCCGGGCGCGACGGGCGGATCTGCGTCGTCGTCGCCGACGCCTGCGGCCACGGCGTCGGCCCCGCCCTGATCGCGGTCCAGACCCGCGCCCACCTCCGCTCGCTGCTTCAGGCCGACCTAGCGCTCAGCGAGACCCTCGTCCGCCTCAACCGGATTCTGGTCTCCGACCTCGACGCCGGGCTCTTCGTCACCATGGCCGTGGCGTGCCTCGACCCGGACACGGGATCCGTGGTGTCGGCCAACGCCGGGCACCCCACCGCCTACGTGTTCGACCGCGACGGCAAGGTCAAGGCCGAGCTCGCCAGCACCGGCCTGCCTCTCGGCATGCTGAGCGACCGGCCGTACACCGAAGGCCGCGAGATCGTCGCCGCGCCCGGCGACGTCGTCCTCATGGTCAGCGACGGCTTCCTCGAAGCCGAGGACTCGCAAGGGCTCGAGTTCGGCGTCGATCGGGTCATCGAGGTGGTGGGATCGAACGTCGGGCTGTCGGCTGCCGGGATCGTGCAACGGCTCACCGAGGCGGTGCGGGCCTTCTCGGGCGGCCGAGCGCAGCAGGACGACCTGACCGTGGTCATCTGCCGTCGCACGTCGACGGGGTGAGCCGCTCGGCAACCGGGCTCGCCGCAGCGACCGGTGCCGGTCATGAACGAGGACCCCCGGCGACAGCCGTTCCGGTGCTCCAGGGACTCTTGCCGGGCTCCCCGCCCGCGATTATGATCCTCGTTGAGAGATTCCCCCCGTGCAGGAGACGTGCCATGGGTACCTGGTTTCGGGTGCTGGTGTCGGGAGCGTTCGCTGCAGTGCTGGTTGTGCTCGGCGGAACCGTCCATGCCCAGACGGAGGCCCCGGGACCGCCGCGCGCGGAGGCTGGCTTCGAGGTCGCACCGGTGACCTTGGACGGCGGCGTGCTCTTCAAGCTGCGAGGTGTGTCGTCCCTGCCGGCTGAAGTGCGGGCGGCGAGGGTGGCGGCCGCGATTCGCAGCGCGGCCCGGGATCGCACCATCGATCCGGCCAGCATCACCGCTGTCGACCAGGGTGTCGTGACCTTCATCATGGCCGGCGACACCAGGCTCCTGGGGCTGGTCGACGCCGACGCCGAGATCGAGGGCGTCAACCGTCAGGAGCTGGCGGTCGCGGTCACCGAACGGGTGCGATCGGCGATCACGACCTACCGCGCCGACCGGGAGCCCGAGGCCCTCGTCGCCTCCGGTCTGCGCGGCGCCGCCGCGACCGCGGCGCTGGCCCTGGTCGTGGTCGCGGTCTGGTGGCTGAGTCGCTGGCTCGACCGGCGGCTGGCCGCGGCCATCGAGAGGCGCCTGCGGACCCTCGGCGTCGAGTCGGTGCAGGAGGGGGGATCGGCGCGGGCCGGAGAGGTCGCACGGGGCACCCTGCGGTTCGTCCGCAACCTGATCCTGGTCCTGTCGATTCTCGTCTACCTGCAGGTGGTTCTCGGGCTGTTCCCGTGGACGAGGCCGGTTCACGCCCGCCTCTGGGACTGGGTCGTCGGTCCCCTCGAGGCCATGGGTCGGGAGCTCCTCGAGCAGATCCCCAACATCATCTTCCTTCTCATTCTGTTCGTGATCGTCCGCTGGCTGCTCAAGCTGGTCCGCCTGTTCTTCGACGCCGTCGGGCGGGGCTCGGTGGCCCTGAGCGGCTTCGACCCGGAGTGGGCGAAGCCGACCTTCAAGATCGTGCGGCTGGTGGTGATCGCCTTCGCCGTGGTGGTGGCCTACCCCTACATCCCGGGCTCGAGCACCGCCGCCTTCAAGGGGGTGTCGATCTTCGCCGGCGTCATGCTATCGCTCGGGTCGTCGTCCATCATCTCCAACCTGCTCGCCGGCTTCACCATGACCTACCGGCGGGCGTTCCGGGTCGGCGACCGGATCAGGATCGGCGACGTCATCGGCGAGGTGTCGGACATCCGCCTCCAGGTCACCCACCTCCGGACCCCGAAGAACGAGGATGTGGTGGTCCCGAACTCGATGATCCTCGGCAGCGAGGTGACCAACTTCAGCTCCCTCGCCCGGTCCCGGGGGCTCATCCTCCACACCACCGTCGGCATCGGGTACGAGACCCCGTGGCGGCAGGTCGAGGCGATGCTGCTGCTCGCCGCCGAACGGACGCCGGGGCTGCTGCGGGAGCCCGAGCCCTTCGTGCTCCAGACCGCGCTCGGCGACTTCTGCGTGACCTACGAGCTCAATGTGTACTGCGACCAGCCCGGCCGGCTGCCCTTCCTCTACGACGGTCTCCACCGCTCGATCCTCGACGTCTTCAACGAGTACGGTGTGCAGATCATGACCCCGGCCTACGAGGGCGACCCCGAGCAGCCGAAGCTGGTGCCCCGGGAGCAGTGGTTCACGGCACCGGCAGCACCAGCGCCGGCGGGCGACCCCGGCTCGTCGGGCTGACGCCGGCCGCGGCTCAGTGTGCGGTGCGGACCGCGGTCACAGCCGGCGGGCCTGGAAAAACATGCGCGGGCTGCGCGGCCCGTGGGGGTTGCCGCGGTAATCGCCGAGCACGCCCTCGACGTCGAAGCCGGCGGCGTAGAGTGCTTCCTCGACCTCGCGACGCTCCAGACGGGCGAGGCCGAAGCTGACCTCGAAGCGGTCGAGGATGGCGTCGTCGGTCCACCGGCGAACCGTGTAGAGGTAGCGGACCAGGCGCTGGCGGCCGTCCGGGGCGTCGTGCTCCTCGACCACCTTATCGACCACGTAGCCCCAGGGCACGACCCGGAAGCGGCTGGCGACCCGAGCCTCGACGGTGCCGCCGGGGGCTCGCTGGTGGGGGAGGTCGACGAGCAGCAGCCCGCCGGTCTCGAGGTGGCGGCGGATCAGCTCGAGGCAGCGGGCCCGTCCCTCGGGGTCGGTGACCAGGGCGAGGGTGCTGAAGGCGATGATGGCCGCCGAGAAGCGCCGGGGAAAGCCGAAGCGGGTCATGTCCTGGAGCGAGAAGCGCAGCCGCATGGCGTCCTCGGGCGGCAGCGCGCGGCGGTGGCGGCGGGCGCGCGCCAGCATCGCCTCCGAGATGTCGACCCCGGTGACCCGGAAGCCGGCGCGGACCAGGGGCAGGGCGACCCGCCCGGTGCCGCAGCCGAGCTCGAGCAGCGGCCCGCGCACCCGCTCCTCGGCCAGCAGGCGCAGGTACAGCGCCACGTCCGAGGAGAAGTCGCGGTACTCGCCGTCGTAGATCTTCGCGATGCCGCCGTAGCCGGGCATGGGCCTCCACCGCCCGCCGCCGAGCGTCGCGGGGCGGGGCTGCAGAGCGCTGAATACACCGGGCCCGTGGGTTTGGCAAGGGGTGGGACGGACCCGGGGCGAGGGAGCTTGCACCTCGCGGCTGCGAAGCGTAGCGTGGGAAGCCCCCTTCGGCCGGCGCCCGGGCCGTCGGGCGCCAAGGAGGATGTCATGCCCACCTACCGGCTGACCATCGAGTACGACGGCAGCAAGTTCTCGGGCTGGCAGACCCAGCTGCGCCACCGGACCGTCCAGGGGACCCTGACCGCGGCCCTGGGCGAGATCCTGGACGACAGCCGGATCAACCTCCAGGGCGCAGGTCGAACCGACGCCGGGGTCCACGCACTGGCGCAGGTCGCCTCCCTGCGCTGCCGGCAAACCATGGAAATCCCCGGGGTGCTCGGGCGCCTCGAGCGGGTCCTGCCCAGCGACCTGGCGGTGCTCGACATCCGGCCCGCCCCCGACCGCTTCCACGCCCGCCACGACGCGGTCGCGCGGAGCTACCTGTACCAGCTCAGCCGGCGCCGGTCGGCCTTCGGCAAGCGGGTCACCTGGTGGGTGGCCGATCCCCTCGACCTCGAGCGGATGCGGGCCGCCGCTGTCCACTTCGTCGGCCGCCACGACTACGCGGCCTTCGCCCGAGCCGGCCACACCGCGCCGAGCACCATCGTGGTGGTCGACGAGTGCCGGCTGTGGGAGCTCGGCGAGCTGGTCCTGGTGCGGATCGTCGCCAGCCACTTCCTGTGGGGCCAGGTGCGGCGCATGGTGGGATCGCTGGTGGCGGTGGGCCGCGGCGCAGCCGATCCGGCCGACGTCCCACGCTGGCTCTCCGGCGAGGCGCCGCCTCCGGAACCGGCGGCTCCTGCCTCCGGCCTGTTCCTCGAGGCGGTGCTCTATCCCGGCGACCCGCACGAGCTGCCGCCGCCGGTTCCGGTGGGCGTGCCGTGGTCGCCGCCGGTTGCCTCTGCCGATGACCGGCCGCGCGCCGGGTCTCGGCAACGAGCGGCCCGCTCCAGGGACGGTCGTCGGCGCCGGGCCTGACGACCACGGACGGCCGTGGCTCGTGTCCGCGGTGGTGAGGGCCTTGATGCCGGCTCGCCAGGGGTTTACATTCTCAGGGTATATCCCGGTCGAATCCGGCCGCGGGGAGGAGGAAGGCATGAAGACCAGGCTCGACGTGGTGGTGTTCGTGATCGCGGGTTTCGTGGCCGTGGTGCCGGCGATCGCCCAGGAAAGAACGACCGTGCAGGACGAGGTGGCGGCCGAGCTCGCGGCTGCGGCTGCGTGGAATGCCTCCCCGGTGTACGGTAACCCGCCGTCCACCGCGGCGCTTCGCGAGCCCGACGTGACGGTGTTCTTCTCCAACTTCGACAGCGACAACGGAGGCCTGAGCGCCACCCGCGACTGGGAGTGGGGAACCTCCTACGCCTGGTCGGCCTCCGGTTGCGACGGCACTCCGGCGCCGCCTGCGGGGCCCTACTCGGGAGGTGGGATGTGGGCGACGGTGCTCAACACCTGCCACAACAACCTCGGTAACAACCAGGGCGCTGCAAGCGGCACCTGCAACAACACCAACCCGTCCGACGACAGCATCCTGAGCCTGACCGTCGACCTCAGCGCCTACACCGCGGCCACCGTGACGTGGTACGAGTGGCTGGACGTGTTCTCCTACTTCGACTGGACCGAGGTCCGGGTCAACAACACCTCGGTGTCGACCTACTGCCCGTCGGCCTACGCGGCGCCCACGGGCTGGGTCCAGCAGGCGGTGGACCTGACACCCTACGTCGGTGGGGTCGTGACGGTGGAGTGGCACTTCATGTCGTCGACCGTGGTCAACCGGGCCGGCTGGTACATCGACGACGTGCTGGTGGACGGCACCCCGGTGCCGGTCGAGCTGCAGACCTTCACCATCGACTGAGCCGCGGCTCGGCCGCAGCCTCGGGCAGCTCGGTGGCGGGCTCCCGGGTACGATGGCCCTCCGGCCGGGGGCGCCGGCCGGAGGCGGTGCGGAGATGTCATGGAAGTTCGAGGTGGGTCTCGGCCTCGTCTCCCACCTCTGAGAAGGACCGCGACCTCGCCACACCCTGTCCCGGGGCTCCCGGGCAGGGCGTCGTCGGGCCCCGGTGCCCGCCTCAGATCGCGACCGGGTCCACCAGGCCCTGCCGGACCAGCTCGGCGTAGATGGCGGTGCGGCTGCGCTCCAGGGCGGCGGCCAGCTCCTCCATGGTGGTGCCGTCCCGGAACTTCGACGAGACCAGCGAGCGATCCTCCTCCGACCAGGGCAGGCCGGCGTTGCGGGGCCGGCCGAGCTCCACGTTCTGCTGGCGCCGCTCGTCCGGGCTCATCTTGGACTTCGGCACGCGGGCGTGGCCGTGAACCGTGAACAGCGCGCGGATCACCCGCGGGTGGTTGTACGGGCTGTCCGGGGCGAAGACCTCGCCGGTCATGGGATCGACCCCCTGGGCGAGGGTCTTGACGATGGTCCGGGCTTCACTGAGCTCCATGCTCCACTTCCTTCCTTTCGGTGCACCGGCGGGTGGTGCCGCGCGGCGTCCTCCGGGTTCCGGCGTGGACGGACCATCCGGGATGGCGTAAATAAGGTATATTTCCGAGTGCGGCCTGTCAAGCTTGCACTGGACGTGGTGGTGCTGCGATGCTCCCGCGTCCGCGTCCGCTTCCGCACCCGGACCCGGACCAGATCGGGAGCGGGAGGGGGGCGAGGGCACGGCCCCCGCGATGTGGGGGACTGTTCACTGCCACTGCCGCTGCCGCTGCCGCTGTTGTCGGACGCGGACGCGGACGAGAGCGAGGGCGATCTTCTGGCGTCAGCCCAAAACTTGACAAGATCAATATCTTGATGCACACTCCATCCATGAGCGACGACCCAGCGGACCTGCTCCACCGGCACGGCCTCCACGTCACGGCCCAGCGGCTGGCCGTTCTGGCGGCGGTGTCGAGGCGGCCGCACGCCACGGCGGAGGATGTTGCCGGAACCGTCCGCGACGAGATCGGCGCCGTCTCCCGCCAGGCGGTGTACGACGCCCTGGGCGCCCTGGCCGACAAGGGCCTCATCCGGCGCATCCAGCCCGCCGGCTCGCCGGCGCGCTACGAGGACCGCACCGGCGACAACCACCACCACCTGATCTGCCGCAGCTGCGGCCGGATGGTCGACGTCGATTGTGCGGTCGGCACGGCACCGTGCCTGACCCCCCTCGACGACGCCGGGTTCGAGATCGACGAGGCCGAGGTGATCTACTGGGGCCGCTGCCCCGACTGCCTCTCCGCCGCACCGACCGAACGATCTTCGAAAACCACCACAGCCCAACACGAGGAGGACCGAGATGTCTGACGAAAGCAAGTGCCCGGTGACGGGCGGACGGCCCAAGCGTCCGGTGACCAACCGCGACTGGTGGCCGGAGCAGCTCAACCTGAAGGTGCTCCACCAGAACCCGCCCACCTGCAACCCCATGGGCGAGGGCTTCAACTACGCCGAGGAGTTCGGCAAGCTCGACCTGAAGGCCGTCAAGCACGACCTCTATGCCCTGATGACCGACTCGCAGCCCTGGTGGCCGGCCGACTGGGGTCACTACGGCGGCCTCTTCATCCGCATGGCGTGGCACAGCGCCGGCACCTACCGGGTCCAGGACGGCCGGGGCGGCGCCGATTCCGGCAGCCAGCGCTTCGCGCCGCTCAACAGCTGGCCCGACAACGCCAACCTCGACAAGGCCCGCCGCCTGCTCTGGCCGATCAAGCAGAAGTACGGCTGCAGGATCTCCTGGGCCGACCTGATGATCCTGGCCGGCAACTGCGCCCTCGAGTCCATGGGCTTCGAGACCTTCGGCTTCGCCGGCGGGCGCGAGGACATCTGGGAGCCCGAGGAGGACATCGACTGGGGTGTCGAGGCGACGTGGCTCGGCGACGAGCGGTACTCCGGCGACCGCCAGCTCGAGAACCCCTACGGCGCGGTGCAGATGGGCCTGATCTACGTCAACCCCGAGGGCCCGAACGGCGAGCCGGATCCAGTCAAGGCGGGCCGGGACATTCGCGAGACCTTCGCGCGCATGGCCATGAACGACGAGGAGACCGTCGCGCTGACCGCCGGCGGCCACACCTTCGGCAAGTGCCACGGCGCCGGGCCCGACGGGAAGTACCTCGACCGCGAACCCGAAGGCGCTCCCATCGAAGCGCAGGGCTTCGGCTGGAAGAACAGCTTCGGCACCGGCATCGGGGACGACACCATCACCAGCGGCTTCGAGGGCGCCTGGACGCCGAACCCCACGCAGTGGGACATGGGCTACTTCGACATGCTCTTCGGCTACGAGTGGGAGTGCGTGATGGGCCCCGGAGGCCACTGGCAGTGGCACCCGAAGGACGTCGCCGACAAGGACATGGTGCCCGGGGCCCACGACCCGAAGAAGAAGCACCGGCCCATGATGACCACCGCCGACATGGCGATGCGGATGGATCCGGTCTACAACAAGATCTCCAAGCGCTTCCACAAGAACCCGGACCAATTCGCCGACGCCTTCGCCCGGGCCTGGTTCAAGCTCACCCACCGCGACATGGGGCCCAAGTCGCGCTACCTCGGCCCGGAGGTCCCCAAGGAGGACCTGCTGTGGCAGGACCCGGTCCCGAAGGTCAACCACAAGCTCATCGGCAAGAGGGACATCGCCGCGCTCAAGAAGAAGATCCTCGCGTCGGGACTGTCGACCGCTGATCTCGTCTTCACCGCCTGGGCCGCGGCCTCGAGCTTCAGAAACTCCGACAAGCGGGGCGGCGCCAACGGCGCCCGCATCCGACTCGAGCCCCAGAAGAGCTGGGCGGTGAACGAGCCGGCCCGTGTGGCGAAGGTGGTCAGGATCCTCGACACGATCCGGAAGAGCTTCAACGCGGAGCAGTCGGGCGGTAAGAAGGTCTCCCTCGCCGACCTCGTGGTCCTCGGCGGCTGTGCGGCCGTCGAGAAGGCCGCGAAGGACGCGGGGGTGGCGATCGAGGTTCCGTTCGCGCCGGGACGAACGGACGCGACGGTGAAGCAGACCGACGTCGAGGCCATGGAGCCTCTCGAAATCAAGGCGGACGGCTTCCGCAACTACCTCGCCAAGGGCTTCACCCGTCCCGCAGAGCACCTGCTGGTGGATCGGGCGCAGCTGCTGAGCCTCACGGCTCCCGAGATGACCGTGCTCGTCGGCGGTCTGCGGGTGCTCGGCGCCAATCACGGCGGATCCTCCCACGGCGTCCTCACCGACCGTCCCGGGACCCTGACCAACGACTTCTTCGCCAACCTCCTCGACATGGGGACCCAGTGGAAGGAGTCGAGATCCAAGGGCGTGTACGAGGGGCGTGATCGCGCCAACGGCAACGTCAAGTGGACCGGAACCCGGGCCGACCTCGTCTTCGGATCGAACTCGGAGCTCCGCGCCCTGGCCGAGGTCTACGCCTCAAACGACGCGAAGGAGAAGTTCGTCCACGACTTCGTCGCCGCCTGGGACAAGGTCATGAACCTCGACCGTTTCGACCTGCGCTGATCGAAACCGAGATCGACGACACAGAGCCCCGGCGGGTGACCGCCGGGGCTCATTCGGTCGGGCTCGAGCGCACCGGGATTCCTGGCGCCGGCTCTCGAGCAGGTCACATCAGTCCGACCGGCACCCGGGCCGACCTCGTCTTCGGCTCGAGCTCCGCGCCCTGGCCGAGGGCTTCCGGGAATGGCAGCCGGCCGGGTGCGGGTTTCGGCTAGGCGTGAGCCCGTGGCAACCATCTTCCACCGGAGCCGCCTGACGACATCGCCGGGCGGCTTGCTGACGACACACGACAGGAGACCGTCATGAACCCCACCAAGGCCTACTCCGCGGCCAGTGCGACCTCGCCGTTGGCGCCGGACACCATCCAGCGCCGCGAGCCCACCGAGCGCGACGTCGCGATCGAGATCCTCTACTGCGGCATCTGCCACTCCGACCTCCACACCGTGCGCGACGAGTGGGCGAGCGTCATGCCGACCACCTACCCCTGCGTGCCGGGCCACGAGATCGTCGGCCGGGTCACCGCCGTCGGCGCCGCCGTCAGCGGTTTCAACGAGGGTGACCTGGTCGGGGTCGGCTGCCTGGTCGACTCGGACCACAGCTGCGGCGCCTGCTCAAACCACGTCGAGCAGTTCTGCCCGAACGCCACCTTCACCTACAACTCGCCCGACGCGCACCTCGGCGGGGTCACCTACGGCGGCTACTCCGAGCGCATCGTGGTCGACGAGAGCTTCGTCCTGCGCATCCCGGACAACCTCGACCCCGCCGGCGCCGCGCCGCTACTGTGCGCCGGGATCACGACCTACTCGCCGATCCGGCGCTGGGGCAACATCGAGGGCAAGAAGGTCGGCGTGGTTGGCCTCGGCGGACTCGGCCACATGGGCGTCAAGTTCGCCCGCGCCTTCGGCGCCCACGTCGTGGTCTTCACGACCTCGCCGGGCAAGACCGAGGACGCCCGGCGCCTCGGCGCGCACGAGGTCATCGTCTCCACCGACCCGGAGCAGATGGCGGCCCACGCCGGCACCTTCGACTTCATCCTCGACACGGTCTCCGCCGACCACGACCTCAACGCCTACCTCCAGCTGCTCGGGCTCGACGGCGAGATCACCCTGGTCGGCGCCCCCGAGAAGCCGCTGCCGGTCTCCGCCTTCGCCCTGCTGTTCGGCCGCAAGCGCGTCTCCGGCTCGCTCATCGGCGGCATCGCCGAGACCCAGGAGATGCTCGACTTCTGCGGCGAGCACGGCATCACCGCCGACGTCGAGGTAATCCCGATCCAGCTCCTCAACGAGGCCTACGAGCGGATGCTGCGCTCCGACGTCAAGTACCGCTTCTCCATCGACATGGCGTCGCTCAAGGCGGAGCCGCGGTAGGAAGAAGAAGCGCCACGCTCCTGTGTGCATGGTTGCGGGGCAGGATTTGCCGTTGCGAGGCCGTTGACGGCCGGTGCCCCGGGAGGGGCACGCACCACGAATCCTGCCCCCGGTTTGAACCAGTCCCTGGTTCAAACGGACAACCAGCACGAAAAAGCGCGGCGCCGTGGCGCCGCGCTTCAAGTGCTGGTTGCGGGGGCAGGATTTGAACCTGCGACCTTTGGGTTATGAGCCCAACGAGCTACCGGACTGCTCCACCCCGCGTCAATCAGGGAGGGTGAGTATAGGGGCGCGGCGGGGTGCTGTCAAGGCGAGGTCCGGGCAACCGGGGGCGGCCGGGCGGCGTCTGCCGGCGGCTCGCGGCGCTCAGTCCACGAGGCGCAGGAGCGGGGTCGGTGTCGGCTCGGCCGCCGAAACCCGCAGCGGTACCGGGGTCGGGGTGGCGACGATGACCACGACCTCGCCGGGGCGGATGTAGCCGAGCTCCCTGCGGGCCATGGACTCCACCACCTCGGGGTCGGTGGCCAGGGCGTCGAGGGTGCTCTCCAAGGTCTCGATCTCGGCCTCGAGCCTCGTCTTCTCGGCCTCGAGGCGCTGCCGCTCGTCCACGGCGTGGGCCATGTCCTCGAAGCCCTGGGTGACGATGCTCGACAGCAGCCCGAGGGCGACGACCACGACCACGGCGGCGAGAATCAGCGGCAGGCGCCCCATGCCGGTCCCGGCCCGTCCCCCGTCAGCGCTTGAGGGCGGCGCGGCCGCGGAAGCGGGCGGCGTCCTCGAGCTCCTCCTCGATCCTGAGCAGGCGGTTGTACTTGGCGATGCGGTCGGTGCGGCTCGCCGAGCCGGTCTTGATCTGGCCGGTGTTGAGGGCCACCGCCAGGTCGGCGATGGTGGTGTCCTCGGTCTCGCCGGAGCGGTGCGAGATGACCGCGGTGTAGCCCGCCTTGTGGGTCATCTCGATGGCGTCGATGGTCTCGGACAGGGAGCCGATCTGGTTGAGCTTGATGAGCACCGAGTTGCAGACCCCGCGGTCGATGGCCTCGGCGATGATCGCAGGGTTGGTGACCAGGAGGTCGTCGCCGACCAGCTGGATGCGATCACCCAGGGCGTCGGTGAGGCGCTTCCAGCCCTCCCAGTCGCCCTCGGCGAGGCCGTCCTCGATGGACAGGATCGGGAAGGCTCCCACCAGCTCGCTGTAGGTCGCGATGAGGTCGTCGGCCGACAGGCCGGAGCGGCCCTCGCCGGCGAGGTTGTAGACGCCGTCCGAGAACAGCTCGGAGGCCGCCACGTCCAGGGCGAGGCCGATCTGGTCACCGGGAGCGTAGCCGGCCTTTTCGATCGCCTCCATGATGAGCTCGAGGGCGGCCCGGTTGGACGGCAGGTCGGGGGCGAAGCCGCCCTCGTCGCCGACCGCGGTGGCCAGGCCGCGGGCGGCGAGCACCTTCTTGAGGGTGTGGAAGACCTCGACCCCGGCCCGGAGCGCCTCGGAGAAGGTGGCGAAGCCCACCGGCATCACCATGAACTCCTGGAAGTCCACCGAGTTGTCGGCGTGGGCGCCGCCGTTGACGATGTTCATCATCGGCACCGGCAGCTCGCGGGCGCCGCAGCCGCCGAGGTACTGGTACAGGGGCAGACCGGAGGTCTCGGCGGCAGCCTTGGCCACCGCCAGGGAAACCGCCAGGATGGCGTTGGCGCCCAGGCCCGCCTTGTTGTCGGTGCCGTCGGCGTCGAGCATCGCCCGGTCGACCCCGAGCTGGTCGCGGGCGTCGAGACCCTCCACCGCCTCGGCGATGGGGCCGTTGATGTTGTCGACCGCCTGCAGCACACCCTTTCCCAGGTAGCGCTCGGGGTCGCCGTCGCGCAGCTCCAGGGCCTCCCGCGAGCCGGTGGAGGCGCCCGAAGGCACGATGGCGTGGCCGACGAAGCCGCCGGACAGCACGACCTCGGCCTCCACGGTGGGGTTGCCTCGGGAGTCCAGGACCTCCCGGCCGCTGACGAACTCGATGTCGAACATGGCTACAGCCTCCGATCGCTGAAGAGTTGCCGGGCCAGGTGCATGAGGTGCCGCATCTCCTCGGAGCTGCGGCCCTCGGCGTAGAGCCGGATCTTTGGCTCGGTGCCGGACAGCCGGATCGCCAGCCAGCCCCCGCCCTCGAAGACCAGCTTGAGGCCGTCCCGGCGGTCGACCGCGACCACCTCCCGGCCTCCGATGGTGGCCCATTTCTGGGTGAGCCGACGCTCGAAGATCTGCCGCGACCGCCGGGTCAGGGGGATCTGGGTGCGCCGGAAGTGATAGCTGCCGACCCGCTGCTCGAGGTCGGCCACGAGCTCGGCGAGGCCCTTGCCCTCCACCGCCACCATCTCGGCCACCAGGAGGTTGGCGAGGATCCCGTCGCGCTCGGGCAGGTGCCGGGCCCAGGCCAGCCCCGCCGACTCCTCGCCGGCGAACTCCAGGCTGCCGTCCACCAGCAGGGGCCCGAAGTGCTTGAAGCCGACCGGGGTCTCGACGATCTCCAGGCCGTGCTCGCGGGCGACGGCGTCCATCAGGGACGACGTGGCCAGGGTCCGGCCCACCGCGCCGCGGAACGAGCGCCGGCGCGCCAGGTAGTCCAGGACCAGGGCGATGGCGGTCGAGGAGTCGCACATCCTCGCCCCCCGGTCGAGGACCCCGAAGCGGTCGCCGTCGCCGTCGGTGGCGAGGCCGAGGTCGGCGCCGGTGCTGCGCATGACGTCGCGCAGGCGGGACAGGTTGACCGAGGTGCAGTCCGGGGCGTAGCCGCCGAAGTAGGGGTCGCGGGTGTTGTGGATGACGGTGATCGGAATGTCGTTCTCGAGCAAGATGTGGTCGAGGTACTCGCGGCAGGTGCCGAACAGGGAGTCGACCACGATCTTGACGCCGCTCGCCCGGATGGCGTGCCAGTCGATGAGGGACTGGAGGCGGGCCAGATAGCTGGGCTTGGGGTCGAAGCTGCCGATGAGCTCGGCGTTGGGCAGGAAGGTGTCGTCGTAGCCGTCGGCGAGCTCGGCGACCCGCGCCTCGAGGCGGTCGGTGACCCCGTCCGGCGCCAGGATGCCGTCGCCGGTGTAGACCTTGAGCCCGTTGTACTCGGGCGGGTTGTGGCTGCCGGTGAAGACCATACCGGCCGCCGCGCCGCGCTCGATCACCGCGGCGGCGACCACCGGGGACGGCACGTCGCGGCTGGTGAGATCGGCCCGGACCCCTGCCGACGCCACCAGCTCGGCCGCCGCCCGGGCGAACTTCTCGGACAGCATCCGGGTGTCGTAGCCGATGACGACCGAGCCCGGCTGGGTCTCGCCCTCGCGCAGGAGATCGAGGAGCGCGCTGGTGATCACCCGCACGTTGCGGAAGGTCACCTCGCGGCCGATGACGCCGCGCCATCCCGAGGTCCCGAACTTGATCATACGGCCGCAGGGTACCACGATGCCGGGTGGCGATCAGCGGTCGCTGGCTGGGGCCGGATCGACCTCGTCGACCGTGCCGAGCACCAGGGGGGACGCCTCGACCGGCCGGTCGCCGATCTCGAAGGAGGCGCCGATCCGTCGGGCCAACGCCTCCTCGTCGACCCGGCGCTCGCCGAGCTCGAGGGTGGCCAGGGGCCGGCCGGGCTCGACGTGGTCGCCGAGGCGAGCGTGGACCGTGACACCGGCCCCGAAGGCCAGCGCCTCGTCCCGGCGGCTGCGCCCGGCACCGGCGGCGGCCGCCGCCCGGCCGAGGCTCGCGGCGGCGATGCCGGTGACGAAGCCGGAACGCCCGGCCACGACCTCGCGGGTGCGATCGGGCCGCGGCAGGCGCTCGGGATCGGGGTCGCCGCCGTGGGCCGCCACCATGAGGCCCCAGGCCTCGAGGGCGCGCCCCGACCCGAGGCTCGCCTCGAGGCGCCGGCGGGCGTCGCCGCGGTCGCCGCCGCGCAGGACCATGGCCTGCTCGCACAGCCGAAGGCTGACCTCGCGCAGGCGCCCATCGCCGCCGCCGGCCAGGACCTCGACGGCGGCCCGGACCTCGTTGGCGGTGCCCAGGGCCGGCCCGAGGGGCTGGTTCATGTCGGTGACGAGGGCCTCGCAGGCGACCCCGGCGGCGCGCGCCACCTCGCGCAGGGCGGCCGCGAGCTCGCGAGCCTCGGCCACGGTCTCCCGGAACGCCCCCCGGCCCCACTTG
Organism: Candidatus Methylomirabilota bacterium; assembly: GCA_035464095.1. GTDB lineage: Bacteria > Acidobacteriota > Thermoanaerobaculia > Thermoanaerobaculales > Sulfomarinibacteraceae > JAHECW01. The sequence goes on along the minus strand of DATHSO010000182.1, from coordinate 12,720 downwards.
ACGTCGAGTACCAGGGTGGCGGCGCCCAGGGCGAGCTTCTTGGACATGATGGAAGCCACGATCAGCGGCAGGGAGGGCACGGTGGCGGTGACGTCCCGCAGCGCGTACAGGGTGCGGTCGGCGGGGGCGATGTCGTCGGTCTGGGCGACGATCGCCGCGCCCGCCGCGTCGAGCAGCTCGAGCAGGCCGTCGCGGTCGTGGTCGCAGCCGAAGCCCGGGATGGCCTCGAGCTTGTCGAGGGTGCCCTGGGTGTGGCCGAGGCCCCGGCCGGCCATCATGGCCACCGGCACGTCGACCGACGCCAGCAGCGGCGCGAGCACCAGGGACACGGTGTCGCCGACGCCGCCGGTGGAGTGCTTGTCCACCGCCTCCGGGCGGGCCGAACCGAGCTCCCAGGCCTCGCCGGAGCGCAGCATGTCGTCGGTCAGCCAGGAGGTCTCCTCGGCCGACATGCCCCGGCAGCAGATCGCCATCAGCATGGCCGCCAGCTGCTCGGGGGGCAGCTCGCCCGAGGTCGCGCCGGCCACGAAGGCGCGGACGTCATCCCGGTCGAGGGGCAGGCCGTCGCGCTTGCGGGCGATGGCCTCCACGAAGCTCACGGCCGCCTCGCGGTCACGGTCCCGCCGCCGTCAGCCCAGCTCCTGCAGCTGCTGGCGCGCCTGGCCCTGGTATGGCGACTCGGGGAACTCGTCCACCAGCTTCTGGAAGTACTCCCGGGCCTGGTCCGGCTTCTGCTCCGCCACGTAGAGCTTGCCGAGCTCGTACAGAGCGACGTCGCGCGGCAGCCGCGGGTTGGAGCCCACGACCATGGCTTCGAGCTCGAGGGCGACCTCGGTGGCCTGTCCGGCGGCGATCCTCAGGTGGACGAGGTCGAGGGTGGCGAGCCGGCCGATGGCGTCGTCCCGGTGGCGCTCGGCGAGGCCCACCAACAGGTCGCGGGCGGCCTCGGTGTCGCCCCGGTCGAAGTGGATCCGGGCCAGGTAGAGGCGGGCCATGTCGGCCTGGTCGGTGCGACCGAAGCGATCGATGACCTCCAGCAGCTGGGCCTCGGCTGCCGCTGGGTCGCCGGCGGGCTCGAGCTGGCCGGTGATGTCGGTGCCCTCGTAGGTCTCGATGGCCTGGCTCAGGGCGTACGAGGCGTCGGCGGCGCGCGACGCGCTCCAGGCTCCCACCAGCCACCAGCCGGCGGCGACGACGCAGACCCCGGCGATGGCGAGGGCGATGGCTCGCCAGTTCTCCGACGTCCACTGCACCATGGAGTCGACGGTCGAGACGAACTCGTCGCTCTGCTTGAGCTGCTTGCGCGTGATGCGTCGTGCCATCTCTCCTCCTGGGACCCCGGGCCGGCCGGGCGGTGCGGTGGACGCACCCAAGCCACCGTCCCGATCGGGGGGCCACACTCTAGCTCGGTTGGCGGCCGCTGTCCAATGGGCCCCCGCCCGACCCGGGGAGCGGTGGCCGCGTGGCCGCCGTCCACGGCCGTCAGTCGGCCCCGGCGGCAGTACCCTCGGCGGGGTCGAAGCTCTGCTCGAGGCCCATGGCGATCAGGCCGGGCAGGGCGGTGAAGGCGGTCTGGTCGAGAGCCAGGGGCGTGATCGGGACGAAACCGTCGGCGATGGCCGACACGTCGCTGCCGCGGTCGGTCGCCGGGGGCGGCGCCCAGCGGCTCGTGAGGTAGCGCACCTCACCCTCGACGCGGTCCACCTCGTAGCGGCTGACCATGTCGGGGGCGAGCTCGAGGCCGGCGAGGCGGGTGCCGCGGGCGGCGGCGGTGTCGCGGGGGAAGTTGACGTTGAGCAGAATGCCGGGGGGCAGGCCCTCGCGCCGGACGGTGTCGACGATGGGCTTGGCGAGGGCGGCGGCGGCCCTCCAGTCCGGCTGGGGGTCCTGCCAGTCGAGCTCCAGGGACAGGGCGACAGCCGGGACGTCCCGGAGCACCGCCTCGCGGGCGGCGCCGATGGTGCCCGAGTACCAGGCCGCACGGCCCAGGTTCTCGCCCCGGTTGATGCCCGACACCACCAGGTCCGGAGGGTCGTCGGCGAGGATCACGGTCAGGGCGACCGCGGTCACCGAGGCAGGGGTCGCGTCCACCGACCAGGCCGGGGCGCCGCCAATCTCGGGGTGGGGGACGACGGCGATCTCGCGGCGGATCACGAGGGCGTGGCCGACGCCGCTTTGCTCCTCGGCCGGCGCCACCACCGTGACCCGGTAGACGGGATCGGCCGCCAGCATCTCGGCCACCGCCGCGAGGCCGGGGGAGTCGATGCCGTCGTCGTTGACCAGCATGACGTGGAACGGCGCCTCGGCGACCGTCTCCGCCGCGCATCCGGTAAGCAGGAACACTGCAAGCAGCAACACCGCGACTCGCTGCATTGGGCGACCTCCCTCGCGAGCTGCGGGAGTGTAGCATCCAGTTTTCAGTTCTTAGTTTTGAGTTTTTAGTTCTTAGTTTCGCGTTCTCGGTTGTTTGTGCGGTCGAGGCTCCGGAGGTGGAATCCTGCGATGTAACTAAAAACTAAAAACTAAGAACTGAAAACTGAAAACTGAAAACTCTCACCTCTGAACTCAGAACTCTGAACTCTCAACTCAGAACTCCGCCTGGTTTCGCTAAGCTACCCGCATGGAACAACTCACCCTTTCGGTCGGCGCCCACCTGCTGCTCTGGGTCTTCCCGCTGCTGCTGACGGTCGTGGTGGTGGCGGACGCGGTCCGAGACCGGATCCGGGGGCGGCTGTGACCGGGCTCGAGGCGCCGACGGTCACCACCGTCGCCGTCGTGATGGTGCTCTACCTCGGCGTGCTGCTGGCCATCGGCTGGCGGGCGTCCCGCCGGACCCACGGCGGCGAGGACTTCCACCTCGCCGGGCGCAGCCTCGGCCCCTGGGCGGCGGGGATCTCGTCCACCGCCAGCTCGGAGTCGGGCTGGGTGACCCTGGGCGCGGTCGGCATGACCTACGCCTACGGCGTGTCCGGCCTGTGGTACGCCCCCGGCTGCCTGCTCGGCTACCTGGTCAACATCTACGTGGTGGCGCCGCGCCTGCGCGAGCTGTCGGCGACCCACGGCTCGGTGACCCTGACCGACGTCATCACCCGCCGCTGGGGCGATCCCCGCAACGTCCTCCGCATCACCGCCACCACCATCATCCTGGCCTGCATGATGATCTACGTGGCATCCCAGATGACCGCCGCCGGCAAGGCCTTCTCGAGCTCGCTGGGTCTGGGCGTCGAGGGCGCTGGCTACCTGGCGGGCGTGCTGGTCGGCGCCGCCGTCATCACCGTGGTGACGGTCCTCGGAGGGTTCCGCGCGGTGGCCTGGACCGACCTCTTCCAGGGCCTGCTGGTGGCCGCGGCCCTGATCGCGCTGCCGCTGTGGGCGATTGCGAGGATCGGCGGCCTCGGCTCGCTGGTCGCCGGCCTCGGCGCCGCCGACCCCGATCTCCTCACCGCCACCGGCGGCCGGCTCGGCCCCGCCCTGTGGGGCTTCGTGGTCGGCGAGCTCGGCATCGGCCTCGGCTACCCGGGCATGCCCCACGTGATCACCCGCTACATGGCGACCCGCAGCGACCGCGACGTCCAGCGCCTGCAGATCATCGCCATGCTGTGGGGGGTGGCGGTGTTCTACGGCGCCGGCCTGGTCGGCCTGGTGGCCCGGGTGTCGCTGCCGGACCTCGCCGACGGCGAGCGCGCCCTCATGGCCCTGGCCCTGACCTTCGCCCACCCCATCGTCGCCGGGCTGCTGCTGGCGGCGGTGATCTCGGCGATCCTGTCCACGGTCTCGTCCCAGCTGCTGGTGGCGGCGTCGTCGGTGTCCTACGACGTCGTCGAGCAGGGGCTGGGCCGGGCCCGGGACGATCGGCGGAGTCTCGTTCTGGGCCGGATCACCGTGGCGGTGGTCGGCGTGCTCGGGGTCCTGGTGGCGCTGCGCGGCGAGAGCGTGGTCTTCTGGTTCGTGCTCTTCGCCTGGTCGGGCCTCGGCGCCAGCTTCGCGCCCCTCACCCTGCTCGCCCTCCGGGACTCGTGGATGAACCGCTACGGGGCCCTGGCCTGCATGCTCACCGGCGCCGGGGTGACGGTGGTCTGGAAGCTCGGCATCACCGCCATGACCGACCGGGCCGCCATCGACCCGCTGCTCTTCGACCGGCTGTGGTGGATGGTGATCGTGGCGGCGGCGGCGATCCTGGTCCTGGGCCGGGTGACCGAGGCCTTCGAGGTCGGGCACAGCGCCGCGGTGCTCGCGGCCACCGGGCTGACCCTGCTCGGCTGGTTCCTGGTTCCCAGGTGGGGGCTCTACCACCTCTACGAGCTGGTCCCCGCCTTCGCCCTCGCCACCGTCGCCGCCCTCTCCGTCAGCGCCCTCTTCCGGGTTGAGACGGACATCAACCGCTAAGACGCGAAGCGCGCCAAGCAACCCAAGTGGGGCCCCGCGACGGCTCAATGCCGTCGCGCGGCCCCACCCGGTGATGATCTTCGCGTTCTTGGCGCCTTCGCGGTTAACCGTGATCCGTCGCCCTGCGGCGCCGGGGCGGTGGGGTCATGCCGAAGCTCAGCCGCACGAACTGCGAGGCGTAGTCCTGGAAGACCTGGAGCTCGTCCAGGTCCCGGTTCGCCACGAGCCCGTGGCGCTCCAGATTGCGGTTGCGGCAGAAGCCCTCGAGCGGTACGCCGCCGATGCCGGTGTCGAGGTAGAAGGCGACGGTGGGGGAGAGCCCGCGCTCCCTGGCCCGCTCGCGGCACCGGGCGGACAGCTTGGGCACGGCGTACATGGAGCCCTCCCAGTCGTAGGTCTCGGGGTCGGGCAGCAGCGGCTGCTCGTCGTCGAGGAGCTCGCCCCAGGAGGCGAAGGCGTCCTCGAGGAGGAGGCGGCGCCGCCGCTGGAGGTGGCTGCCGATCCGGAGCTGGAGCCGGGTGAGGTAGTCGGACAGCTCCTCCTCGCCGGTGGCGTAGGGACCGATGAGGCCGAGGACCACCGCCTGCATGGTGTTGGTGGGGCCGGCCATCACGTTCTGGGCGAAACGCAGGACGCCGTCGCGCAGCCGCGACGACCGGGTCAGCAGGGCCCCCGCACGCAGGCCGGTGACGCCGTGGGACTTGGACAGGGAGTCGATGAAGATGATCGACTCGGCGAAGCGAGGGTCGTCGTCGAACCAGGCCAGGAGCTGGCGGTAGCGGGGGTGCATGCGCACGTACACCGAGTCGAGGATGATCCCGGCGTGGGGCCACCGGTCGACCACCGCCTCCACCAGCGCGCGCAGCCGGTCCGGCTCGACCGTCCGCCCGGTGGGGTTGTTCACCGGCATGGCGTAGACGCCGTCGATGTCGACGCCGTCCGGGACCCGGGCGATGTCCTCGGGCCCCGGGTCCATGCCCTTGCCGGCGGGCGTCAGGAAGTAGGCCTGCATGCCCTGCAGCGCGATCTGGTCCATGGGGCAGGAGAAGGTCGGCAGCGGGACCAGGACCGTGGCCGGCGTGCCGGCGCCGACGCGGTTTCGCCTCGCCTCGGCGACCCCGACCAGGGCGGCCTGGACGGCCTGGTTGCCGCCGTGGAAGACGAAGACCTCGGGCGGCTTGCCGCGCCGGTTGCGGAACTCGATGGCGAGCTGCCGGCGCCACATCCCGGACCAGGCCTCCACCACCGCCGGGTAGCCGAGGGAGTCCAGGTTGTAGGCCAGGGGCCTCGCGGCCAGCTGGTGGAGCCAGCCCGCCATGTTGTCGAAGGCCTGGACCAGCAGGGCCTCCCAGTCGTCCCGGAGGAAGGGGTCGTCTCGGTCGTCGGCGGGGACGGTCCGCCAGTCGAGGTCGCCGATTGCCGACGCCAGGTCGGTGTACCCCATGGAGCGCATGGCGCTGACGGTGCGGCTCATGAGTCGGATCGGTGCGCTGGCGAAGGTCTCCTTGAAGGACTCGTAGACCTTGAACCGGACTTCCTGCTCGCTCAGGCCCTCGAACGCCTCCATGGCGGACCCCCTTCCGACGGTTCGTCCCGAATGGTACACCGGACGCGGACCGCCGGCCCCGAGCGGGGCGCCCGCGGCGGCCCCGGCTTGACAGGGGACCGAGCCCGGTGGAAACATGAATGAAGATTCATTCAGTTCGCCTCGGCTCGGGCCGGGCGGGGAGGCTCCATGCCGGACAGCCGAACGGCGCGTCGACTCAGCTCGCGCGAGGTCAAGCACCAGAGGATCCTGCGCGCGGCCACCAAGGTGTTCGCCTCCAAGGGGTACTTCGCGGCCCGCATGACCGACGTCGCCAAGCAGGCCGAGGTGGCGGACGGCACCCTGTACCTCTATTTCGAAGGCAAGGAGCACCTGCTGCTGAGCATCTTCGACGACGTGCTCGGGAGGTTCATCGAGCGCCTCGAGCAGGAGATGGCCCATCTCGACGATCCCCTGGACAAGCTCCGGGTGATGGTGCGGCTGCACCTGGAGACCCTGGGCCGCGACCGCGACCTGGCGCACGTGCTGCAGATCGAGACCCGCCACTCGCGTCGTTTCATGAGCTTGTTCACGCGTGGTAAACTCGGCGAGTATCTGAACTTGGTGCGCAGCATCGTCGAGGAGGGGCAGGAGTTGGGGGTGTTCCGCGGGGACATCAGTCCCGGGCTGGCCACCAACGTGGTCTTCGGCGCGGTCGACGAGCTCGTCATGAGCTGGATCCTCACCGATCAGCCCGGCGACCTGGTGCGCGGCGTCGACCCCCTCCTCGAGATCCTCACCCGCGGCATGATGACGTGCACCGGTACCGAGGGGGTTCGACCGTGACCGAACGCAACATCCTCGACCTGTACCGCCGGGAGTACGACCGGCCCCGGGACCGGCACTACTTCCACTTCACGCCCGACGGCGAGCGCGTGCTCAGTACGGCAGCCTTCTTCGAGCGCACGGCGGCCTTCGCCCGCGGCCTCGAGAAGCTCGGCATCGGGCGCGGCGACCGGGTCATGCTGCTGTCGGACAACCGACCCGAGTGGCACCTGGTCGACCTCGCCGTCGCCGACCTCGGCGGCGTCGACGTCCCGGTGTACGGCACCCTCAACCCGTCCCAGGTCGCCTACCAGGCCAAGGACTCCGGCGCCAAGGCCGCCGTGGTCGAGAGCCCCGAGCAGATGGCCAAGTTCCTCGAGGTCAGGGAGCAGTGCCCCGCGCTCGAGCTGCTGATCCAGATCGAGGGGCCTCCCGCTGCCGCCGGCGTCGTCGCCATCGACGAGGTCGTCGAGTCCGGGGCCGGTGGCGACGCCGGCGACCTGTTCTGGCAGCGCGCCTCGAAGGTCGAGGCCGACGACGTCCTGACCCTGATCTACACCTCGGGCACCACCGGCAACCCCAAGGGGGTCACCCTCACCCACAACAACCTCGTGCGCAACGTCCTCGCGGCCTACGACCGGGCGCCCATCGAGCCCGAGGACTTCGGCCTCGAGTTCCTGCCCCTGTGCCACGTCTTCGAGCGCATGGTGGGCTACCTGTACATGTACCTGGCCGTCAGCAAGGGCTACTGCTCGGTCTACCACGTGGGCGACCTGGTGGCCCAGATCAAGCCCACGGTCTTCGCCGGCGTGCCGCGGTTTTACGAGAAGGTCTACGACAAGATCATGGACAAGGTCGGACAGGCGCCGCCGCTGCGCCGGGCTCTCTTCGACTGGGCGGTGAAGGCCGGGGGCAAGGCCTACCCGAAGGTGCTCGCCGGCAAGGCGCCGGGGGGCCTGAGCTACGCCCTGGCCGACAAGCTCGTCCTGTCCAAGGTCCGCGAAGGCCTCGGCGGCCGGGTCCGCTTCTGCATCTCCGGCGGGGCGCCGCTGCCGGTCTTCGTCAACGAGTTCTTCCACTCCATCGGGGTCCGGATCCTGGAGGGCTACGGCCTCACCGAGACCTCGCCGGTGATCGCGGTCAACGGCGCCGCGCCCGGGATGACCCGCATCGGCACCGTCGGCCAGGCGGTGCGCGAGGTCGAGGTCAAGGTCGCCGAGGACGGCGAGCTCTGCGTCAAGGGCCCCAGCGTGATGACCGGGTACTGGAACCTGCCCGACAAGACCGCCGAGGTCTTCGACGCCGACGGCTTCTTCCTCACCGGCGACATCGCCGACATCGACGCCGACGGCTTCATCCGGATCACCGACCGCAAGAAGGACATCATCGTCACCGCCGGCGGCAAGAACGTGGCGCCCCAGCCCATCGAGAACGAGCTCAAGCGCTCGCCGCTGATCGACAACGCGGTTCTGATCGGCGACCGACGGCCCTACATCGTCGCCCTGCTGTCGCCCAACCAGGAGGAGCTCGAGCGCTGGGCCGCCGCCGAGGGTGTCCCGTACGCCACCGTCGAGGAGCTGACCCGGCACCCGGCCCTGCAGGCCCGCTACGCGGCCGTGGTCGACGAGACCAACGCCGCCCTCGCCCGCTACGAGCAGATCAAGAAGTTCCGGGTCCTGCCCCTGATGCTGTCCATCGACGGCGGCCACCTGACGCCCACCCTCAAGGTCAAGCGCCGGGTCGTCGAGAAGGACTACGTCGACCTCATCGAGGCGATGTACAAGGACTGAGGTCCGCGAGACGTCACCGGGAGTGCGGGTTCCGAAAAGCGCCCGGGCTGCGGCAGCCCGGGCGCTTTTCGGAAAGTAGGTCTCGGGTTCACGAGTCTGCCGCTGCCGCTGCCGCTGCCGCTGCCGCTGCCGCTGCCGCTGCCGCTGCCGCTGCCGCTGCCGCTGCCGCTGCCGCTGTCGCTGCATCCGAAGTCCTGACGTGGAAGGAAGCCGGAGCCGCATTGTGGGGCCGGCGGCTCGCCGGCCTCGCCCGGACGATGCCGGTCGACTGCGTCCGCGTCGGGTTCGGTCCCGTGCCCGTGCCCGTGCCCGTGCCCGATGGCAGCGTCAGCAAGCAGGGGCAGCGTCAGCAAGCAGGGGCAGCGTCAGCAAACAGCGAACAGCGACAGCGACAGTGGTCAGCGCCAGCGATCAGGCGCAGCGACCGGGTCGGGTCCGTCTCGGCCGCCACGGCGTCCGAGCCGGGGGAAGGGTGTAAAACCCTCCCCTACGAGCGGTTTCTGTTTTGCGTCGTGGTTTCCGGTTTGTATCGTAGGGGCGGGTTTTACACCCGCCCTCACGGGCGCTGCGGCGGTCGGCAGCGCCAAACCCGGTTCCGGACGCTGCCCGCTACCGGCGAGCCGTGGCGGGTCTTCGAGGCGACGCCGGACCGGTCGGCGCGTCCGACGCGCCGCCGCAATTCGTCCGACGAATTGCCGCTATTCCGCGAGCCGCTCCACAACGAGCAGGGTGGCGTCGTCGTGCAGGGGTCGGCCGGCGACGTGGCTGGCGACGGCGGCGAGCAGCTCGGTGCAGGCGGCCTCGGCCGACGGCGCCTCGAGGCCGGCGACGACCGCGGCCACCCGCTCGACCCCGAACTCCTCCTCGTCCGGGCTTTCCGCCTCGGTGAGGCCGTCGGTGTAGAGCAGAAGCAGGTCGCCGGGCTCGAGTCGGGACTCCTCCTCCCGATAGCACGCGTCCTCCATGATGCCGAGGGGCAGGCCGCTGGAGCCGATCTCGTCGACCCGGCCGTCGGCGCGGCGGATCAGTACCGGGCAGTGACCGGCGTTGACCACCGTCAGCCGGCCCCGGGGTTCGATCCGGGCCAGAGCGAAGGTGGCGAAGCGGTTGTCGGCGGTGGCGCCCGCCAGGTAGGCGTTGACCCGCTCGGTCAAGGTCGCGAGCCCGGCGGCCTCCGCGGCGAGCAGGCGCACCGCGGCGTGGATGCCGGAGGCGATCATGCCGGCGCCGACGCCCTTGCCGGAGACGTCGGTGATGGTGACCATGAGGTCGTCGCCGACGCACATGACGTCGTAGGTGTCGCCGGCAACGTGCCGGCTGGGGGTCGCCTCGGCCGCCAGCCGGTAGCCGGCCACTTCGGGGAAGCGCTGCGGAAACAGGTGGGACTGGATGACGGCGGCAGTCTCGAGCTCGTTGCGAAGGCGCTCGCGCTCCAGCGACGCCAGGGTCAGCCGGAGGTACTCCATGGCCACCGTGACCTGGACCGCGAACAGCTCGAGGAGGCGGATGTCGTTGCTCGCGAAGGGCTCGGTGCCGGCCCGGGCCTCCTTGTGGGCCGCCACCAGCAGGCCCAGGGTCCCGCCGTCGGCGACCAGGGGGATCGCCACCACCTCCTTGGAGTAGGTGCCGCCCTCCCATGCCGCTGCGAGCTGCTCGTCGTCGATGACGGGCCTGCCGAAGCCGGCCACCGCTCGTGCCCCGGCGGCGTCGTCGCCGAGGTAGATGTGCGCACTGCGGACGCCGAGCAGGGCGACAAGGTGGCTGATGAGCTCGTCGGCCACCCGCTCGGGCTCGAGAATGCCGCCGATGGACCCGGCGATGGTGCGGATGGCCTCGAGCTCCCAGAGGTGGAAGCGCTCGTCGAAGCGGGCCCGCTTGAGCTCCTCGCGCAGCTGCCAGGCCCGCAGGCCGAGGCGCGCCGCGGCCAGAGAGGTCTCGTCGAGGCGCCCGAGCTGGAGCAGGTGCAGGGACCAGCCAGCGATGTCGCCCGAGAACGGGACCTCGCTCCAACCCTCGGTGGCCTGCTCCACCTGGCGCGACACGGTCCGGGGCCAGCGGGCCACGGTCTCGCCACGGCGCCGCAGCACGCCGGCACGGGAGCCGGTGGCCTCGACCACCGCCCGCAGCCAGTCCTCGGCGAACTGGGGGCTCGGGAGGCTGCTGAGGGCGCTGTCGGCGAGGCGCAGGAGATCAGACAGAGGCATCACCCATCAGTGCGGTGTGGGCCGCTTCGCGGTCCGGATAGATCGTGGCGTACTGCACCAGGCCCATGATCTCGAAGGTCTTCGAGATCGTCGGGGTCAGGTTGCAGAAGGCCAGCCGCCCCTCGTCCTCGAGGAGCTTCTCCATGATCTCGAGCAGGATGGACACGCCGATGGAGTTGATGATCCGCGTTCCTTCGAGGTCGATGAGCAGGGTGCCGCAGCCGCGGTCGATGAGCTCGTTGGCGGCGTCGGCGATGGCCTGACCGCCCTCGTTGTTGATGTAGCCGGCCGCCGCGATGACACCGAAACCGTCGGTGATCACATCCTTCGAGAGTCGCATCTGTTCGTCGTTCATGGTGCATTCTCCACGTACTTGCGCATCCGGACCAGCGTCCTGCCCGGGTTCGATCGGATCTGCACCTCGTCCATGAGCTCCCGGATCAGCGTCAGGCCCCAGCCCCGTTTCGAGGTGCAGCCGTGCACCCGGGATGCGCTGTTGCGCGGCGCCAGCTCGGGGTCGAAGCCCTGGCCGTGGTCCTCGACCTCGATGACCAGGCTCGGGCGCTGCCCGAGGGCCTCGACGGACATCCGAACGACCATCTGGCCGCCCCCGTGCTCCATGGCATTGAGGCAGGCCTCGACGATGGCGACGCTCGCGGCCTCGATGCGGGTGCGGTCCATCCCGAGGGCGCTGCCCACGGTCTCGACGGCTTTGGCGGCGACCAGCTCGACGTTCGGCACCACCGGAAGGTGCAGCACGACCTCCATGATGAGCCTACAACTGTAGCAGAACGCGAGTCAGAGTCCACGCGAGCCGGAGTTGGTGGTGGGGGATCTCGAAGCTGAGGTTCGCGAGCTGGGCGGTGGCGGCGGCAGCGAGCAGCGCGAGCGCGGCGGCCGGGATCTTCACGAGTGCCAGTGACCTCATCGAGCAACCTCCGGCACGGCTCTCCGCAAGTCCCGTGCCAGAATCATCGGCCGATCGATGGGCTCGCGAAGTCGCATTATGCAACTCGTTGGGGATAATTTGCTTGAGAGACGACTGAAGTTATTGTGATGGAGAACTTTAGGTTCTAGTGGCGTTTTGCATCTTGTGTTGCGAAACGCTGCATCTTGCGGTAGAGGGTGGACCGGTCGATGCCGAGGACTCTCGCTGCGGCATTGCGATTCCCCGCCACCGCCTGGAGCACCCGCTCGATGTGTCGGCGCTCGAGCTCCTCGAGGGACAGGCCGGTGTCGGTCGTCGGGGCGGCCGCGGGGTCGGTGTGGAAGCGCAGGTCGTCCTCGGTGATGAGGTCGCCCGGGGCGAGGGCGATGGCGGCCTGGAGCACGTTCTCGAGCTCGCGCACGTTGCCGGGGAAGGAGTGGGTCAGCAGGGCGTCGAGGGCGGCGCGTTCCAGCTGCAGGCCGGGGCGTCCGAAACGCTCCCCGTAGTGCTCGAGGAAGTGCCTCGCCAGCAGTGGAATGTCGGTGGGGCGCTCGCGCAGGGGTGCGACGCGGATCACGACCACCCGCAACCGGTAGTAGAGGTCCTGCCGGAACTCGCCCGCGGCCACCATCGCCTCGAGGTCGCGGTTGGTGGCGGTGACCAGGTTGAGGTCGACCGGGATCCGCTCGCGGCCGCCGAGCCGCTCGAACTCCCGCTCCTGCACCACCCGCAGGAGCTTGGCCTGCAACGGTGCGGACAGGTCGCCGACCTCGTCGAGGAACAGGGTGCCGCCGTCGGCCATGGCGAAGCGCCCCTCGCGGGCGGTCGTCGCCCCGGTGAAGGCGCCGCGGACATGCCCGAAGAACTCGCTCTCGATGAGGTTGGCCGGGATCGCCGCGCAGTTGACGGTGATCCATGGCTTCCTGGCCCGCCGGCTCGCGGTGTGCACCGCGCGGGCCACCAGCTCCTTGCCGGTGCCGGTCTCGCCCCGGACCAGGACCGTGGCGTCGCTGGTCGCGACCCGCTCGACCGCGTCGAAGACCTGGCGCATCGCCGGGCTCT